>CBFHHK010000587.1:0-1001 GCA_965655435.1 Planctomycetota bacterium | reverse complement strand
AAGATGCCGGTGGGCGAAGCTCTCCCCGTCGAGGGCACGCGTCGCCGCCTCAAGGGCCTCTTGTTCCGGCGCGAAGATCTCCATTCCAGCCGGCCCCGACGCGGACGCCAGCAGGCGCGCGCGGACGGAACCCTCCGAGAGCGAGGCGCCCACCAGGCCGGCCGTCTGGAGCGCCAAGGCCGCGATCCCGACGCCGATGGAGAGGCGAGCGAGCGCGGGACTCTCCGAGCGGACCTTCGCACCCCTTAGCCGGGGAGCCGCGAAGCCGAGCCAGAGGGGAATGCCCACCGGCAGAGCCAACCGCGCGCCTTGGTAGCTGTCCCCGCCGGAAGCAACGAGGATCGCGAGGGCCAGCCCGGCGAGCGTGAGGGCGACGCGCTGGGCGTGATGAGCCGCGGCGCCACCCTCGCGACGCGCGGCTCGTAGCCGAACGGCGGCGAGTCCGGCCAGCGCGACGAGCGCGAGGCCACCTGGCCCGATGATCAGCTGCGCCGCGTACTCCGCCCCGTCCATCCACTCCTGCAGGGAGCGATCCGATCGCTTGGCGTGATAGGAGTTCGGGAGCCACGCCCCGTAGGTCACCCGCCGGAAGACGCTCACAGGGACCACCGTCAGCAGGGCGCTGAGGGCGAGAACGCCGAGCCGCTCGGCCCCCCGTCCCAGACCGTCCAGCCTCGCTGCGGTGCTTCCGGGATCAGGGAGCAGCGTCGTCCGGGCTCCCGCCCCCTCCCCAGCGCCCAGGCCAGTGCCGGCCCCAGAGCCGGCCCCAGAGCTGGCCCCGGGCACAGCGAGCCAGCAGGTCGCCACGCCGAGCGCCATGCCCTCCGGTCGAATCCAGCCGAGCATGGCGCTCCAGGCGAGCGCCCAGCGGAGCTCTTTCTTCATGGCGGCTGTCACAGCCAGCAGCCAGACGACCCCGAAGAGCGGCCCCTCCAGCCGGTAAGCCGCGCTCTCGAGGAGCCCCGGCGCCGAGATGAGCCCGAGGGCGGCGACGGCCCAGC
>CBFHHK010000586.1:0-1005 GCA_965655435.1 Planctomycetota bacterium | reverse complement strand
GCGCCTCGCCCATGGATGGCGTGACGTCGTCGAAGTCGATGCACTGGAGTGCCTCCTGCGTGTGGAGCTGACGGGGGTCTCCATCGAGCCCCACTCGGTTCCAATCGAAGACCCGGTAGACCGTGTCGCTGTTCTGCTGCATCTCAAACAGAACCAACCCCGCGCCAATGGCGTGGAGCCGGCCGCTTGGAATGAAGAGGAACTCGCCGACCTTGGGCTCGAGGGCATGCAGCGTGCCCTCGGTCTCTCCTTCTTCCACGGCTCGTTCAAAGGACTCCCGGCTCACGCCCTCCTTCACGCCGACGAAGAGCTTCGCTCCAGGCTCTGCGGCGAGCACGTACCACATCTCCGTCTTGGCCTCTCCACCAAGCCGCGTCGCGACAGACGTCGGCGGGTGGACCTGCACCGAAAGATGACGCCTCGCGTCCAGGACCTTCAGGAGCAAGGGGAAGTCCGGGCCGGCCTCCTCGAGGCCCGCCCCGAAGAGCTCCTCGCGGCGCTGGCTCCAGAGTTCATGGAGCGTGCTCCCGGCATGCTCCCCGGTCGCCACGAGGCCCCGATCATCAGGGCGATCAACGACCTCCCAGGCCTCTCCAAACGGCGCCTCTGCGTCGGGGAGCGTCCTCCCGAGGGCCGTATTCAGATGGCGCCCGCCCCAGACGCGCTCCTTGTAGATGGGCTCGAAGACCACCGGTTCCGCTCCGCTTGCTCCGGACATACCCGAGTATCCCCCACTGCCACCGCCGCGCCAAACACGCCATGTGAATAGGGCGGGAGACTTCACTCCCCGGCCACGGAACGGGACAGGGTCCCGGGGTGGGGCCTCCGCCCCCCGGCCCCGCTCGCGAGTTCTGCGTTCGTGGCTGGACGGCGCGCCGTGGCGGGCTTATTCCCTGTGCTCAGAATTCACCCCAGGAGCCCCCCCATGCCCACCACTGAAGAAGTCTACGACCAGCTCAAGCAGGTCTTCGATCCCGAGATCCCCGTCAACATCGTCGACCTCGG
>CBFHHK010000585.1:0-1012 GCA_965655435.1 Planctomycetota bacterium | reverse complement strand
ACGGCGCCCGACGAGCGTCCGGGCGAGCGCCCCTTTGGCGCCCGCGGTATTCAGCTGCCGTACACCCTCGGGGATGCGTCGAGCCCCGCGCGGCTCGCGGGCGAGGTCTACCAGACCCCGCTCGTGGACCAGTTCACGGTCGAGATGGGCCGCATCGCCCTGCGAGAGCTCGACCTCGGGACGGACGAGGCGACCGACCTACTCGCCATGAGCTTCTCTGGTTGCGACGTGGTGGGGCACGCCTTCGGGCCCTACAGCCAGGAGGTCACCGACCTGCTGCTCCGCCTCGACCTCGAGCTCGGGGCTCTCTTCGTCGAGTTGGACGAGCGGGTGGGGGCCGGGCGCTGGGTCGTGGCGCTCAGCGCTGATCACGGGGTCCTGCCCTTGCCGGAGTACGTGGCGGACCGGGGGCAGCCTTCCCGCCGAGTCCCCCTCGCGGAGGCCGGGAGCTTCACGGCGAAGGTGAGCCTCGCGCTCGGCGAGGCGCTCGGGCACCGGGTGCGGGTCTACCGCCGCGACGGTGGCTTCGTCATGGATCGTCGTGACCTCGCAGCCGCTGAGATCACGGTCGAGGCGGCCTGCGACAAGCTGATCGAGGTCGCCAAGGCGGCCGTGACGGCCACGGACTGGGTCCAGAGCGCCCACGACTATCGGGCGGTCGCCGCCCTCACGGACGAGGCGACGGGCGTGGACATGCTCATCCGCAACACCTACTTCCCGGGTAGGACCCCGGACGTGGTGCTGCTGAACGCGCCTGGCGTCCTGGTCCCGAGCGGGCTCGGCACCTCCCATGGCTCGCACCACATGTACGACCGGCGGGTGCCGCTGGTCTTCATGGGCGCGGGGGTATCGGCCACGACCCGCAGCGATCGTGTGGGGACGGAGGATGTCGTGCCGACCATGCTCTCGCTCGTGGGATGCGCGCCGGTGGGTGGGCTCGACGGCGTGGACCTGGACGTCCGCTGACGCCGCCCCGCGAGGGCGCGGCCCCGCAGGAGCGCCGGCCGCGCGG
>CBFHHK010000584.1:0-1015 GCA_965655435.1 Planctomycetota bacterium | reverse complement strand
TCGTTGGTGTAGTGCCCGGCGGTCCCCGGCGTCTGCCACTCGGGCGCCTGGACGTTCACCGCCACGTCCCAGGAGGGCACGTGGTCGGAGCCGGCGGCCCCGTTCGTGATGTCGCCGGGCACGCGCATGTGATAGAGCTTGCTCACGCGCGCCGCGGTGTAGCCGGCCTGCCGGAAATGCTCGGGGAGCGTCGAGCGGGAGCCGAGGACGCTGTCGAGGTTGGTGAAGCCGCCGTTCGAGCCCGTGAGCTGCTGCACGTACAGGCCGCTCAGCATGGACGCGCGGGAGTGCGCGCACACCGGATACTGGCAGTAGGCCGAGTCGAAGACCGTGCCCCTGGCGGCGAGGCGGTCCACGTTGGGCGTCAGGACCTCCGGGTTCCCGTAGGCCCCGAGCGCCCCCGCCGCCAGGTCGTCGGCGACGACCAGCAGCACGTTCGGGGGCGACTGTGCGGCGGCCTCGCCCGCCGCCAGCGCGGCGGCGAGGAGGCCGAGTGAGAGGGCCTTCAAGGGGTCACTGGAAGGTGATGGACACCGCGTCGGTGAAGTTCGAGGTCACCGAGCCCCCCACCGCGTCCCGGTGCCAGGCGGTGAAGTTCCAGGTGTCACCCGCGACCACCGTCACCAACCCGGTCGGAGTCGGCGTCTGGGTCAGGTCGAGCGCCAGCTGGAACACCCCGCCGGCCCCCGAGTTCTTGATCTGGCCCGGGCCCACGTAGCGGCCGATGCCGCCGCCGAGGCACAGGACCCCCTGGCTCCCGCCCGGCTGGGCGATTTGCCCCTGGCTCTGGCTCGTGAGGAAGAAGCCGAAGGCGTTCGCGGGCAGGGATGAGGCCTCGAGGGTGAGGGCGTTGGACGCGGCCTGGAGGCTCCCGAGGGCGTCCACGACCCCCGGCGCGCCCGTGGAGTTGGGGACCGCCGGAGAGCAGTAGCGCTGCACCGGTCCGCCGAAGTCCAGGGGACGGAGCGTGCCGCTCGCGAGGCCGCTGGCGTCGGCAGCGGAGAGGGCGCCGCGG
>CBFHHK010000583.1:0-1016 GCA_965655435.1 Planctomycetota bacterium | reverse complement strand
AGAGAGGGCATCGCGACGTGGACTTGAGACGAATTCGTCATGGGGGTGGCGGGGTGCTGGCGCCCCGCGATGCCCTGTCATCGACCGAATCGAGACACCTCGCCGATGGTCCAGCGCTGATTCCGTAGCGTGTCACATTCGTAGACAGCGCCCGGCGCCTCCCCCGCGTGGCGTCCACCCTCCTCTCCACAACGCGTCTCGACATGATCCACCTCCTCTGCCTCGGCCTGCTGGCCCTCTCCCTTCAGGAGGGAGCCGACCCCGAGGCCTCCTCGGACGGCCGCGACGAATACCTCGGTCGACGGATCGCCAGGACCATGCACTGGACCGGCGCACCCTGGCTCTTGCGAGAGACGCGGGAGGATGAGGAGAACGGGGACGCCCTGCGCGATTGGCTCGCGGTGAAGGCCGGCGACGCGGTCTGCGACCTGGGGTGTGGGAACGGGTACCACACCCTGCCCATGGCGAGGGCGGTCGGCGCCGAAGGCCGGGTCTTCGCGGTGGACCTCCAGCCAGAGATGTTGATGCTGCTGCGGGAGCGCGCCGCGGAGGAGTCGCTGGAGAACCTGGAGTACGTTGAGGCGACGGTGGACGACCCGCGGCTCCCGGAGGCCTCCTGCGACCTCGTGCTCCTCGTGGACGTGTACCACGAGCTCTCCCACCCCGTGAGGGTCCTGGATCACATCCGACGCGCCCTGCGGCCGGGGGGCCAGGTGGTCCTGGTGGAGTTCCGCTCGGAGGATCGGTCCGTACCGATCAAGCTGCGGCACAAGATGAGCAAGGCGCAGGTGCTGCGGGAGATGGCGGCGGGCGGCTTCGAGCTCGCTCGTGAAACGGACGACCTCCCGTGGCAGCACGTGATGTCCTTCGAGGTGGCGGCGCCGGACCCTCGCCTGGAGCCCCGGGCCATGGCGCTCGGCTTCGCGGACGCCCTCTCGCGGCCCGACCCGAGGATCGTCGAGCCGTTCCTCGCGGCGTCGGTGGAGGAGGGTGTCGAGGGTCGGCGTTCGGCGAAG
>CBFHHK010000582.1:0-1024 GCA_965655435.1 Planctomycetota bacterium | reverse complement strand
GCCTGCGCGGGCATGGGGCACAGTGCTCAGCAGCGCAGCGCACACCCGGGGATCCACGGGGTCGGGAAGGTGTGCTCGGCAAGCGGGACGCCCTGCGCGTGGAAAATAATCGCGGCTTCGTCCGTCACGCCATGACAGGCGCTTCGGTTTCCGCCCACGGCGACCGCGAACGCCTCGCCTCCGCCAGCGGAGGTGACGCGTGCCAGCGGGAGCCCCACTGCTCGCGTTCCAGGGAGGCAGGGCTCCGGGAAGATCCCCTGCCCCCCTGGGCGCGAGCTCCTCGATCGCCCGCGCCTCGCGGGACTGCCCCTCCCATGACCCCCCCCGACGAACTCCGACGGCTCGCGGCCCACCTGCTGGGACCGGCGAGCGCCGAGGTGCTGGCGGATTGGGAGTACTCTTCCACCTTTGACTCCCTCGTCGGTGGACGCATGGACCAAGAAGACGCGGTCCTCGCGCTGGCCTTCGAGATCGGCAAGTCCAACAGGGCCGTCCAGGGAGAGTTCCTGTCCTACTTCAAGGACCTCCTCATGGGGGGCCCCGGAGCACCTGACGGCAGCCCACGAGGGGCCTCGGCGGAGTTCGGCAAGACGGACCTCATGCAGTCGGTCGTGGGTGACCTGCTCCCCGGGTTCGGCTCGCTCTACTTCAACTCACGGGCGCAGTTCCTGTCCCTCATCCAGCAGCGCCTCCGCTGGAAGCGACTCGACCGTCTGAAGAGCATGGGGCCCACCCCGAGCCACGCACATGACGAGCTCGACCAGATCGCAATGGACGCGGATTCCGACGGCCAGGCGTCCACACCACTGACCGCGCTCCTTCGGTCGGAGTCCGAGGCGATCCTGGCGCGAGCCCTCCGCTCCTTGAGCGACGCAGACCGACGCATCATCCGCGCCGCCGTGGACGGCGACTCACGGTCCGCCCTTGCGATACAGCTCGGAATCACGAATGAAGCCCTGCGGCAGCGACTCCGCCGCGCACGGACGGCGTTTGAGCACCAGCTGAAGCGCCTCAAGGAGGAGCG
>CBFHHK010000581.1:0-1026 GCA_965655435.1 Planctomycetota bacterium | reverse complement strand
CTCACCGGAAGCAGCGCACCGCCGCGAGCTCGAAGTCGTCGTCGAAGTACCGCGGGTTCCGCAACAGCCGCCGGACCTCGTAATTCTCGCCGTCGTTCTCGTCGTCGACCGGCTCGGGCGTGCCTTCTCTGCCTCTGCCTCGCGCGAGCACCGCGGCGCTCGTCGGCGCCGTTGTCGGTGGCGCATCGCTCGCTTCTCCCGCCTCGGCGCGCTTTTGCGCCGCCGCCTTGTCAAGTATCCCCGCCTGCCTAGGGTCAACCTCCCCATCCGTCGCGCCCGAGGAGGAGGAGGAGGAGGACGGGGGGGAGGGCGACCGCGCGCGTCTCTTCCCCATTCCGAACGCGCGTGCGGAGCGCAGTGCGAGCCGTCTCGAAAAATGAGAAAAGGGCGCGCGTTGCGTCTTGCGTGAAAAAAGCGCACGAGCGGACGAGCCGGATTTCGACGCGTCAGGCGTCACGCACATCATCGAGGGTTCATTAATTGGTCATTTCAAGGCTATAGGGGGGATCCGTGACGTTGCTATGATATTTGCGCCAAGGTCCCAATTTTATTGTACGGGGGATGAACCCCGCGCGGGGAGGGCCCCCCTCCCCTCACGACGCCGCGGCTTTCGCCTCCTGGATCTCCTTTGTCTTCGCGGTGTACCTAGCGAGGAACGCTGCGAGCTCATCCACGCGCTCGCGCAGCTCCGCGAGGCTGCCCTCCCCCGTGCGGCACTTGGAGGGATCCTCGCCTATGCAGTGCTCGCGGAGCTCCTCGCACTTCTGCTGCACCCCGTCCGCGCCGAACGTGCTCGAGCTCCCCTTGAGCTTGTGCAGCACGCCCCTGGCCTTGGCGTAGTCGATGGGCGTCTCGGCGCCCTCCGCGAATAGCTCCTCCAGCTCCACGAGCATCGCCTCCGCGTCGTCCACGAACATCGCCACGATCTCCTCGACGAACTCGGGCTCCTCGTCCGTTTGGAGCTCCAAGAGCTCCTGGAACTGCGATTGCTTCAGCATGCGGTTCTTGTCGTCGTACGCCTCCTGC
>CBFHHK010000580.1:0-1031 GCA_965655435.1 Planctomycetota bacterium | reverse complement strand
TCAAGGAGGGTGTCTTGAACTTCCCCTCGTCCCAGGCGTAGCCCGTCACGGCGGCGCGGCCGATGTCCTCCGACGAAGGACGCAGCGCGAGCGCGTGGTAGCCGCCCGTGGAGAACAGCGGCGGGGTGTGGCAGACGGCGCAGGCCGCAGTGGTCTCGAAGGCCGCCATCCCGCGCTGCTGCTGAGGGGAGAGCGCCCCGGGGATGCCGCGCTGGAAGTCGTCCCAGGGCGTCTCGTCCGCGACGAGGGTGCGCTGATACGTGGCCAGGGCGAAGGCGATCCGGACCGGGGTGATGTCGGTCGTCCCGAAGGCCTGCCTGAACAGGTCCGGATAGGTGGGATAGGCCTGCAGCGCCGCGAGGACGTCCGGGGGCAGGTTGGTCGCGAGGGCGAGCGGACGCGCGCCGCCGATCCTCAAGGAGAGGTCAGCAAAGCCCCGCGCCGGCTCCGCCATCTCCACGTCCGAGAGCAGCGGCCCCAGAGACTGCGACTCGAGCGCCCCGCCCGAGGCAACGGCCGTCGCGCCGGTGACCGGGTCGGTGAACTTGCTCGTCGCACGACCGTCCCAGAAGAGGTCCTGGAAGTAGCCCGCCGTGATGGGGCTCGGCGCGTAGCGCCCGGTCACCTGGGGATCGAGCCCGAAGAGGGTCGAGGGCGCGAAGTGACCGAAGCCGTCCGTGTTCACGACTCCGGGAGACCCGAAGCCGTCATCAGCCGTCCCGAAGACTCCGTCCGGACCCGGGAAGCGCGTGCCCGGGCCCGCGCGCAGCTCGGCGCCGCCGACCGACGGGATGTGACAGGTACCGCATGCCATCGAGCCATCGCTCGAGAGCTGCTCGTCCCAAAAAAGGACCTTGCCGAGGATGGCCTTCTCCGCTGTCACCGGGTTCTCCGGCGGCGCCAAAGGAGCGGTCAAGTAGCCCTGCGCGGCAACGACACCGCTCAGCGCAGCACCTGCGAGGAGCGACAACACGGGGGACTTGGCAGCGTGACTCATGACTGAATTCTACCGGCATCCACGCGGAGGAGGC
>CBFHHK010000579.1:0-1034 GCA_965655435.1 Planctomycetota bacterium | reverse complement strand
ACAGGGGCGGGGACGACCTCAATCAGCTTCCGGGTTGGAAGCGCTTCGCCCTGGGGGTCCTGGCGGTGGGGCTCGCCGCCGGAATCGCGTACGGCGCCTTCGAGCTCACCCGCACGGCGCGGGAGCAGGCCGCAACGATCGGAGACTGAAGGGGCGCCCGCCCTGTCGCTCGCAGGCTCCGCAGCGGGCTCCTCAGGAGGCCGCTCCGCCTGCGCCGGGCGGGGAAGCGAGTCAGGTCGGGGTCGATCGGGCTCGGTCCACAACGCCCTTCAAGATCTCGATGAGCTTGTCTGGGACGATCGGCTTCGAGATGAACTCGGAGCAGCCAGCCTCCATGGCGCGGCTCTTCTGCTCCTTCATGACGGACCCTGAGAGCGCGATGATCGGCCCCCTGTAGCCCAGCGAACGGAGGGCCTCCGTGGCCTCATAGCCGTCGGTCACCGGCATCTGGAGGTCCATCAGGATCAGCGTGAACTTTTGTCCGACGGCGGCCTTCTCGCGGAACTGCTTCAGGGCGTCACTGCCGTCGACAGCCTCGACGACCTCGACGCCCGCCCGCTGGAGGACCTTGCGGCCAAGGAGCCGGTTGGTGGCCACGTCGTCGACGAGGAGCGCGCAGGCCTTGGAGGTCTGCTCGTCGAGATCGGGGGCTGCTTCGGCAGCGGCCGGCACCGCCGCGGCCGGCACCGCCGCGGCCGGCACCGCCGCGGTTGACTCTGTCGCGGTTGACTCTGCCGCGGTTGACTCTGCCGCGGTTGACTCTGCCGCCGTTGATTCTGCCGCCAGGGGGGCAGCGAGGGTGACGGTGAAGGTGCTCCCGTGACCGAGCTCGCTGTCCACCTGGATGTCGCCGCCCATCATCCGCGCGAGCTTGCGGCTGATGGCCAGCCCGAGCCCCGTGCCGCCGTGGCGGCGCGTGTCCGAAGAGTCGCCCTGCTTGAAGCTCTCGAAGATCGTGTGGCGCGCCGACGACTCGACCCCAGCCCCCGTGTCGGACACCGCAACGCGCAGCGTCTCGGCGGCCCAGGACACGC
>CBFHHK010000578.1:0-1037 GCA_965655435.1 Planctomycetota bacterium | reverse complement strand
GAAGGACCATTACCAGGCCGAGATCACCGGCACGGCTCCGGACCGGTCTTGTGGCCTCAAGAGCGGTCGCTGTTCATGGCCTCGCGGCAGCGAGTCCACGGCTCAGCTTCAGTCTGTCTTGCGCTGCCTCTTCGCGAGCCCCTGCCGGAGCTGACCCGATCGCTGCCGCGCCAGTCGCAACTCGTTGACGGTCATCGTCCTGGACATCGCAGCCTTGTTGGACGCCGCGAGCCGGTCGCGATTGGCGGCGGCGACGGCGTACCACGCGTACCCCTCGACTCGGTCCTGGGTGACGCCCTCCCCGTTGACGTGGCAGGACCCGAGGTTGTTCTGGGCCTCGGCGAGGTCCTGCTCGGCCGCTTCGCGGTACCACCTGGCGGCCTCGGTGGTGTCCTTGGAGACCCCAGCGCCCAGGGCGTAGCAGAGCCCCAGATTGAACTGGGCCCTTGGGTAGCCGGCCTCGGCGGTCCGCCGGTACCACCCTGCGGCCTCCTCCAGGTCCTTGGCGACACCGTCGCCGTTGGCGTAGGCGAGGCCCAGGTTGACCTGGGCCTTGGGGTGGCCTTGCTCGGCTGCCTTGCGGTACCACTCGACGGCCCTCTGGCTGTCCTTGGGCACGCCGTCGCCGGCGGAGTAGCGGGCGCCGAGGTTGAACTGGGCCGCCGCTTGACCGCCTTCTGCCCTGGTGACCATGGCGAGTAGGCCGGCGGCGGAGGGACCCTTTCCGAGTACGGGGGCGCGGGACGGAAGGAGGGCCGAGAGGAGGCCGAGGATGCCGATGAGGCCGAGCGGGAGCATGAGGCGATTCATGAGCGGGAAGCTAGTCAGCCCCCGGTCACGGTTGTTTCCGACCCGATTCTATTGGGGAGTCTGGACGACCACTTCTCCCTCGGACAGAGACAGGCCGCGGTTCATCTCGTCGCTGAGAGCGATGGCGTCCTCGCCCATGGCCCCGGACTCATCCCGGAACAACCTCCTGGGCGTGGCGGCCTGGTCCTCGCGGTCCTCCTCATGCGCGCCTGCGAGCGCGCCAAGGG
>CBFHHK010000577.1:0-1046 GCA_965655435.1 Planctomycetota bacterium | reverse complement strand
GCCTTGCGCTTCTTGCTGAAGGGCGTCTCCAGGGCCTCGGCCCACTCGATCAGCACCGCCAGCGCGGGGGTGGCCCCGGCGTCCGTGGTGACGTCGATCACCTCATCGGGGTCTGCGATGGCGGCCTCGATGGCCTCGAGCCGCGCGGTCGCCCGCTGCACGTCCAGGAAGGGCGAGTCCGTGAAGCCCCCCGCCTCACGCAGGAGCTCGATGGCTCCAGCGAGGTCGCCGCTCGCGAGGGCCGACTCCCCCTTGCGCTGCCAGGCCTCCCGCCAGCGGCGAACACTGATCAGCTGCCGACGCTCGGCGAGGTCCTCCATGGGCGTGTCCACGTAGGAGGCGAAGGGCGGCTTGGGCTTGCTCTGGGAGGAGAAGCCGGGGTCCCCCTCCCAGGCGACCGTGCCGTCCACGTCGAGGAGCAAGACGCGCGGCAGGTTGAACCGGCGAACGGAGTACTCGGTGAAGGTCTTGCCGATGCCCGTGGTCCCGTAGGGCCGCGAGTCCACGGCGACGCTGCCGGGGACCGGGTGCTCCTTGAGGTACTCGTCGATGCGCTCGTCGTCGTTGGGCGAGACCACCGAGAGGATCTCCACCCCCTCCGGGCCCCACCGCCGGTGGAAGGCGGTCAGCCACCCGTCGATGGGCACGAGCTCGTTCTGGCCGATGCTCCACAGGACCAGGAGCTGGGGGTTGGGGCCCACGTCGCCGAAGGACTCCCGGGGGTTCTGGGCCCAGCGGCCTACCTCGGGGAAGGGCGGGACCAGACCGAGGTAGCTGCCGTCCACGGGCTTGTCCGGGTCGGCGCCGGAGCGCTCGAGCCGCTGCCGCCGCTCGATGCGGCCCGAGGGGTCCCGGGGGTCGCGTGCGAGGTAGCGTACGTTGCGCCACTGGGCCTCGCCGGTGCCCGTGAGCAGGCCGAAGCGGCCCAGCACGGCATCGCGCAGCTGGAAGTCATGGCTAGTCAGCAGCCGCGCCCGAGGACTCCGATTCGCTGCTCCCCTTCGTCCAGGCCGCCTCGCTCCAGTCGAAGGTCGCCCTGGGCCTCG
>CBFHHK010000576.1:0-1047 GCA_965655435.1 Planctomycetota bacterium | reverse complement strand
CGGAGTGGAAGCCGGAGCCGGAGTGGGAGCAGGAGTGGGAGCCGGGGTGGGAGCCGGGGTGGGAGCCGGGGTGGGAGCCGGAGCCGGGGTGGGAGCCGGAGCCGGGGGGGGAGCCGGAGCCGGGGTGGGAGCCGGAGTGGGAGCCGGAGCGGGAGTGGGAGTGGGAGTGGGAGTGGGAGCCGGAGCCGGGGTGGGAGCTTGAGCTGGAGCGGGAGCCGGTGCAATCGGCTCGGGCATGGTCACATCCAGATCCTGCTCACCGGCCCATGTGGGCCCCGAAGACTCAGGCACGGTCAGGTCCAGGCTCAGGCCCTCGACCCGAAGAACCTCGAGGCGGCTGTTACCGAGGAAGAGCTGCCCCCCCTCTGCGAGCGGCGCGGCCGTCAGGCGGCCCTCATCCCCAAGCTTCAGGACCATGCCGTTTCGACTGCCTTGATCCACCAGGGTCACGGCGCCGCCCGTCACTCGAATCCGCGCGTGGAGCCCGGAGACGGTCTCATCATCGACGACGGCGGTATTGTCGGAGTTGCGCCCGATCGAGTCGCCCTCCGAGAGGTCGTGCTCGCTCGACGTACCGCGCTGGGTCGTGATGCGGACGGTGACGATCATGTGGCTCATGGCAGTGAAAGTTAGATCGGCGAGGTCAAGGTCAGGCGTCAAGCTCAACGTCCGACTCGGGGTGCGAGACGCAGGCGTAGATGAAGCCGCTGGCGACCTCCTCATCGGAGAGATCGTTCTCCTCCATCCTCACCGAGCCGCTCCGCTTCAGGGTCCGGCACGACCCGCACTGCCCCTCGCGACAGGAGTTATCAAGCTCGATCCCCGCGGCCTCGGCGGCCTCAAGGAGCGTCTGGCCCGGAGGCACGAGAACGGACGCACCGGAGGTGGCGAACTTGGCGGTGAACCCTCCGGCCACCGCGTCGCCCGAGGGCGCGGGCGGGGTCACGGGCGTCGGCGGAGAGACAGGCGTCGGCGGTGTGACTGGCGTCGGCGGAGTGACTGGCGCCGGCGGGGTGACGGGCGCCGGGGGGGTGACTGGCGCCGGCG
>CBFHHK010000575.1:0-1048 GCA_965655435.1 Planctomycetota bacterium | reverse complement strand
ACGTAGTTCGTGCGCTCGAGGTCCTGGGACTCCCACTCGAACTCGCGGCCGTACATGCTCATCAGGGGCACGCGGCGGTTCGAGCTGCAGATGGAGCGTCGGTTCAGGCGGTTGGGCGTCCCGAAGGCGTCGGTCCAGCGGCTGGTGAAGCCCTTGGTCTTGTCGCGTCCGTAATGGAAGACGAGCTCCTCGGGCCGGCCCTCGTCGCGGAGGGCCTTGAGCTTGCCGCCGATCTCCGTCATAGCCTCCTCCCAGGTGGCCCGACGCCACTTGCCCTCGCCGCGCTTGCCGACCCGCTTGAGCGGGTAGACGATGCGCTGGGGGTCGTAGGTGGCCTGGATCACGCCCTGGGCCTTGCCGCAGATGGCGCCCTGGGTGTTGGGGTCCTTGGGGTTGCCCTCGATCTGGCGGACGCGGCCGTCCTGCACCCAGCCGATCACGCCGCAGTGGGTCGTGCAGCCGAAGCAGATGGTCGGGACGGGCCTCGCGCGACCGTAGTCGATGCGCGTCGCCATGGCGTCGTCCATGGAGGGGAGGGCCTTCCCGCCACCGCTCGAGCTGCAGCCCGAGAGGAGTCCGCCGGAGAAGGCCGCGGCGCCCAGGCCGCCGGCGAGGGTCAGGAGCTCGCGTCGATCGAGGCTTACCATTGCTCGTAGATGGGGTCGGGGTCCTCGGGGGAGAGCGCGACGCCGGCGTTCATGGCGTCCTCTTGCCAGCGGGCGTGACCGCGGTAGACGACGCCGTCCCGCGTGTCGCCCTTGCGCTCGAGGGGGCGCGACTCGGCGGGGGCCTCGTCCACGAGCTCCAGCGCCTTGGTCGGGCAGGCGGTGACGCAGGCGGGGGCGAGCCCGTGCTGGGCGCGGTTCGCGCCGAGGTCGCAGGTCTCCGCGAACAGCGGCAGGAAGGTCATGCGCCCATCGCCGGGCTCCGGGAGCCAGCGGACACGGGTGCGGAACTCTCCCAGCGGCACGCTGTGCTCGGTCTTGCACGCGACCGAACAGGCGTGGCATCCGATACAGCGTCGGACGTCGACAAACATCTTGCTCAT
>CBFHHK010000574.1:0-1055 GCA_965655435.1 Planctomycetota bacterium | reverse complement strand
TGTAGACGTCCTTGAAGAGCCCCGCCTCCAGAGTCAGGAGCGTGGTCTGCTGCTCGGCCTTGAGCCGCGCAGGAGAGGGCTGGTTCGACAGGGCTGAGAGCTCGCCGAACCAGTCTCCGGGGAACAGCTCTGC
This sequence comes from Planctomycetota bacterium, assembly GCA_965655435.1. Classification (GTDB taxonomy): domain Bacteria; phylum Planctomycetota; class UBA1135; order UBA1135; genus Saltatorellus. Next base: position 922 of record CBFHHK010000574.1, on the reverse strand, counting down.
GAGCCTCCGCACTGCCCCATCGGGCTCCGTCCGGAGGGCCGAAACGGACCCGTTGATCACGATGTGGAAGTCGCTCGTGAACTCACCTTGCTGGACGAATTCGCTGCCGCCGGAGTGATGCGAGATCCTCGCGAAGCGGCGCATCAGCTTCTTCGTCCCAGGCGGTAGCCCTTCGAACAGCGAGAGCGCGAGGACGTGCTCTGCCATCTCCTCCGACATGGGAGCGCGTGAGGTCTCGACGGTCCCCATCAGTACCTCCAGATCATGGCGACGTGAACGCCGATCAGCGTCGCGAGGACGAGCACAGCTGGACCATGCACGAGCTTCCAGCCCACCATCATCCAGCGGACACGGCCAAGCCTCACGGCCTCACTCCTCGCTCGAGCAAGCTGCTGCCGCAGGACGAGGAGGTCCCGCAGCGCCGCCCCGTCCTCCACGCCCTCGAGGTCGCCAGCAGCCCGCGCCCTGGTCAGCCGCTTGCGCTGTTCCTTGTCGAGCGCCGCGACCCCCTGGTCGTATTTTTGCCCCATGGACCGACGGAGCGCAAAGCACTCCTCGATGGTCAGGTCCCGCTCTTCGCGGGTGAGCCAGCGCGGTCCCGCCGACCACATCACCGCCCCAACCACACCGGAGCCCACCACCGCGATTGAGGTCCAGATCAGCCCCTTGCTGATCAGCGAATGACCGAAGCCTCCACCGTGGACGGCGACCGCCACCGCGAAGAGCAGCCCGTACCCGATGTGAGCACCGAGCCACACCGCGACCCTCCCGAGCGGCTCGGTCGGCTCAAGCTTCTCTGTTCCCTCGAACTCGACAAAGCTCTCCGCCTGGTGCCAGTCGGTACCTTCGTCACCCGGGTATTTGGGGAACCATTCGGTGCGCCAGCTAAGAGTGTCGGGGCCGATGATGCTCGCGACACGAT
>CBFHHK010000573.1:0-1064 GCA_965655435.1 Planctomycetota bacterium | reverse complement strand
CCCGTGAACGAACACCGAGGCCCCACCCCCTGGGAGTTCACCAACAAAGCCGTCCCGGTGCAGATTCCCGCCCGTGCGCCTCTCGAACCAGGCGCCGAGCAGCGCGTCGCGGTTGCCGGGGACGAGATGGACCTCGGTCCCGCGCCTCACCAGGCGCTCCAGGGCGTCAAGGACGGGCGCCGAGCCGGCCAGACGAACCTGTCGGCGACACACCCACATGTCGAAGAGGTCGCCCAGGCAGACGAGAGCTGGGACCCCCTCAAGCTGATCGCACAGGCGCACAAAGCGGCTGGTCCGCTCGTCACCGAAGGGTGCGAGATGCAGGTCCGTGATCACCAGCGTGCCCACCGGGAGCGCGACCCGAGTGGACGGGCAGGCCCCGGCCGGGAGCCGGCCCGCGTCAGCCCTGGGTCGCTCAGCTTGGCTCACCGGACTCCTCGGGGTCGATGCCAAAGTCCCTCAGCTTCTCCCACAGCACCTTGCGGGAGATGCCGAGCAGCTCGGCCGTCTGGGACCGGTGGCCACCCGTCGCCTCCAGCGCGACCTTGATGTGCTCCACCTCACACTCGCGGGTCACCTCACGCAGCGGACGGACCTCCACCTGAACCTCCGCCGTCGAGCGCCACCGACCGTCCTGAGGCAACAGGTCCTCCGCCTCGAGGCGCGTCGCCTTGCCAGCCAAGGCGATCGCACGCTGAACAGAGTTCTCCAGCTCGCGTACGTTGCCCGGCCAGGCGTAGCGCTCGAGCATCTTGAGCGTCGACCGGGTCACGTCGTACGCGCGGCCGCCGCCATGACGCTCGATCATGGCCTGCAAGAGGAGCGGCACATCCCCGCGGCGCTCGCGGAGGGGCGGAAGCCCCACCGGCACCACGTGCACCCGATCGAACAGGTCCTCGCGGAAGCTCCCCTCACGGACCAGATTGCGGAGCGGCACCTTCGTCGCGACGACCACGCGGAAGTCCGAGGACAGGGTCTCTTCGCCGCCGACGCGCTCGAACTGGCGCTCCTGCAGGACGCGCAGCAACTTGACCTGAAGCGGCATCGGCATGTCGTCGATGTCG
>CBFHHK010000572.1:0-1064 GCA_965655435.1 Planctomycetota bacterium | reverse complement strand
CCGGCTGGACCGGCGGGGCCTACGGCGAGGGGAAGCGGATCTCCATCAAGGACACCCGCGCCCTCCTGAACGCGGCCTTGGCCGGCGACCTCCACACCGACGGGATGGAGTACGACGAGCACCCCATCTTCGGGCTCAAGATGCCCAGGAGCTGCCCCGGCGTGGATCCCGAGATCCTCGACCCGCGCAAGTGCTGGTCGGACAAGGACGCGTACGACGCCGCCGCCAACAAGCTCGCGACGATGTTCCGGGAGAACTTCGAGAAGAAGGGCTTCGCGGACCTCGGGATCGAGGCCGCCATTTGAAGGCCACCGGGCTTACCCTCTGCGGATGACTGACTCGATCGAAGAGCGCCGTCAGGCGCCGTACCTTGAGGGCCTCGCCCTGTTCGGCGAGGACCGGCACGAGGAGGCCATCGTGAAGTATGAGGAGTCCCTCGCTGTGGACCCGACGTGGACCGAGTCCATGCACGGGAAGGCGATGGCGCTGATGCAGCTCGAGCGCTACGACGAGGCCATCGAGCTCGGGCTGCGGATCGTCGAACTCGACCCCAACGACGCCTTCGCGCACACCTCGCTCTCGATCTTCTACCAGCGCAAGGGGCTGATCGACGAGGCCGAGGCTGAGGGCGCGAAGGCGCGCATGATCTCCTGGAAGGAGGAGCTCAAGTCCAACCCGGACGCGCGCCCGCCGGGGCCAGCCGGAAACCTGGACGTCTTCCAGTAGGCCCGGAGCGGGCGGTGGAGCGGCGAGCCGCGGACCCACCGCAGGCTCTCCGCCCCGAGCCTTCCGCCCCGAGTCTTCCGCCCGGCCCGGACTCAGTCGTCGCTGTCGTCCCCGTCCTCGGAGTCCATGCCGAGGGCCTTGCGCCCCTCGTCGGAGATGAGGTGGGGGGTCCAGGCGGGCTCGAAGACGATCTCGATGTCGGTCTCGTCGATCCCCTCGAGGCTGTTACAGCGGCGCCGCATGACGTCGGGGATCGTGCGGGCCTCGGGGCAGGACTGGGAGGTCAGCGTCATGGTGATGAGGACCTTGGGGTCCTCGACCTTGACGTCGTAGATCAG
>CBFHHK010000571.1:0-1069 GCA_965655435.1 Planctomycetota bacterium | reverse complement strand
GTCGCGGAGCCTCCGGCTGCGGTCGAACCGGAATGATCGTGGCCGTCGTTGCTGGGCATGCGGGGACCTCACCAGAGGCCAGGCGTGAGTCGGGGAGCGCCGCGGGGACGGTAGCACCTGCCCCATCGATGAAGAAGCGAGCCCGATGATCCCCTCCCAGTCTCTCCTGGCCCGGGCTTCATCGGCCCGAACTGGCAGGAGCATTAGTCTTACGGTCGAACCATGGCTTTGCGCCCCCTGGCGCCGTCGCCAAGTCCGAGACTTACCGGTCATGACTGCTTTTCGCTTCGGAACCCACGAGGGACTGCCCTTCCCGCACGTGACGGGCTACTGGGTCAACCGACTCGGCGCCGCCTTCCGGACCGAGGTCGACCGGGAGTTGAGAGGGTTCGATCTGACCCGTCGCCAGGTCGGCATGCTGCACTTCATCGCCCGGTCGGACCGACCCACGGCCTCGGAGCTCACGCGCCAGATGGGCGTGGACAGCACCGCTGTGACCCGGATGGTTGACCGCCTCAGCGACAAGGGGCTGGTGACCCGGGCGCCGGATCCGGAGGATCGCCGCCGCCACCTGCTCGCGCTTACACCCGAGGCCCGGGCGCTCCTGCCCCGCCTGTCCAAGAAGGCCCGCAAGGTCGAAGGGCTCTTCGAGGACGGGATCTCTGGCGAGCGCCTGGCGGTCTTCCACGAGGTGCTGATGAACATGCTGGAGAACGTGGATGCGGATCACTTCGCGGTGGACATCGATGAGTAGCTCGACGCCCGACCTCCCGGCCGGCCTTCCCCTGTCCAGGCTCCCTCTGGCCGGGATCCCTTTGGCCGGGTCCCCTTTGGCCGGGTCCCCTTTGGATGGGCCCCTGCTCGGCTCCCCCATCCGGGCCCCACGCGGTCTCGCCATCGCGAGCCTCTGCCTCGCCCTCACCGCTGGCTGCCGCTCCACTCCGGAGCCTGCCGCCGAGGCCGTCGAGATCGACCTCCCAGAAGCCTTCAGCACGCTGACCGGCGAGGACGTCGAGGTCGGGGCAGAGCCCTGGTGGACGACCTTCGGAAACGAGAGCCTCGACCGGGC
>CBFHHK010000570.1:839-1072 GCA_965655435.1 Planctomycetota bacterium | reverse complement strand
CGATCTCGTCGACCTGCGCGTCGGTGAGGCCCCAGAGCAGGAGCTTCTCGCGGGTCGACGTGTACGCGCGCTCGCTGCTGTCGCGCAGGAACTCGCTCGCTTCCGACTCGGCGGACGCCCTGCGCTTCATGGCCGAGAGAAGCTCCTGCTGCGCGATCAGCAGCTCGGGGCTGTAGAGGCGAACGAGGTGATCGCCCGCTGTCACCTGAACGCCCGTGTAGTCGACGAACAGT
>CBFHHK010000570.1:0-829 GCA_965655435.1 Planctomycetota bacterium | reverse complement strand
AGTCGATCGAGGCGCCCACCGACCCAGGCGGAGATGGTCTGGACCGCGGTCTCGTCGTAGTCGATCTTCCCCGTCATTCGCACCGGGCGCGAGACGTTCGCGCGGTGCACCGCCTGCGTCCTGATGCGCGCGATCGCTCTGGCCGCGGGCGACATCGCCAGCCGCCGTGGATTGCCGTCGCCGGGCGCCATCTCGACGAGGTCCATGCCACAGATCGGGCAGTCCCCGGGATCGGGGAGCCGGATCTGGGCATGCATCGGGCACGTCCAGAGTACCGGGGCCATTGGAGCGGCTGCGCCCTCGCCGGGCGCCCCATGTTCGTGTTGCTCGGCACCGGTAGCGTCGCCGACGGTCGCTCGCCCGAGCAAGAAGAGCCCCGCACCGAGCGCGAGTGCGATGATCGTGAAGTGCGTCCTTGTCATTGTCATCGTGTCGCTCCACCGACGAGGGCGTCGAGCTGAGCGCGCGCCTGGCTCGAGGCGCGGCATGCGGTCCAATAGGAAAGCTGGAACTCGAGCAGTGCGCGCTCGGAGTCGATGAGGTCGAGGATCGCTGCGTCCCCGGTGCGGTAGGAGCTCATGGTGAGCCGGAGCGCCTCCTCGGCGCGCGGGATGAGCGAGTCGCGGTAGAGCGCGATGCGGCGGTCGGCGTCGTCCTTGTCGAAGGCGGACTCCTGAACGCCGGCGACGAGGTCGGCCTGCGCTTGATCGAGGCGAGCGCGAGCAGCGCGCAGCCTGTGCTGCGCCTCGCGCTCCGCAGCGTCGTCGCTCGCCGCCCAGACAGGCAGCGGAAGTGAGAGGCTCAGGATCACCGGATCGTCGCCGCTCCC
>CBFHHK010000569.1:0-1078 GCA_965655435.1 Planctomycetota bacterium | reverse complement strand
GGGGAGTGGGTCTTCCTCCGCTACGGCACGGAGCCAGCGGAGCGCTTCGATATCGTGGCGTTCACGGATGTGGGCGGTGGGGCCTCGATCAAGCGGGTCATCGGGCTGCCAGGCGAGGTGATCGCCCTGGACCCGACCGGGGACGTCCGAATCGAGGGTGCCCCCCTGCGCGGTGACGCTGCCCGCCCGCCGCTGACCCTGTTCTTCGACTCCAGCCTCCAATCCATCGGTGAGCACTGGCGGCACGGCGGCGCCTACGCGGACCCCTGGTCTCAGGTGCAGGGCGGCGAGACCGAAGCCGGGTCGGAGGAGGGGCCGGGAGAGGTCTGGGAGATGGACGGGAGCGCGGTGGCGCGCTCCGCCAGCCTCGGCCTCCTCGGGCTGCATGGGCGCATCGATGATGGCGGGCTGCGCCCGGACGGGTCCTATCGACGGGGGCAGCAGGTCGTACATGACGTGTCGGTCTCCTTTGAGGTCAAGGTCCTCGATGCGGGCGGGCGTCTCTGCGTTCAGCTGATGGAGCAGGGGGATGTCTTCGAGGTCTCGATCCCGATCTATGAGGGTGAGGATGAGGCGCGGATTGACCTCTTCCGCCGCAAGGCCGCTCCTGAGCCGTTGGAGTACTTCATCTACGGTCGGTCCGAGGTGCCGCTGAGGGAGTGGCTGCCGGTCACGTTCAGCAACATCGACAATCTCCTGCGGTTTCAGATCGGGGAGTTCGAGCTCGAGTTTGACTACGACTACCGGGGCAACACGCTCCACCCGACGGCCTTTGACATGAGCTCGATCAGCCTCGGCGAACGGGTCCGGCTGGGTGGGGAGGGGGTCGTCCTGCAGGTCCGGAACATCCGGGTCGAGCGCGACTTTCACGTGGCGGCTCGGGGTGAATTCGGCGCCGGGACCCCGCTCCAGCTGGGGCCTGACGAGGTCTTTGTCGTGGGGGACGCGACGGCGATCAGCCGCGACAGCCGAGAGCGTGGCCCTGTGCCTCGGGGCCGGATCTTCGGGCGAGTTGAAGCGGCGGTCTGGCCCCTGAGCAGGGCACGATGGCTGCGGTGAAGCCGCTGCAGGGGGCCTG
>CBFHHK010000568.1:0-1078 GCA_965655435.1 Planctomycetota bacterium | reverse complement strand
GACGACATCGCCGACCGCAGAGAGGTGGTGCTCACCGGCTTCGGCGGCTTCGACCACGACCACGGGCTGCACTCGGTCACGCCCCACGTGGACGGCAAGCTGTACGTCGCCGTGGGCAACGCGGGGCCGCACATGGTGACGGGCCCCGACGGCTGGTCCCTGCGATCCGGCAGCCTGTACAGCGGCGGCGGCCCGCGGTCGGTGGAGAACCGCCCCGGCCTCGTGAGCGATGACGGCAAGGTGTGGACCGGCGGGCTCGTGCTGCGCATGAACCACGACGGGTCGGACATCGAGGTGATGGGCCACAACTTCCGGAACAACTACGAGGTGGCGGTCAACGCCATGGGGGAGCTGTTCACCGCCGACAACGACGACGACGGGAACCGCTCGTGCCGGACCACCTGGATCATGCCGGGGGGGGACTACGGCTTCTTCAGCTCGGACGGGTCGCGCTCGTGGCAGGCGGACCGGCGCCCGGGGCTCACGACCCAGGAGGCGCACTGGCACCAGGGTGACCCCGGCGTCCTGCCGGCGGGCACGATCAACGGCGGCGGCGGGCCCACGGGCGTCGCCGTGTACGAGGGGGAGCTCATGGCGCGCTGGATCGACGGCGCGGTGCTCAACTGCGACGCCGGCGCGCGCGTGGTCTACGCCCACCAGCCCCGGGCCGTGGGCGCGGGGATCGAGCTGGACCCCGGCTTCCTGATCCGCCCTCGGGCGGACGAGACCGGTCAGACCGGCCAGTGGTTCCGTCCCAGCGACGTCGCGGTGGGCCCCGCGGGTGAGGTCTACGTGGCGGACTGGTACGACCCCGGCGTCGGTGGGCACGCCGCCCGGGACCGGGAGGCCTACGGGCGGATCCTGCGCATCGCGCCGGCGGGAGCCGAGGTCAAGACGCCCGCCCTGGACGTCAGCGGATTCCCCGGGGCCCTCGCGGCGCTCAAGTCCCCGGCGCCGGCGGTGCGTGAGCTCGCCCGCGCAGCCCTCATGATGATGGGAGCGGATGTCGTGCCCGCGCTCGTGATGGCGGCGGTCAGTCGCGGAGGCGACGAGCGCTTCGCAGCTCGCTGCGCGCAGG
>CBFHHK010000567.1:0-1080 GCA_965655435.1 Planctomycetota bacterium | reverse complement strand
CCCTTCTTGGTCTGGTAGGGGATCTCGGTGAAGACGATCTCCTCGCGGTTCTTCTCCTCCTCGATGTGGTACTTCGCCCGCACCCGGACGAGCCCGCGGCCCGTGCGGTAGGCCTGGACGATCCCGCTGCGGCCCATGATGGTGCCGCCCGTCGGGAAGTCCGGTCCGGGGACGAGGCTGAAGAGCTCCTCCTCCGGCAGGTCCGGGTCATCGAGCAGCGCGATCAGGCCGGCGCCGATCTCTCGCAGGTTGTGCGGCGGGAGGCTCGTGGCCATGCCGACGGCGATGCCGTCGGAGCCGTTGCAGAGCAGGTTCGGGAAGCGCGAGGGCAGCACCGTCGGCTGCATACGCGTCTCGTCGTAGTTGGGCTCGAGGTCGACGGTCTCCTTGTCCAGGTCGGACAGGACCTCCATCGTGATCCCCGCCATGCGCGCCTCCGTGTAACGCATGGCCGCCGGCGGGTCCGCGTCGATGGACCCGAAGTTCCCCTGCCCGTCTACCAGCGGGTAGCGCAGCGAGAAGTCCTGGGCCATGCGGACCAGGGTCGGGTAGATCACCGACTCCCCGTGCGGGTGGTAGTTGCCCGACGTATCGCCCGCCACCTTGGCGCACTTCCTGTACTTGGCCCGGGGGCTCAGGTTCAGGTCGTTCATCGCGACGAGGATGCGTCGCTGCGAGGGCTTGAGGCCGTCGCGGACGTCGGGGAGGGCGCGCGAGTGGATGACCGAAAGGGCGTACGTCAGGTACGACTCTTTCATCTCACGCTCGATGGAGCGCGGGGTCGTGTTGCCCCCGAACTGGGGTGCTTCCGTGTCGGTCATGGGTGGTCCCGGGAGAGTGTCTCCCCGTCCCCTTCGGGCGCGGCGGAGATGGCGGGCTGGCGGACCCCATCAGCGGGGCCCGGCAAGGGAGGATTATCCGCGCTGGAGAGGTGCGCGGCTAGGCCAGAGAGGGCATTCCATGGCCGTTCTGGGGTGATTTGACGCCTGTTGGGCACCCGCATCACACCCGCACCGAAGGAGGCCCCAGGAGACGCCCCGGGCGCCCCCCGCCCACGGGGCTCCAGGCGGACTTCAGATC
>CBFHHK010000566.1:0-1081 GCA_965655435.1 Planctomycetota bacterium | reverse complement strand
CCAAATCAGTGGCCGCGCCTGACCGACTTCGCGGCGCAGTTCGATCAGTGTATCCACCGTGTAGGAGGGTCCTCCCCGGACCAGCTCGCGGGCATCAACCCCCAGTCCTGGCACACCGCGCACCGCCGCCTCGAGCATTGCGAGGCGGTCCGTAGCCGTGACCGTGGCGGTGTCTTTCAACGGCGACTGTGCCGCCGGTAACAAATCGACTCTCTCCAGGCCTAAGTGCTCTCGCACTGCAATCGCGCCTCTAAGATGACCGATATGAACCGGATCGAACGCGCCACCCAGCACACCCAGTGCCTGCGCGTCAGTCACGATTGACCCACTCACTGACGAATATGGCCGTCACCCTTGACGATATATTTCTGCGACGTCAGCCCCTCCAACCCAACAGGACCTCGCGCATGCAGCTTGTCTGTCGAAATGCCGATCTCAGCGCCGAGTCCGTATTCAAAGCCGTCCGCGAATCGTGTCGACGCATTGTGCATGACTGAACTCGAATCGACCTCCCTTAGGAATCGCGCCGCCGTCTCCTCGTTTTCTGTGACAATACTCTCCGTGTGATCAGAGCCAAACGTGGCAATGTGGTCCATAGCAGCCTGAACATGGTCGACAACTCGAATGGATAGGATGGGCGCCAAATACTCGGTCCCCCAATCAGCTTCTACTGCTTCTATGGTGATCGCAGGGGCTGCTGCGCGCGCGCGATCGCACCCTCGGACCTCAACGCCCTTTGCCTGCAGTGCCGCCACTAACTCTGGTAATAGCGCTGCTCGCTCGCCCGCCACCAGCAGCGTCTCCATCGTGTTGCAAGTTCCGTAGCGTTGCGTTTTCGCGTTGATGGCAATCCGGTGCGCCTTTTCGGCATCCGCATCGACATCGATGTAGACATGACAAATACCGTCCAAATGTTTGAGTACCGGGATCCGAGACTCCGCAGAAACGCGTTCGATCAAACCCTTACCGCCGCGCGGAACAATTAAATCGAGATACTGGGACAGCCCGAGCAGCGCCCCGACGGCAGCCCGATCAATCACCGGAACCACCTGGGCGACCGCCTTGGGCAAACCCGCTGAAA
>CBFHHK010000565.1:0-1083 GCA_965655435.1 Planctomycetota bacterium | reverse complement strand
GCTCCCTCATCCCGTATCCGTCAAGTAGATTGCCGTCTTCGTCTTGAAACTCAGAAAGTTTTCTCATAATCCCGCCAATGGTCTTCAGCCCTCTCAAAAAATCCTGGACGTTCTTGACGACGCTTGCAGGACTCTTCAAACCACTTGTGTCGGGCGGACAGAGAATAGTATCACACCCATCGATAGCAAACCGCTCCGAGTCCGGCAAAAACGGCATTCGCACGCTCAACGCCTTCTGTAGGGCTGCTCTGGCTACAGGATGGACGGGTTGGTCGTAGAGGTCCTGCAAAGTTTTGACCAGATGTTGACAAGTTTCGACGAGAATCCTGTCAGGCTCACGCGTGTTGGTAGAGCGATCATCACCACGAAATGCTTCGGAATCGGCATCGAGGAGGGAGATGAGGGACTGGATGGCGAGGGAGGGAACTTTGTCAGAGGCAGATGATGAGTCAATGGCGAGACAAAGTTCGGTCAGAGTTAGTGTGCTCTGTGCCTCAAATTGCTTGAGTTCATCGATCAAATGATGATCCAAGGGCTGACCAATCGGATGATACTCCGCCGACTCATCTTCAGGAATATTGTCGGTGCCCTCCATCCCTGTTTCAATTACCGTGGATGGATGTTGCAAGGCCCACTTGTTTTTCATGCAGTTGCCCATGCCGATCTAATGTGCCGATGAGTCCGATGAGCACGTATCAGGTTATGAGCCAACAGTGGGCGAATGAAGATGGCGCCGGGCCGCCAGTTGTATTTTCCACTTGACTTTGATCCTGATGATGTTGATTCCGTGCTTGAGGACATTATTCTAGGAGGAGATTCGATTGAGCATCAACCCGGATTGGAGGACTTTTTTTTAGTTCATATTTAGGAACTCCCTCTTTAGTAGATCTAGCTCAAGAGACTTCTTAAAATATTATAAATAAGACATAGACCAATACCAGCACAATCCTAACGGCAATAAGTCGTGCCATTCCTCTTCTTGCCGGTATTACACCATTTGACCAAATGGACGGACTGTTTGTGATCGCCTTCGCCACTGCCTCCGAACCACTTATTGCTTCCCAGCTTGTCGAGCTTCTTGGC
>CBFHHK010000564.1:0-1083 GCA_965655435.1 Planctomycetota bacterium | reverse complement strand
CCGTGCCTGATGGGGCGACGTTGACGAAGAGTCCTCAGCCCAGTCCACATCACGTGACCTCGACGCAGCCGCAAGCATCCGACCTTCTCCAGCACGACCTCAACGCAACGGGGGTGAGCGCCATCACAAGCGGCGCTGAGGCCTCTGACCCTGCGAGTGAGCCGCGAGCCTCCGAGGACGCCGGTGCGCTCCTCGGGAAGATCGACCCGCCCGCGGACCTGCCCGACCCGGACCTCGGCGAGAACTCGCTCAAGGTGCTGGAGCGCCGTTACCTGATCCGTGACGAGGAGGGCGAGCTGGACGAGACGCCGCGCCAGATGTTCTGGCGCGTGGCGCGTACCGTTGCGGGCGCCGAGGTGAAGTTCGACGCGGACCCGGAGGAGGCCGTCGAGGTCGCCCGGGACTTCTACACGCTCATGAGCCAGCGGATGTTCCTCCCGAACAGCCCCTGCCTCACCAACGCTGGCCGAGGAAGCGGGATGCTCTCCGCTTGCTTCGTGCTCCCGGTCCCGGACTCGGTCGAGGGCATCTACGAGGCCGTCAAGGCCACTGCGCTCATCCAGAAGGCGGGCGGCGGCACCGGCTTCAACTTCTCCCGTATCAGGCCCGCGGGGCGCCTCGTGAAGAGCTCCGGGGGTAAGGGTGCTGGCCCGCTCACGTTCATGGACGTCTTCTCCAAGGCGTCGGACTCGATCCAGCAGGGCGCGTTCCGCAAGGGCGCCAACATGGGCATCCTCCGGGTGGATCACCCGGATATTGCGGACTTCATCGTCTGCAAGGACGACCGCTCGCGCCTGAACAACTTCAACGTCAGCGTGGCGGTGACCGACCGCTTCATGGAGCAGCTCAAGGAGGATCCGAGCGCGACCCACCAGGTCTGCGACCCCCTCACCGGTGAGTGGTCCCCGCTGGAGCGCGATGGTGCCGCGTGTAGCGTCGGCGACCTGTGGGGCTCGATCACCGAGCACGCCCACGCCTCAGGGGAGCCCGGGGTGGTCTTCATTGATCGCATCAACGCGGCGAACCCCATCAAGAACGTCGGCCAGATCGAGGCGACCAACCCGTGTGGGGAGCAGCCGCTGC
>CBFHHK010000563.1:0-1084 GCA_965655435.1 Planctomycetota bacterium | reverse complement strand
ACCTCGCAGTAGGCGCAGGCCCAGTTGCACTCCTGGCCGAGGTTCAGGTTGACCCCGATGCTGAGCCCGCCCGCCCGTCGTGACATGACGGGGTAGACCATGCTCCGCTCCGCGCCGTCGCGGCGATGGTCTGTTGGGGAGAGCTGTTGACCTGCTGGAGCGAGCCCTCGCGGCCCCGCGCTCGATGACGGGCCGGGGGCCGCAGGGTCCTCGGCCTGGGGGTCCTCGGCCTGGGGGTCCTCGGGGCCGTTCACGGGTGGACCGCCACGGGGAGGTTCGTGGCCTCCCGAACTCGCTCAGCGAGGGCCCCGAGCCAGGGAGCGTCCACGCGGCCCAGGCGCGCTGCGCCGGGCTGCATCGAGGGCCGGGCGAGCCCGTAGAGCGTGACGCCATCGAGGGCGGTCCCGGCCTCGACCTGGTCGCTGAGGAAGCGGACGTAGGCCGCGAGTTCCTCCTCTGCGGGGGGCTTGCCGTCGACGGTGAACATGCAGGTCTGGACGCGGGTCGGGCAGCACGACGCCGCGAGGGCGAGCTGGTCCGCGGCGCGCTCCGAGCCCCCCTGGATTCGGTTGACCTCTTGGCGCCCGCCCGCCGTGGCGCGGTCCAGCTTGAACCAGACCTGGCCGCGGGCCTTGGCCATGGCGCGGAGCCCGGCCTGCACGCCCTCCACATGGACCCGGGAGCCGTTCGTGATCAGGATCGTCGGGACCTCAAGCGCCCGCTGGGCGCGGACCGCGAGCACGCGCTCGAGGACCTGCTCGAACTGAGCGCAGGTGGTCGGCTCGCCGTTCCCCGAGAGGGCGATATCCGTGATGCGGCGGGCGCCCTCAGGGGCGTGCTCAGCCATCCACCTCTCGGTGCTGGCGAGGTCGAGGAACCCCTCCAACTCGCCGCTCAGCTGGTCCAGCTGGATGGTGGGGGCGGCGCCGCGCACCAGCCCCTCCACCTGGCAGTAGGCGCAGGCCCAGTTGCAGGCGTTGTTCGGGTTCAGGTTGATCCCCACGGAGACGCCCCCCGATCGCCGGGAGACCACCGGGTAGACGTAGGTCAGGCCGGCGGCGTCCCGCGAGTGGTCCTCCACGGT
>CBFHHK010000562.1:0-1085 GCA_965655435.1 Planctomycetota bacterium | reverse complement strand
ACTCCGGCTCCGGCTCCCACTCCGGCTTCGGCTCCACCGATAGAGCGCAACAGGAATCACGACTCTGTCGAGCTGGACTCCAGCGTCATCGAGAAGACGAGAATGCCCGAAGCCGAGGTCGATGGGATCGCGGCGAGGGACTTCATCGATCGAGCTGCGCCGCGCCTGCTGCTCTTCGATGAGACGGGTCATCGGGCCGAGCGTCTCAGTGAACTGCCGGCTCTGATCGGACGTCGTAGCGGCGACATCAACATTGACCGCCAGCAGGTCTCGTCGAAGCACGCTCGGATCGCTTTCCGCTCCGGGGTGGCGGGCGGGTGTACGGTCGAGGACCTCGGCAGCTCGAACAGGACCTTCGTGGGCCAACGCGCCATCTCACCGAACGCCCCGGTGACCCTCGAGCCCGACACTCTCCTGCTCTTTGGGCCCGCGGAGGCCGTCTACCGCGCAGGCCTGCGGCCCAACGGGGACGAAGTCGGGCCCGCCTCTGACGAGGCCGTGGCGCTGCGGCTGGTGAGCGCGGGCCGCTTCTCCAGCGGTCAGTTGTCTTCTGTCCGCAAGGAGGCGCGCTCGGGTCAGGCCCTGGGGGATGTGATCCTGCTGAACGGGCTCGTGGAGCCGTCGATCTGGTGCGAGGTCGCGGAGCAGGTCCGGCTGGCGCCGCCCGCGCCCAGCGGTGGGCGAGGGAGGCGGGTGTTGCTGCTCGCAGCGGCTGCCATGGCCGTCGTGTTGGGTCTCCTCTTCGCTCTCGGGGTCATCGACCGGGGGGCGTTGGGCCTGTGAGTCTCTCGCTCTTTCGGTCGGTGCACGTCGTGCTGGGCGCGCTGTTGAGTTGCGGCATCCTGATCGCGGCGATGGCTGACAGGTCGGCTGGCGCTCTGGCCGGCGAGCCAAGTCGGGAGCTCCGCCTCGGGACGGGATGGGTGGCCGCCCTGGCCTTCTTCTCGGTCGGCGCCTATGCCCTCCGCAAGTACGCCCACCGGGGGGGCTACTCCCCGGAGTTCCTGGTCCGCACGGACTACGCCAAGATCGAGGCGGCGACCCGGGAGATCAAGAGGCTCACGAGCCAGGTGGCCAGGGACGGC
>CBFHHK010000561.1:0-1087 GCA_965655435.1 Planctomycetota bacterium | reverse complement strand
GCGAGGTGGCCTGGGAGATTCGAGGTGGTCGGCGTGCTCGGCTCCTCCGCCTCCCGACCTATCAGGGATCCACGCTGGACTTCTGGAAGCGCTGCGATCGTGTCGCAGGGCCCGAGGAGTGGCGACTCTGGGGGGTCGTGAACTGCGGGAAGGGGAATCCGATGCAGGTAGCCGAAATGAGTCATGGGGCAGCTCCGGCGCGCTTTCGGGGCGTCCGCTTCGTCGATATCGCCTCCCGGCTCCCGTAACGTGACAGGGTGCCGCGGCGGGGTGTCTGCAACCGGGATCGTGGGCGCCACTTTTGGGCTGGCGGATCCTGGGATTGTCTAAACTTGGGCCTATCTCTGCCTCACGGTCCATTCCCTCACATCGCCGGGTGTTTGCGCCCGAAGTAAGGAACATGGATTCTGAGCTGAGGCGTCCACCGGTCTCCGACGGGCGAATCACCTCGACACTCCGCCACCCCATCCTGCCGACGGGGTCCAAGCCCAGCGACGTGCACGTCGCACCTTGACCCCGCCATTCCCCAAAGCTTCTCGCGCGCCCCGACTATCGGTTCATCGATGGCTGCTCCCAATCGTTTGCTGGCCCACACGGCCCTCTGGACTTTCGCTGCGCTGACAACGCACGCCTCCGCGCTTGGTTTCGGCTCCGGGCTCAACCCCGAGATCGCCTTCCAGGTATCTGGCTCGACCCTTGGTGAGGCAGCCGGCAGCTCGGTGGTGACCGTGGTGCTCTCGGCCACCTCGTCGCAGGACGTGTTCGTCCCCTTCACGGTGGGCGGCTCCGCAACCTCTGCGGACGCCACGGTGGACAGCGGTCCGCTGGTGATTCCCGCGGGGCAGCTCTCCGGGATCATCAACATCGCGGCGATCGATGACGTGGATTCGGAGGGCACAGAGCGAGTGACCATCTCGCTCGGGACGCCCGTCGGCGGAGTCCTCGGCGCGATCGCGACTCACGAGGTCGTCATCGAAGACGACGAGGCGGCGGCGACGCTCGCGTTTGACTTCTCTACCTCGAGCGTCTCGGAGGGGGCGGTCGCCACGAGCATCGCGCTGTCTCTCTCCAGCGTCCGGACCGAAGC
>CBFHHK010000560.1:0-1092 GCA_965655435.1 Planctomycetota bacterium | reverse complement strand
CGTCATCCACAGGAGGACGGCGGTCGTGGCCACCCGAGCGCCGCGTGAGCGCGTCGCCTCCTGCAGCGCCGGCCCACCGACGTCGCGGGCGTCATGCATCGCCGGGAACAGGCTCCAGGCGATGACCATCCCTGCGAGCGCTCCGACGCTGGAGGGAATGAACGTCCACTCGCCACGAAACGCCGCGGCCATGACCGCGCCGAGGCCCGCGCCGAGGACCGCAGCGAGGCTCCGACCGGAGAGCTTCTTCAGGTCGCCAACGAGCCGCCGCGGCCAGTCCGGCGGGAGGAAGATCGTCGTGGCCGCCATCATCGTCCAGGGGAAGATCCCGATGTTGAAGAGGCGGGTGTTGGTGAAGTGGAAGGCCACCAGCACCACGAACATCGCCAGTCGGGTCCGTCGCCAGAGCAGGAGCGGCACCGCCAGGAGGTCGATCAGGAGCCCCGAGTAGCTGAAGAAGTAGGCCGTGAAGGGATGATGGAAGGTCTGGCCGATGATCGGGAAGTCGTCCCGCTTCGCGAGCCAGTAGCGCATCGGCGACCCGTGGAGCCAGTCGCTGTTGAGCTTCGCGACGCCGCCGAAGAAGTAGGGGACCCCCACCTGGAACCGCAACAGCCACAGGGCCCAGGCAGGCGCAGTCTCGCTGCGAATCGTCGAATCAAAGCGCGCGTCCACCGAGAGGTTCCGGTGCGCGGGGACGACCGCCAGCAGGAACGTGAGGAGGCAGACCAGGTAGAAGTGGTTCAGGTACCGCGCCTCCTCGAGGAGGAAGACGTACGTGAACGCCAGGCAGAGCAGCGCCGCGCTCAGCCGGTACATCAACCCGATCATGACGCAGAACGCCATCGCCCCCAGGAAGATGAAGTGGTAGTACATCCCAAAGCCAGACCAGGGCTTCACCCACTCGAAGAGGGGATACGGGAAGTTGAACGTGGGCTCGACGAAGTAGCGCTGAACCCACCCGTACCCGTAGTAGCGGGTCACCTCCCACACCATGATCGCGCCGAAGGCGATGCGGAAGAACACGAGGCTGCTGATGTCCACGCGCCGATGGAGGCCGCGGTGCACTCGACTCAGCAGGCCACCCGCCGC
>CBFHHK010000559.1:0-1093 GCA_965655435.1 Planctomycetota bacterium | reverse complement strand
CACCGGCCGGAGCTGGGGTCAAAATCAAACTGGTAATCGTGCTCGCTGCCGTCGTCTTCAGTGACGACGACCTGGACGATGTGGCTTTCGGTGTCGAGTTCGGCTTCGAACGAGGCCATGTGAGAAGTGCCCCGGGGTGAGGGGACATGAGGGCTAGATGGAGACGGAGGCGGAGCGCCTTGGACCCTGAGCGGGTCCAGCGCGCCCCGGCGAAGAATAGGAGTCGACCGAGATCGTGCAACCGCTGAGCGCGGTGAAGTGGGCCCCCCGCGCTGCGGGTGCCCGTTGGTTACTTCGCGCGGTCATCCCCTTCCGGATTCGAGACCACCAGAGGATTAGGGCTCGGCATCCGGGCGCCCACCTCCGCTCGCCAGCGGGCGAGGCGAGCCCCCATGGCCCTCGAGCGGTCTGGCTCGGCGCCGGACCGGTCCGCGGTCTCACCTGGGTCCTCGACAAGGTGGTAGAGCTCCCCCTCGATCCCATCCGGACCGAAGCGCTCGACCCACTTCCAGGGGCCCTCGCGGAGGGCTCCGCCAGGTGTCCCCCCCTGGTTACCCCAGTGCGGGTAGTGCCAATAGAGGCCGCGCGGCGGCGGCGCGGCCCCCCCAGTGAGGGTCGTCAGCAGCTCGACCCCGTCCATGGTGACCCCCTTCGGAAGCGAGGCGCCGGTGGCAGCGGCGAGCGTCGGCAAGAAGTCCACAGACTGGATGGGTAGCTCGCACACGGTGCCCGGCGCGAGCTCTCCAGGCCAGCGCATCACGCAGGGCTCGCGGATGCCCCCCTCGTAGAGCCAGCCCTTGCCTGCCCGCAGTGGAGAGTTGCTCGTGGGGTGGCCCTCGCTGGTCGAGAGGCCGCCGTTGTCCGAGAAGAACACGACCACGGTGTCCTGCGCCAGATCGAGGCGGTCGAGCACGTCGAGCACGCGCCCGGCCGCTTCATCCATGGCCGCGACCATCGCGGCGTACACCGCGTGTTCCTGAACAAGCCGGACCCGCCGGTCGCCCTCCTTGCCCCACCTCGCCTTGAGGCCCAGGCGTTGCTTCTTCTCCCTGTAGTGCTCCACGAGGTCGGGGCGGCCGACCAAGGGAGTGTG
>CBFHHK010000558.1:0-1093 GCA_965655435.1 Planctomycetota bacterium | reverse complement strand
ACATGATGTTCTCGATGATCACCGCGAGGGCGACGATCGAGAGAAGCATGATGCACCAGCCGACGGGCCCGGCTTGCACGAAGACGTCGCCGGCAGTGGTGGACTGGGCCATGGCGGGGGTCGCCGATGACAAGAAGACGAGGCCGGCGGGGGCCAGTCGAGCGAGAAGGGAGTTCGCGTTCATTGGGATGGCTGGGGGGCGTATCGACCGCGAGTCACGATTCCGGGGACCGGAGGTGTTCGGGGTCGAGGGACCAGGGACTCACTCGACCTGGGCGGCGACCCGATTGGTCGCCAGGGCGGTGAGGTGAAGAATTGGAGTGGTGTTCTGGGCGACCAGGGGGATCGAGTCCTGGTCAGGCGGGAACCGCTCGCGGTGAGGCATGCGGGGCCCGAGAGCTTTCGGGAGCGGGCTGTGGGCCCGCCTTCTGAACAGAGAACCTACCGCCCGAGAGGCGGGCGGCAACCGTGATGTTTTACAACGATTCGAGAAGTTGCGCCGCCTTGCGGGCTGCGGGGGTCGCGCCGTACTGAGACGCCACCCTCCGGAGGCCGGTCTTGGCCGCGTTTGCATCGCCCGATTCGCCGGCTGCGAGGCCCGCCTGGGCGAGGCCCAGGAGGGCTTCTGCCCGCCGGTCGGCTGAGGCGTGGTCCACGCCAGCGACCCAGGCAAACTCCAGCTGAGCCTTGCGAGCCTCACCCTCAGCGAGCCAGCAATGGCCGAGCCCGAGGCGCGCTGTCGCGACGCCGGAGGAGGTCTTGCTGCTCTTGGCTGCGGACTCGAAGGCACGACGGGCGCCCTTGGCGTCACCGGAGGCGACCTTGGCGAGGGCCTCGCCCATTCCCGCGATCTCCACTCCCGCAGCTGCGACGGCCACGACCGAGGGCTTCTCGCTCTCGACGGCCCCGAAGGCCGCGCCAGCGAGGTCAAAGAGCTCACGGGCGCCGAGGCTATCGTCGGCGGCGAGGGCGGCGTAGGCCGCCTGCATGGCGGCGTCTGCCGTCACCATGGGGGAGTACCCCTCGGTGCCGCTCTTGCCGGTCTCGTAGAGCGCACGGTAGCCGTCGCGGGCCGCGGCGGCGTCGCCGTTCA
>CBFHHK010000557.1:0-1094 GCA_965655435.1 Planctomycetota bacterium | reverse complement strand
ACGTCTTTGCTGCGGGACTGTCTGGGCGGGAACGCGCGATGCGTGATGATAGCGGCGCTCTCGCCCGCGTCCGTGAACTACGACGAGACGCTGTCGACGCTCCGGTTCGCAGACCGCGCGAGGAACGTCGTGAGCACGGCGACGGTGCACCGCGAGTCGGCGATCCCGGGCGCCTCCGAGGCGCGCATACGCGCGCAGGCGCTGGAGGCGGTGCGTGAGGCGCGGGGGGGGGGGGAACGCGGCGACGATACGGACGCTTCGAACGACGCCGTTTCCATCGACCCCGGGCTGGAGAAGGCTCTCGAGCGCGCCATCGCGCTCGCCGAGGAGGCGACCGAGATGGCCGAGGACTTCGACGTCGGCGTCGCGTTCAAGCCGACGCTGGTCGACGCGCAGAGCACGATGCTCCGCATACGCGCCGCGCGCGGCGACGGCGGCGGCGAGGACGCGTCGCTCGAGCACGCGCTAGAGGTTGCGATCGACGTGCACTGGCACGAAGCCGGGCGCAGGAGCGTCTGGCCGGTGGCGTCGCTCGCATCGCGCCTGGACGACTGGCGCGAAGTGTACCGCGCTTGGCGCGAAGGCGCGCTGTTCACATCGGAGGCCGCGGACGCCATGCGCGCCGGCGCGAGGCAGGAGGTGTCCACGGAGATGCGCAAGCTCGGCGTCGCGCACTTGTCCACGGAGCCGCTCGCGTACCGCCTGGACACGGAGACGGCGTACCCCGCGATCGTCGGCCCGGACGGCGAGCGGCGGGGCACGCTGGAGGTTTCGGCGGTGCCGTGCTCGCGGGACGGCGCGCCGCTGGGCGAGTCGGCGGCGACGGATGACCCGGAGACGCTTCTGGGGAAGCCTCTGTACTTTCTGGTCAGAGTGAAGCGCGCGACCGGCTTGCCGAGGACCGCCATCGGGCCCGACGAGGCGGCGGACGAGGACGCGCGCGCGGGAGGCGCGGGACGGGCGTCGTCCGAGAGCACCGCGGACCGGCCTCAGACCGGCCAGGTCACCGCGACGCTCCGCGTGCGGTATCACGGCGACCTGGGCCCGGGCTGGGGCGCGGTGCACGCGACGCCGCCGGTGCCGGTGGTGGCCGT
>CBFHHK010000556.1:0-1095 GCA_965655435.1 Planctomycetota bacterium | reverse complement strand
CGTCCGGGGGCGGGCGGCCGAGCCCGGGTGCTCGAGGCGGGACAGCCGAGGCGGGCCGGCTGAGGCCCGCGCTCGGCACCGCGCTCCTCACATCTGACCGGAGCGCTTGAGCTCCATGTACTCGTCGAGCTTCACCTTCACCTTCCCGCTCAGCAGGAAGACGCCGAGCACGTTGGGGATGGCCATGCCGAGGATCATCAGGTCACCGAAGTCGAGGACGGCGGTCGCCGTGATGACCGACCCGAGGAAGCTGAAGGAGAGGAACAGCACCTTGTAGACGATGCTGTAGCCGTCCCCGAAGAGCCATGAGAAGCACCGCTCGCCGTAGTACGACCACGAGATCATCGTGGAGAAGGCGAAGAGGACGACCGCGACAGCGAGCACGTACTTGAACCAGGGGATGACCGTGGAGAAGGCCATCGAGGTCAGGCCGGCGCCGTTGCTGCCGACGATGTACTCGTTGAAGACCGTCTCAGCCCCGGTGGCGGGGTCCACCTTGACGTACGCGCCGGTGATCACGATGACGAGCGCCGTCATGGTGCAGACGATGACCGTATCGATCAGCGGCTCGAGCAGGGCGACGATGCCCTCACGGACGGCGTAGTGGGACTTGGCCGCGGAGTGGGCGATGGCCGCCGAGCCGACGCCCGCCTCGTTGGAGAAGGCGGCGCGCTTGAAGCCGACGATCAGGACGCCGACGATGCCGCCGAGCCCTGCCTGGGGGTTGAACGCACCGTCAATGATCGTCCCGAAGGCGCCGACCACCTGGTCGGCGTTGGAGAGGATCACGAACAGGCAGGCGGCGACGTAGAGGCCGCACATGGCCGGGACGATCTTCGAGGCCACGTCCGCGATCCGCCGCAGACCGCCGAGGATCACCCCGCCCGCGGCGAGGGTCATCACCGCGCCGTACGCCCAGCCGTTGTCCTTGAGGAAGGGGATCACCTCGGCCAACGCGTCCTTGGACTGGTTGACCTGGAAGCTGTTGCCGCCAGCCAGGGAGCCACCGATGCACAGGATCGCGAAGGTGACCGCCAGGACCTTGCCGAGGGTGGCGAGGACCGGGCCGCGGTCGCGGAGCCCGTCCGAGAGGTA
>CBFHHK010000555.1:0-1102 GCA_965655435.1 Planctomycetota bacterium | reverse complement strand
GGCGGCGCGACGACCTCGCTCTACACGCCAGGGACGTGCTTCGAGTCCGCGGGGGAGGGCCCCTTCACCCTGGTGGCCGAGGTCGTCCCTGCCGCCGGGGGCGCACCCTCAGGGACACTCGGGCTCCGCGGAGGGGGCTGGAAGGCCGAGGGCAAGCCGATGCCCATGTCCGCGCTCCTTCGCTAGCCGACCCACCGCGGAGAGGGGTGGCTCCGGCGGAGGTGGGGTGGATGGTCGGGTCTGGGTAGACTCGACCGATGATCCTAGAGAGTCTTCTCGTGGCTGCCGCGGCGCTCCAGGCGGCCCCGGGCGAGGCCATCGCCGTCGGTCAGGCCCGGCAACTCTTCGTGGACCGCCACCTGGTCGACGCCACCGACGACTGTGAGCTCAGGCTCGCAGTCCCAAGGGACGAGGGGCCGGTCTTCAAGTTCGACGCGCCCTGGGAGGGCCGCTTCTCTGCCTACTGCACGGTGATCGTCCATGAGGGGCGTTACCTCCTGTACTACCGCGCCCTCGCCGAGGCCGGGGCCGACGGCTCGGACCTCGAGCGGACGTGCGTCGCGGTGAGTGACGACGGCCTGGAGTGGCGCCGACCGTCCCTCGGTCTCTTCGCGGTGGACGGCGACCGAGACAACAACGTGGTGCTCGCGGGGGAGCCGCCGTTCTCCCACAACTTCAGCCCGTTCCTGGATACCCGGCCGGGCGTTCCAGCGGGTGAGCGCTTCAAGGCGCTTGGCGGCATCGAGGCTTCGGGTCTGGTGGGGTGGAGGTCCCCGGACGGGCTCCGGTGGGAGCGCGTGCGGCAGGCCCCGCTGATGACGGACGGGATGTTTGACTCCCAGAACGTGGCGTTCTGGTCGGAAGCCGAGGGCTGCTACGTCTGCTACATGCGGACCTGGACGGGGGAGGGCTACACCGGCTTCCGCTCGGTGAGCCGATCCACGTCCAGGGACTTCCTGAACTGGGCGGAGGCGAAGCCCATGGCGTTCACGGGGGAGGGGCTCGAGCACATCTACACGAACCAGACGCACCCGTACTTCCGCGCTCCAGAGGTCTACGTCGCCATCGCCGCTCGCTTCATGCCTGGGCGCGCGGTGCTCGA
>CBFHHK010000554.1:0-1108 GCA_965655435.1 Planctomycetota bacterium | reverse complement strand
GCCGGATGAGCTCCCAAACGTCGATGCCGCTGTCGTCGCAGATCAGCGACAACTCGTTCGCGAAGGCGATGTTCACGTCACGGAAGGCGTTCTCCGTCAGCTTCGCCATCTCAGCGGTGCGAGCGGTGGTGAGGAGGCACTCGCCCTTGACGAAGATCTTGTAGAGGTCCCGAGCGCGCTCCGCGCAGCGTGGGGTGATCCCGCCGATGATCCGGTCGTTCGCGACCAGCTCCTGGAGCACGTAGCCGGGGAGGACGCGCTCGGGGCAGTGGGCGACGGCGATGTCGGCGTCGCCTTCGTGGGCGTGGGGGAGCTTGAGGTCCGGACGGGCGTCCGCGAGCCACTGGCAGAGCTTCTCCGTCGCGCCGACGGGGGAGGTGGACTCGAGGATCACGAGGTCACCCTTCTTCAGGACCGAGGCGAAGCCCTTCGCGGCGCTCTCGATGTAAGAGAGGTCCGGCTGGTGGTCCTCGGTGAAGGGGGTCGGGACCGCGACGATGAACACGTCGGAGGGTTCAGCTGTGAGGCTTGCCCGCAGGGTCTCCGTCATGACCGCGCCGCGGACGACGATGTCGAGGTCGGGTTCCACGATGTGGATCTCGCCCTTGTTGATGGTCTCGATGGTCTCCCTCGACACGTCGACCCCGCAGACCTTGATCCCTCGGGAGGCGATGACTGCTGCGGTGGGGAGGCCGATGTAGCCGAGCCCGATGACGGACACCTGGGTGGGGTTCATGCCCCTATTGTCTCCCGGTCGAGGGCCAGCGGTCAAAGGATCCGCCGCTGGCTCTCGTCCGGGGACGCATGGGAGTCTCACAACGTGCCGTTCGGGTCCCGCGGGGAGGCGCCCAGGCTGAAGAGGGCGTCCGCGATCCGTTGGCTGGCGGCACCGTCCCCGTAGGGATTGTGAGCGAAGCTCATGGACCGGTACTGCTCCTCATCGTCGAGCAGACTGCGGGCTGCCCCCACGATGGCGCTGGTGTCGGTGCCTACCAGTCGGACGGTCCCGGCCTCCACGGCCTCGGGGCGCTCGGTGGTGTCTCGCATCACGAGCACGGGCTTGCCCAGAGAGGGCGCCTCTTCCTGGATCCCGCCAGAGTCCGTGATG
>CBFHHK010000553.1:0-1111 GCA_965655435.1 Planctomycetota bacterium | reverse complement strand
GCTGGCCCGCGCCCTCGATCCGCAGGCCCACGTGGGTCCAGGATCCCGCGCGGAAGAAGCCGTGCACCGCGGGGGCCAGGCCGCCGTCGGGGTCGTAGCTGAAGTCTCCGGGCAGGAGGACTCGGTGGATCACGCGGTCGCCCTCGACGTAGCGAACGGACGACCTCCCGAGCAGCTCGACCGACGTGCCATCGGGGAAGGTGACCAGGGGGCGGCGCTCACCGTCGTCATCGAAGCGGCAGTCCACGAACAGCCCCACGTAGAAGGCCTCGGGCTGGGGAGCCCCGGGCACAGCCCGGTTCGGAGCGTCGAAGCGCAGGCTCAGCCCCCCATCGAGCCAGAGGCCCCGACCGTACACGCCGCCGAGGGCCGCGGGCTCGAGGCGACCAACGGTGCCGCTGGTCGGGACCAGTTCGCCGAAGGCCGGCACGCGCCAGGTGTCCGCGTCGGTCGCGGAGTTCTGGAGCTGCACCGGGAGGTCAAATGCACGGGTGACGGGGTTCCACCCGGAGCGGTGCTCGAGGTCGTTGAACCCTGATCCGGCGAGGTCCGGGAGGGTGAGCCGTCCGTTCATCTCCGCCACGATGAGCGCGTCGGGGTCGAGGAGGTCGTCGAAGGCCACCGCGTCGGTGTGCTTGCCATTCTGGACGTGCCACACGACGTCCCGGAGGAGCAGCGGCCGCAGGCGCTCCGAGGCGTGCAACTTGCTCTCGGTGGACTCGATCACCGAGCTGTTCCCGTTGACGCCCGAGGGCAGGCCCGGGGTCTCTGACGCCCTGCCGTAGCCGAGCCGAACCCAGCCGCTGGTCGGGTCCAGGGAGGGCACCCCTGCCCCCTCGAAGAGGCGCACCAGCCGCTGCTGCGGCCCGACGTTGTAGGGCGCTCCCCCGTACGAGCTCGCCTCGGAGTGGCCGATGGCGAAGTCCATGTCGTTCAGGAGCCCATCCAGCAGCACCGTCTTGCCCCGGGTCCAGAGGCCCGCCACCGCCACCCCCTGGAACGTCCGGCTCGACTCCGCCCCCCAACGCTCCCTCGGGTCGCCGGGGACGCCCACGGCCTCGTAGCGAGTCTGGGTCCACTCCGTGGCGCTCTGCGGGTCGCGGTTGGGGAA
>CBFHHK010000552.1:0-1113 GCA_965655435.1 Planctomycetota bacterium | reverse complement strand
GCCCAGAGCACCGCCGTGAGGCCCGAAGGTAACGTCTGCTCCGCCCAGTACACGATCCCGTAGCTGATGGCGAAGTTGCCGGAGGCCATGACCACCACGAGACGCAGGGTGGGCGGCGCGCCCCCCTCCTTCCTCGCGATCCATGGGGCCACCGCGAGCATCAGCACCCACGCCAGAAAGAACCGCAACCCGCCGCTGCCGAAGGGCTGCATCTCGCCCAGGCCTGCGCGGACCACGAACCATGTGGAGCCCCAAACGAGGCACATGATGGTCACAGCGACCTTCACGCCGATGGGGGTTGTACGCTGCGTCATGATCCGAGGGACGGTTCGCCTCTCGGCGGGGGGATGATGCCCAAAAGTGCCGGGGCGCCGCAGGCGGAATCGTGAGGTCGGCGGCGCGACCGTGCCGGCACGCCCAGGGCCAGGCGCGGCGCAGCCCGCTACTGAGCCCCAGCGTCTCCGTCCCCTGAATTCGGGTCCCCTGAATTCGGGTCCCCTGAATTCGGGTCCCCTGGATTCGGGTCCATGAACCCGCCCCCGAGGGCCACGTGCAGGTCGACCCGGTTCTGATAGAGCTCGCGGCGCGTCTCCAGGAAGGTGGACTGTGCCTGCAGCTCCCGCCGCTGGGCCTCGAGCACAAGCTCGATGCTCACGAGCCCGAGGCCATATTGATCCTCGGCGAGCGCGGTCGCCTCCTGGGAGCGGTCCGCCGCCACCTGGAGATGGCCGAGGCGCTCGGACAGCAAATCCTCCGCAGCGAGGGCGTTCTCGACCTCGAAGAAGGCGCGCAGCGCAGCGGAGGCGAAGGCCGCCCGCACCTCCCGCAGCTGAGAGAGAGACTCCTCAACCTTGGCCTCGCGACGACCGCCGTCGAGCACCGGAGCCGTGACCCGACCGGCCAGGGACCAGATGCCGAAGTCCCCATCAAGCAGGCCCTTGAGGTCCTCGCTCGTGAAGCCCGCGCTCGACGTCAGGGAGATGGAGGGCCAGCGGTCCAACCGCGCCTGCCTGGCAGAGGCCTCCGCCGCCGCCATTCGGCGCTCAATGGCGATCATGTCCGGACGCCGGGAGAGGGCAGACGCCGGCACCCCAGCGGGGACCTTCGCCGGGA
>CBFHHK010000551.1:0-1115 GCA_965655435.1 Planctomycetota bacterium | reverse complement strand
CGAGGGGCGCCGCCCGCCCACGGAGCACGCGGAGGGGGGTGTCGGGCTCCAGCGCCGCCGCCTGTTCGGCGAGCTTGGCGCCCAGGATGAGCGGGTGGCCGTAACGCCGCTCCTGGCCGGATCGGGGGCACGTGTAGGGAGCGAGCCAGCCCAGGGGAGGGGCGCCAAGCTGGTGCCACTCCTCCGCGAGGTGGCGCATGAGGGCAGACCCCACCAGGGGGACATCAACGGGGCAGACCAGGAGGTCCGATCCGGGGCGGAGGCGCGCGGCCAGAGCCACGCTTGAGGTGCGCCCGGCGCTCCAATCCGGGTTGAAGGCAAGCTCCGCGTCCAGGGTCGCGGGCTGCAGGTGGGCGCGGATCTCACGGTCGTGGTGTCCGGTGATCACGAGCGGCCGCTCGGCGACCTCGCGCCCGGACGCTGAGGGCGTGTCTGCCTGGAGCCCACCGAGCGCCGCCAGCAGTCGGCACAGGGCGCTCTGACCGCCGAGGTCTGCCAGGGCCTTGGGGTGCCCGAGGCGCCTCGATGCCCCGGCGGCGAGGACCACGGGTGCGAGGGTCACGCGCCGACCCAGCGAGCGAGGACTGCCCGAGCCCTGGAGGTGTCCTCCGTCCCTTCCACGAGGGCGCGACCATCCGGAAAGAGCGTGACCCGGTGGGCGTCGGCGGTGAAGCGGAGGAGCGGCCCGGCGCGGAACACCTCGATCCCGGCGGAGCGGAGGTTGGCCTCGATGAGGTCCGCCGCGGGCGCAGGTGCGCCTGGCGGAGGGAGGAGCTGGACGGTGTTCCGGCCGCAGAGGGAGACCGCCTCATCCATGGCGGCGCCCTCCAGGAAGTCAAAGCGCCGCTGTTGGCAGCAGGGGCAGGTCTCCGACCTGGGCACCGCCAGGCGACGCACGCTCCCCGACCAGACGTCCATGTCCAATAGCGCAGCATCCGGCGGGTCCGCTCCCCCGAGGAGGCGAAGCGCGAGACCCGCTTGCATGGAGGCGATCGCACCCACGGCCGGCCCGATCACGCCGGCGGTGTCGCAGGTCGGGAGCACCCCCGGGGGCGGCGGCTCGGGGAACACGCAGCGCAGGCAGGGACCCTCTCCGGGTCGCACCGGGAGGACCA
>CBFHHK010000550.1:0-1117 GCA_965655435.1 Planctomycetota bacterium | reverse complement strand
GCCCAGACGTCGCTCGAAGGCGGGGAGCTGGGCCGAGCGGGTTCGTCCGACCGGCGGCCGGGGGGCCGCGTCTTCTGGCGGAGCGGTGCTCCCCGAGGCTGCGGTGAGCGGCCTGGGGTGGCTCGCGGTCTGTCGAAGACCCGGGCCGCGGAGTACCCGTCCCGTGGAGGGAACTCCGTACGTGCGGCGGAGGCGGGTCCGGTCGGCCGGGGTACGGCGCGACGCCTCGCGGCCTCAGCCGCTGGGTGGGCGTCCGAGCGGGCTCAACCCATCCGGTCAGGAGGGGGGAGAGTCAGGGGCTCGGTCTGAGGGGGCGCCCTCGGGGATGCCACCATCCGCCGTGTCTCCCTCGGTGGTGTCACCCTCGGTGGGATCGTCCTGGGAGGGGGGCTCCGCGGGGGCCTCATCCTGGCCCCGGATCTGGCGGTCCTTGCGGAGCGCCTGGGTGATCATGTCGTCCATCTGCTCCGCGTCCGATGCGGTGGTGTCTTCCAGGAAGCGAAGGACCGGGAGGGACCGGGTCTCCAGGACGCGACCGACCTGCTTGCGGATGAACCCGGTGGCGTGCTCGAGCATCTGGGCCGCCTGGGAGCGCTCGGAGGTGCTCCCCAGCACGGAGTAGAAGAGCTTTGCGACGGACAGGTCAGAGTTGAGCTCGACGCGGACGATCGTGATGAACTGGCCGCGCGGGTCCGAGATCTCGTGCTGGAGACAGTGGGCGGCGCGTCGCTGGATCGCGGCCTCGATACGGGCAATGGTGCGCGGGTTCGCCATGATTACTTCTCCTCGGGCAGCCTGAAGGCTCTCGCTACGACAGGCGGGGCACCTCTGGTGCCCCGCCCGTGTGGAACGCCGCTGGGCCGCGGCGTCGTTCGATCAAAGCGACCGCTTGATCTCCTTCATGCGATACGCCTCGACGACGTCCTCGAGCCGGATGTCGCGGAAGTCCTTGAGGACGATGCCGCACTCGAAGCCGGAGCGGACCTCGTTGGCCTCCTCCTTCTCGCGCCGGAGGGAGCCGATCTGGCCGGTGTAGACCACGGTGCCATCGCGGATCAGGCGCACCTTGTTGCTGCGCTTGACCGTGCCGTCGGTGACCATGCACCCCGCGATCAGG
>CBFHHK010000549.1:620-1117 GCA_965655435.1 Planctomycetota bacterium | reverse complement strand
CCTGCGAGCGCCGAGTCCCCCTTACCCGGGGGAGAGGCTGGGGCCGTGGCCTCCTACGGTGGCCGCGACGATGGACGCGGTACGCCGTACCACGTGAACAAGGTGGACAACATCTGCGGGCTCGACGAGCCGCGCCAGCTCACGAATCCGGCGGCGGTGGACTACGCGGCGCTCCTCGCTGCGACGCCGGAGATGAAGAAGATCGCCAAGAAGAAGATCGACCCGACCTCCTCGGAGGGCATCACGCTCACCGCCCAAGCGCGCTCGAAGGTCCTCAGCGCCTGTGAGTCCGTCCGTCAGTCGGGCGGGCACTGCAGCGTCTGGAAGACGATCCGTCGTCGGGACAAGAAGGCGATCTCCGACGTCACCGACGCGGTCAAGCGCCTCCTCTGACGGGGCAAGGTCTCGAATGGATCGCCGCGGGGAGGATCCCGAGCATCGCAGGAGCGGTGCCCACGAGCGTCCGGTCTCTCCGCAAGCCATCGAACGGCCCGGGA
>CBFHHK010000549.1:0-610 GCA_965655435.1 Planctomycetota bacterium | reverse complement strand
GGAGCTCGGGGAGGCTCGACCGCCCGGCGCCTCCGCGACGGCGCTCGCCATTGGTGCTCTGCCTTGCGCTCCTGTCGTCCTGCCTCGGTGGGGGGGGAGACTCACTCGAGCGAGACCGGAAGGCCCAGTCCATGTTCGAGGACCTGCTGACTCGCGGCCAGGATCAGCCCGCAGGAGTCGAGGGCTTCGACGACCAGGCGGCCTTTGAGGGCGTCGAAGAAGCCTACGCCGATGACCCCATCGTGATCTCCCCCGATGCCGCCGCGGGCGCGGCTGCGGTGGGGACGGGCTCGAGTTCGGTCGGTTCGGTCGATCCCGTGTCGGGTCTGCCCGTGCCCGCCAACGCCGGCGACGCGGGTGAGCCGGACGCTTCGGCGGTCGCCGAGGGAGAGGAACTCGCGTTCCTCTCGGAGCTCGCTGGGGCCTCCGAACCCGCGGAGCCGCCGCTCAATCCCTACCTCGAGTTCGGCCAGAACATCATCTGGTACGAACTCCGCGAGGGGGACACCGAGCGGCTGATCATGAAGCCGTACACGGTCCCTGGCGGCACGGGAGACAAGATCTTCAGCCTCCTCCAGAGCTACGGCGCCTTCCCGATCTTTGCGGCGGT
>CBFHHK010000548.1:0-1118 GCA_965655435.1 Planctomycetota bacterium | reverse complement strand
GGGACCTTGCAGCGCCAGAGCCGCTTGCCCGTGGCGCCGGAGACCGTCTTGACCAGGCCCCCTGAAGGGTCGCCCATGGCCACATCGGGCACGCCGTCGCCGTCCAGGTCGCCGGCCCAGGCCACGAGCGTGGGCGCGATCTTCAGGGTCGACGTCGTCCAGCGCCGGGTCCCGTCCTTCGAGTTCACCACCTGCACCGCGACGCCGCCGCCCGAGGGCGCGACGATCACCACCTCGGGCGCGCCGTCCCCATCCAGGTCCGGCCCCACGTCCCAGGCGCCCGGGTGACCGAGCTCCACGAGGGTGAGGAACGGTCCCCCGTCCCCGCCGCGGCGCACGAGCAGGACCCGGTCGAGCTCCACCACCAGCTCGGTGAGGCCGTCGCCGTCGAGGTCCCCCACCGGCCTCACCTCCGCCCCCCTCGAGACGCCCACCGAGAAAAGGGAGCGCTCGGCTCGGACCACGTCGGAGAACGGGTCATGGGCCTGGATCAACGGGGCGCTGGCGGCGAGGAGGAGGAGAGAGATCATGTTCTTGGGGAGTGCGGCGCGTCCCCTGAGGGTATCGACCGGCGAGCGACCCGCGCTCAACTGTGCTAGACCAGCGGCATGCTCCAGCGCCTCCTGCTCCTCGCGAGCCCGCTCATCCTCGCCTGCTCCACCGCCTCCGAGGCGCGCCCCGCCGACCCCGCCGCGGGGGGTGCGGAGGCCCCGAACGTGGTCTACGTGATGAGCGACGAGCTCGCCTACTTCGAGCTCGGTCACATGGGGAACCCGTACATCCGGACGCCCAACATTGACCGCTTCGCCGCTGAAGGCATGCGCTTCACCCACGCGTACGCGGGCTCGCCCGTGTGCGCCCCACTGCGCTGCAACCTGATGACCGGGATGCACGCGGGACACGCCTCGGTCCGGGCCAATGACGGGGGCACCCCGCTGCGCGCCGGCGAGCCCACCATCGCCTCCATGCTCAAGGACAAGGGCTACGCCACGGGCGGCTTCGGCAAGTGGGGCTGCGGCGGACGCGACTCCACCGGCGTCCCCGAGGAGCACGGCTTCGACACCTTCTTCGGGTACTACGACCAGGTGCACGCCCACTCCTTCTATCCGCCGTACCTG
>CBFHHK010000547.1:0-1128 GCA_965655435.1 Planctomycetota bacterium | reverse complement strand
GCCTTCTGGATCGACACGTGGCTCAGGAGCCAGTATCGCAACCTTGAGGTGGTCTACATCGTCCACGACGCCGCGGCGAAGGTGGTGGACAAGGAGACCTTCTTCCACCTGCGCGAGTCGGGTGGGACGAAGATCTCGTCGGCGTACGAGCTGTGCCTCGACCTGATCAAGGACCGCTATCCCCCCGACGACTTCAACATCTACCCGTTCCACTACTCGGATGGGGACAACTGGAGCGCGCGAGACACCGAGCGCTGTGTCTCGCTGGTGCGGGACGAGCTCCTGCCACGGGTGAACCAGTTCTGCTACGGGCAGGTGAAGAGCGCCTACGGGTCCGGTCAGTTCAAGAAGGACCTCGACACGGCCTTTCCCGAGGACGACGCGCTGGTGACCACGGGCGTGGATGACCGCGCGGGGATCCCCCGCGCGATCAAGGCCTTCCTCGGGCAGGGGCGCTGAGCCCATGGTCTCGGGGCCCTCATTGACACCGCGCCTCATGCGCGAGGCGCAGCGCGCCGAGGCCGCGGCCACGGCCGCCGGCCTGAGCTTCTTCGAGGTCGTCTTCGAGATGCTCGACGCCGCGGACGTCAACGCTGTGGCCGCCTACGGCGGGTTCCCGACGCGCTACCCATCCTGGCGCTTCGGGATGGAGTACGAGCGCCTGGCGAAGGGCCATGAGTGGGGCCTCTCGAAGATCTACGAGCTCGTGGTCAACCACGACCCCACGATCGCCTACCTCGTCCGCTCCAACAGCCTCATGGAGCAGAAGCTCGTGATGGCCCACGTCTTCGGGCACGCCGACTTCTTCCGCCACAACGCGTGGTTCGCGCCCACGGAGCGGCACATGCTGGATCGCTTCGAGGAGCACACCCGCCGGGTCCAGGAGTACGTTGAGCGTCACGGTCAGGACCGCGTGGAGCGCTTCCTTGACGTGGCCCTGAGCCTCGAGCCGCTGATGGACCCGCACGGGCCGCAGCGTCGGTTTCGGGCCGCGCAGAGTCGGGCCCAGCGTGGCGGGGCGCCGCCGGGCTCGAGCCAGGTGGAGCGCAGCCGCGCGAGCCTGCGATTGGTCATGGGGGGCAGCGCCTCGGCGCCCGGCCCGGCGGGTCCCGAGCTGCCCACCTTTGA
>CBFHHK010000546.1:0-1129 GCA_965655435.1 Planctomycetota bacterium | reverse complement strand
GCGCTTTGACGCAGCCCGCTTCCGCATCTTTGACAAGGACAACGACGGTCGCCTGACCATCAGGGAGTTCAGCGCGTTCGTGAACTCGGAGGCAGAGGCTGGCCGCGCGGTCCGCAAGCCGAACGTCCCCGCCGGGCTGGTCAAGCCGCCGGCGCGCAACGCCGAGCAGCTCCGCACGGCGTATGACATCGACCTCGACGGCGCGATCAGCACGCTTGAGCTGGAACGGCTGCTGGTCGACTACCAGGGCACTTCGCGGGACCGCCTCGACGCCGGCACCGCGCTGGATCGACACGACGCGGATGGTTCTGGAGTCCTCGAGCAGGACGAGTTGGTGCGCATCGCCTCCCTCATCAATCCGAACAAAGCGAGATCAGGCGCCGCAGGAAGGCGGCCGACCGGCCGCTCAGTGATCGACATGTTTGGCCGCCCCATCGAGCGAGGGGAGAACATCCCGCCCCGAATCAAGGGCCCGGTCCCCACCTTCCATCGACTCGACGTCGACCGCGACGGGTTCGTGAGCCTCGAGGACCTCGAACGTCTCGAGGGGACGACGTTCGCCCCGGTCAGGCTCTCCAGCGTGCTCGCCACCCTGGACGTCGACGGTGATGGCCGAATGAGCGAGGCCGAGTTCGTCGCCGCGGTCTCAAGCTCGTCGAAGGCTCAGCCCGCCGGTCAGGGCGACTAGGACCCCGGCGTCCGCTGCGACGAGGCGGCGGCGACCGCCTCGCCAGCCCTCCGTTGATGGGTCCCTCCAGGCGAGCCCCTGCCGCGCCGCGGCGCGGGCACCCGGCGCGCCTGAGTCAGGGCGGGCCGTCACTCAGGGGGTGCGGTGGACACCGGGTCCAGCGCTCTCGGCTCGGGCAATCCCTCGCCCGCAGTGAGCGCCTTCAACCAGAACCGCGCCCCCCTGAACCAGTCCTTCCAGAGCCGCTCGGCGGCTGGCCCAGCCTCCTCTCGAACCCCGGCATCGAGGCGCGTGTGGAGCTCCAGGTTGAGCGTGTCGAGGTGGCGCTCGAGGTCGAGCGGCCGAGCGTCCGCCACGGCGAGGGCCGCGGCTCCCACGGCTACGGCCGTCCGACGGAGCTCCGCGGGGTCCACCATGTCCATGCGGTCGAGGCTTGTCTGA
>CBFHHK010000545.1:0-1132 GCA_965655435.1 Planctomycetota bacterium | reverse complement strand
GCCGCGGTGCTGGCCCTCGCACCCTTCCCGCCCGCGCCCCGGGCCCGCTCGACCCGGTCCATCCTCGGAACGCTGCTCGCCCCTGCCCGCGCCGCCGCCGAGCGGCTGTGGGTGACCCGTGAAGAGCGCGGCGCGTTCGGCTTCGTCTTCGAGGCGCTGCCCGCCGAGCGCGAGTTCGTCGTGCGCACGTACCCGCTCGTGGCCGCGCCCCTGCTGCTCGTCCTGCTCGGCGCGGATGCCTCGACGGTCGAGGGCGAGGGGCTCTACGCGCTGCTCCTCTTCGCGCCCGGGGCCTACCTGCCCTTCATCCTGATGCACGTGCCGACCTCGGCGACCCCCGCGGCCCGCTGGATCATCGACACCTCACCGACCGACCTTCTCGCCGAGGACCGGGGCGCGCGGAAGGCCGTGGCCGTCCGCCTCCTCCTGCCCCTCTACCTCGCCATGGGAGGCCTGGTCGCCGCGCTCGCGTCGCCGGAGCTCGCCCTCCGGCTCTGGCCCCTGGCCCTCGCCTCGGGGCTCCTCGCGCTCAAGGTCCTGTGGCGCCCCGGGGGGCCTCGACCGCTGTCCACGAAGGCCCAGGACCTCTTGAGCACGGGAGAGAGCGGGCTCGGTGGCGACCTCCTCACCGTGGCCATCGCCATGACGCTGCTCGCGGCCGTGAGCTGGCAGAAGCTCCAATCCTCCGGTCCCGGGTGGGCCCTCCTGGGCGCCATGGCCTTGATCGCGATGGCGGGGGCGGCCCGCTCACGGGCACGCTCCAGCTGAGCCCCCCCCATCCCTGGCCCGGGGGGGTCTCCTCCGATCAGAAGAGCTTGGGGACGAGCGGGTAGGGCCAGTACTCCCCGTCGTTGGCCTTGACGCCCCCGATGATCGGGAAGACGACGCCGCAGATGGCGACCGCGGGCAGGAGGACAAAGCCGACGAGGACGAAGCAGAGGAGTCCCGCGAGGATGCCGTAGAGGACAAACGACACCATGGCGCTCGCCACCATCCGCCCGTGCTGATCGATCTGGGGAGAGGCGTCCTTCTTGAGTTGCCAGAGGACGATCGGAACCACCAACCCGCCGAGGGGAACGGCATATCCCGCGAGCAGCCCAAGGTGCATGAACATGCACCACTGGTTGATCTC
>CBFHHK010000544.1:0-1144 GCA_965655435.1 Planctomycetota bacterium | reverse complement strand
GTCCGCTCGGGGGCAGCCTGGCCTCGGGTCGCCACCTTGCCCCCGCGCCCCGGCTCGCCGAGGGACGCGCCCTCGCGGCTGCCGGCGCCACGGCGATGATGGACGTCAGCGACGGCCTCGCGCTCGACCTCTTCCGCATGGCGCGGGCCTCGGGCGTCGCGATCGAGCTGGAGGCCGCGGCGATCCCGATTCACCCCGATGCCGCGCAGGCGGCCGCCGCCGATGGCCGCTCTGCGCTCGCCCATGCTCTCGAGGACGGCGAGGATCATGAGCTGCTGGCGTGCCTCCCGGGGGACTCGCTGGGGGCCGGCCCCGGGGCCGCGTGGACGAAGGTCGGGGTGGTCGTCGAGGGGGCGGGCCTGTGGATCGTGGCTCCCGATGGCCGCTCGCAGTGGCGACCTGGAGGGGGAGGCTGGATCCATGGTGGAGGTCCGCTTGACTGAAGGGCAGGATGGCGTCATGGCGCGAAAGTTCAGGAGCCTCTCCGCGGAGGCCACGGAGGAGCTGGGCCGGAGGCTCGGTGAGCAGCTCTGGGCCGGTGCGGTCTTGACCCTGGACGGGGATCTTGGGGCGGGCAAGACGACCTTCGTCCGCGGCCTCGCGGAGGGCCTCGGAATCGAGGATGGGGTGGCGAGTCCGACCTACACCCTCATGCAGCAGCACGACGGAGGGCGGCTCCCGCTCTTCCACTTCGACGCCTGGATGGAGGGGCGCGAGAAGGCGCTCCTCGCGGACGGTGCGGACGAGTTCTTCGGGCATGAGGGTGTCTCGGTCGTCGAGTGGGCCGGACGGATCGAGGCCTGGCTCCCGAGTCCGAGGCTCGCCATCCAGCTCCGGCACGACACCCCCGAGACCCGCTGGATCAGCCTCCGGCGCGAAGGAGGGGAGCCGAACTCCGGGGCTGGCGCCTCCCCGGGCGTGGCCTCCTCTGCCGACGCCCAGGCCGGGACGGGGCGAGCGGCTGTCCCCGAGCAAGGGCTCGCGAGCGCCGCGGCCCCAGGGGCCACGGGGCGGATTGACGCCCTGTTGAGGGGCCTGGAGTCCTCTCCGGAGCTTGTGGAGGGCGTCCCGCCCGGTGTTTTGTCGAAAGAGGCTGAACCGGGCCCGGGCCCCGGCGTTGAGGGGCTGTGAAGGACTCCTGGGA
>CBFHHK010000543.1:0-1146 GCA_965655435.1 Planctomycetota bacterium | reverse complement strand
GAAGGAGGACCGGGAGTGGGTCTCCTCTCTGACTGTGGAACCCGACATGATGGGCCGGTCGATCGTCGTGGTGGACGATCCCAAGCCGCCCGACCCCTTCACTCACACAGCCGCTGACCATGACCCCTCGAGAAGGGCGCCCCCGGACGGGGCTCACCCCCGCGCTCGGGGCCGCCATCGGGTGCGCGGTCATCTGGGGCGTGTCAAGTCATCTACCCGACTGACACGAGGTATTCAGTAAAACCCCCTTAAATCCCCATTTGGAGGTCGTTTCAGGGGGTTCTTTCACGCAGCCATCAACGTGTCGGAGCCGACTGACATGGTGGCTTACACAGGTCCTGCTTGCACTCTGCCAAGAGCTGCAGAGGACTGGATCTACCGCGCGATGGCCCTGAATGACCCGTCCGCAGAGATGCTGCCGATCTTGCCGTCTCGCCACAGCTTCTCAGCATCCTCGAACTTGCGCGGATCTGTGTCTGCCTCGTAGCCAATGCGCGTGGAGTAGAAGTCACCTTGGCCAGCACCTTCTCTCGCCATGATGGCGCGGAGCGTCGTTTCCAAAGCGGTGGCCTCGCCAAGGTCCAGGCCATCGGTGATCAGGAAGGCACCCCAGGCTGGCTTTGAATACCAGTTGTGCTGCTCGATAACGACGTAGGCCGGTAGTCCCCCGCTGGCAGGCACGGTCTTTTCCTCGACTATCTGGATGCTCGAATCCTCGCTCTCCCAGAGGTTGACGATCTCACCTTTCTTGTCTCGGCCCGCCACGATGCCGAGCCCACGCTCCAGCCCGTCACCGTTGAAGTAGAAGATGAACGGGCCTTCGGTCGTAGTCACCTTTCGTCGCTCTCCCCACAACCAAGGAGGAAGGCTCTCAAGGCGACTCAACGACCCAAACTCAGGATGTTGACCTAAGAACTGCGCCACCACCGCGCGATACGGCTCCTCCTCAGCAGAGATCCCTACAATTGAGCTTGGGTCGTTCTCGACCTGAACGATCTCGTTGCTTGAGCGTGCTCGTCGCCCATCTGCGCCGCTCTCCTGCGGAATCATAGGAATGAGGTAAGTGGCCGCCGCCCCCGCCAAGAAGAGGAGGATCACGGCATTCCCACATCCGCGACCAAGGCGACGGTGTGACTGAGAGGTGTG
>CBFHHK010000542.1:0-1149 GCA_965655435.1 Planctomycetota bacterium | reverse complement strand
TTCCCGGACGCATCTCCGCGCGACCCGCTTGGAGGCCCGACAGAGAAGCCTGAATCGGCTAGCGGAGCCGGCAGTGGCTCACGACCCCTCTCCCGTGCGAGCGGGGCCCACCGCCGGGGGTCCGAGGAGCCCCGGCAGCGACCGTCTTTGGAACGTCACCGCCACCGCGTCCGTACAGTTCGACGTGGTCTGCCCACCATGGGCGTCGAGGTGTGGCCCCGGGTCAGGGGCGAGGCGCTAGCCGCCGGGGTCTGGCTGCGGGACGAGGGCCAGGATGGACGCGACCGGGCGCTCGCCGGCCTTGTCGCTGGGCTGGTTCTGGACCTGGCCTGCGACCCACAGGGTGGTCGAGCCGCCGCCGTCGAGATTGAGGGCCTCTTGGGCGCCGTGAGCCAGGAGGATGGCGGCCGTCTCGTTGAGGGTCGCCCCGCGGCTCGTCTTGCTGCGGCCGTCCAGGACAAGGAGGAGGAGGGCGCCGTCCTCGGCCCAGCCGGCGGCGGTGCGCGGGTGGCGGGAGGTGCCGCCCAGGGATTGGAAGCACTCGGCGACCTCGGTGTTGTGGAGGGCGCCGTTCGCGACGAGCATCGGGCCTGCGCCGAGGAGCTCCTCGACTCCCTCCCACGCCCGGCCCTGGTCGCGGGTGGGGGCCTGGGCCGGCTTGCCGGGGGCGTTGCCCACGGGGGCCTCGAGGGCGTAAACCACCCGATCAAAGCACCAGGTCCAGGCGCAGTCCGCCCGGCCCTCGCGGTCGAAGCCGATGGCCGCGCGGGTCACGGGGTAGGGGCTGCCCCCGCGGTTCACGGCGGAGGGGCCGCAGCAAACCACCTCGCCCTCGTCCACCACGGTGCTGACCGATCCAGTGGAGGCGAAGAAGCCCGCGTTGACCGCCACCACCGCGTCGAGGCCGGCTGCCTGGGCAGAGGTCGTGCGCAGGCCGGCCTCCGGCTGGCTGGCCTCGGGGCGCCAGCGCTCGTCCGGGCGTGCGATCACCAGCCAGCCGCGGAGGGGGAGCGCGTCGTCGCGGAACTCGCGGACCGTGATCGCCTTGGGGAGCTTGGCTTGGAGGTCCTCGCGCAGGACCCACAGCGCAGGGTCCGTGAAGGTCGGGCCCTGGCTGGGGCCCGCGCTGAGATCCTGGCTGGGGTCCTG
>CBFHHK010000541.1:0-1151 GCA_965655435.1 Planctomycetota bacterium | reverse complement strand
TCATGAGATCCAAGACGGCCTCGCGCGGGTCCTTGGACTCGAAGAGCACCGCGTGCACCTGCTGGGCGATCGGCATGGAGACGCCGTCCTCATGGGCCTCCGGACCGAACAGTGC
Source organism: Planctomycetota bacterium (assembly GCA_965655435.1). Taxonomy (GTDB): domain Bacteria; phylum Planctomycetota; class UBA1135; order UBA1135; genus Saltatorellus. The sequence continues at coordinate 1,036 of CBFHHK010000541.1, read as the reverse complement.
CTTGGTCGTCCACACGCCCTCGGCCACCATGTTCATCTCGCCGAGGACTCGCTCAAGCGAGTTGCCGCGGCCGACAGCCTCTCCCACCGAACGGTTCCTCGAGTGCTTCGAGGTGCAGGTTGTGACCAGATCCCCGAACCCAGCGAGGCCGAAGAAGGTCCTCACGTCGGCCCCTCGGGACTTCCCGAAGCGGGCCATCTCGACGATCCCGCGGGTCAGCAGCGCGCTCTTGGCGTTATCTCCGAGCTGGAGTCCGTCACAGATGCCAGCCGCGATCGCGATCACGTTCTTGAGGGCTCCGGCGAGCTCTGCTCCGTAGCCATCCGGGGTCGTGTACACGCGGAACGAGCTGCTATTGAACGCGCCCTGGACCCGAAGCGCGAAGTCGCGGTCGTCGCACCCGGCGACGACGGACGCGGGCAGATCGTGGGCGACCTCCTCCGCGTGGCTCGGCCCGGTCAGCACGCAGATCGGGCGCTCCCCCAGGATCCGCTGAAGGATCTGGCTCGGCGTCCGGAAGGTCTCGATCTCGAGGCCCTTTGAGGCGGTCACCAGGGGGAGGTCTCCCGGGAGCGCGTCCTCGAACCTGAGCGCCACCTGGCTCACGAATTGGGTCGGGACCACCGAGACGACCAGCTCCGCCCCCTCCGCGGCGCCGAAGGGGTCGGCGCTGGCGACGAGGTTCGAGGGGAACCGCACGCCCGGCAGATAGGCCTCGTTTGATCCTGCGGGAAGGCGCTCCAGAGGACCGTGTCGATCCCATTCTTCGCGAGGCGAAGCGCCAGCGTGGTCCCCCAGGAGCCGTCGCCAATGACGAGGGCCTTCTTCACGGATTCGGCGGTCGATTCAGTCATTGGTTCGAGTCCTGTTCAGGAGCCTGGGAGGCCTTGGCCTTGGCGCCGATACGCGGCTCGGTCCCCGCGACCATGCGCTTGATGTTCGCGCGGTGGCGGATGACGACGAGCAGCGAGAGCAGCGCGCACGCGAAGACGAAGGCGGCCGCGTCCTCCATGCGCGTGGCCGCGACCACGGGGAA
>CBFHHK010000540.1:0-1153 GCA_965655435.1 Planctomycetota bacterium | reverse complement strand
TCCGTTGCCCGGCGCGCCCGACGAGCTCCATGAGCAGGTCACGGAAGGAGGGAATGAGCACGCCGCGCGGGAGCTGCGCGAGCCATCGCACCTGGCGTCCGTTGAGGCGCACGCTGGTGGCTGCGAGGTCCCCCTCTCGGTCGAAGGCTGCGCGCAGGACCGCCCACTCAGACGGGGTGCCCGCGACCTCGCAGAGCCAGGAGAAGGCCAGGCTGCGGACCTCGGGCCGGTCGTCGTCGAGCAGCTCCTCGGCGAGGCGAAGCAGCTGCCGCTCGCCACCCAGGGTCAGCCGCCGCCCCACCTCGCGCGCGACAGCTTCCTGGACCCGATCGGGTGTATCCAAGAGCCACGGTTGCACCTCATCCACCGGCAGCGGCTCGGGTCGATCCGTGATGATGCGCCAGACCTCCAGGGCCTCGGCTTCCCGGAGCGTCCAGGACTCCCTCAAGAGCTCCGGGAGGGGCAGGCTCCAGGCCGCTCCCTGAATCCACCGCAGCTGGCTTCGAGGCGCGAGCTCCGGGTCCGACGACCGCCGGAGCATCGACCTCCCGAGGGCCGTCGAGCCCGAACGACGAACAACGCGCTCGGAGCGCTCATCCAGATCCCACTCGTCCAGCGACGTGGCGAGAGGGCGCTCGAGAGCAGAGAGCACCGCGTCGAGATCCGGCTCCAGGGTGGACGAGGCCCCCTCCGCCGCCATGAGCGCGAGGGCCTCCACGAGGCCGTGCCCCGGCTCGCCCGCCGGGAAGCGCTCCCGGAGAGACCGGACCGCCTCGGCGCCGATCGGCCGGTCCAGCCAGAGGTCGAACAGCTCCTCCAAGGCGCGCGTACGGTCTCCACCGAGCGCTCGGGTCCGGGCCAGGAGCGCGCTCTCGGCCAGGTCTGTCGAGCGAGCGCCGGCCCTCGCCAGGGCCGCACTGACCTCGGCGCAGGTCTCCAACGACAGGCCCCCGCCTCCGGCGAGCCGCGGCAGGAAGGGCTCGAGCTCCGGGTCCGCCACCAGCGCCCGGGCGAGGCGCTCCAGCGCGGCGAGCCGGACCCCGTAGAACGGGGCGGCGAGCCCGGAGGAGAGAGCCCGCTCGAGGGCAGCGCCGTCGAGCTCAGCGTCCAGCACACGCAGCCCCGCGGCCCAGAGCTCGGGGCGCGGGCGGTC
>CBFHHK010000539.1:0-1155 GCA_965655435.1 Planctomycetota bacterium | reverse complement strand
CGCCGCTCCGATCGCCGCGCCTCCCGCCCCTGTGGCCGCTCCGCCGGCCCCGGCCCCGGCTGCTGGCAAGGCCGCTGCGCCGGCCGCGCCGATCCCCACGCTCCATCAGGAGGAGCGCTCGCCCTACCGCGGCATCCGCCGCAAGATCGGCGACGCGATGACGCGGTCCAAGCACACGGCCGCGCACTTCACCGTCGTAGAGGAGATCGACGTCACCGAGCTCGTCGCCGCCCGCGGGCGCGCGAAGGCCATCGGCAAGCAGCACGGCGTCAACGTCACCTACATGCCCTTCATCATGAAGGCGGTGGCGAACGGCCTGACCCGCTTCCGCAGCCTGAACGGCCACCTCGACGAGGAGGCCGGCGAGATCGTCATGCCTGCCGCCGTCAACATCGGCATCGCGACGGACACGCCCAACGGCCTCGTCGTCCCGGTGATCCAGAACGTCGAGCAGAAGGGCATGCTGCACCTCGCAGCCGAGCTCTCCGACCTCGCCCAGCGCACGCGCGACGGGAAGGTCAAGCCGGAGGAGCTCCGCGGGTCGACCTTCACGATCACGAACGCGGGCAACATCGGCGGCACCCTCGCCACGCCGATCATCAACTTCCCCGACATCGCCATCCTCGGCGTCCACCGCATCGTCAAGCGTCCCGGGATCATCGAGACGCCCGAGGGCGATGAGATCGGCGTGCGTCACTACATGAACCTCTCCTGCAGCGTCGACCACCGCCTGGCGGACGGCGCGGACGCGGCGCGGTTCCTGGCCTGGATGCGGACGATCCTCGAGGATCCGGGCCTCCTGACCCTCTGAGCCTGAGCCCGTGGCCGCCCCCGCGCTCCAGATCGTGGACCCCGACGGCAAGCTCGTCGGGGCCGCGCCGGACCTCTCCGACGAGGCGCTCCGGGATCTCTTCGTGCACATGCTTCGCATCCGCGCCCTCGACGGCCGGATGCTGAAGCTGCAGCGCGCGGGGCGGGTCGGCTTCGTGGGGACGGCGACCGGGCTGGAGGCCGCTCTCGTGGGGGCGGCGGCGCCGCTTCGCAGCACCGACTGGCTCTGGAGCGGCCTGCGGGAGGGCGGCGCGGCCGTCATGCGCGGGCTGCCCCTCGCGGAGTACGTGGCGCAGATGTACTGCAACGCGAACGACACCGCGA
>CBFHHK010000538.1:0-1155 GCA_965655435.1 Planctomycetota bacterium | reverse complement strand
TTCGACGCGAGAGAAGCTGGATGCGTTCTTTCTGAAACGCGTGCGGGATTGCCGCGGCGTCCTGGTCGCGCTCGACGAGCACATCAACGACCCGTGGGAGATCGAGGACGCGTGGCTGATCCTGGCGTGGCACTACGCGATATCGAAAGGCAGACGCGCCGCGTTCGACGCCTCGCGGAAACGCCGCGCGAATCAAGGCGACGAATCGGCCGAGACCGAGGTATGGTCGGACGCCGAGAGGGCGGAGGCGTGGGAAAGCTCGTTCTACAAGTGGGTGAAAAAACCCATGCAGGCGGTTGGCGCGCTGTGGATCACGCTGTACCTGTTCGACAACGCCGTGCGCGTGGGCACGTTGCTGGAGATATCCCGGTGGCTCCCCGACACGACCATCGCGCAGTTCGACCGCGGGATGTACACGCTCACCGCCGGCGTCATCTCGGTGATGGCCGCCGACCACTGGTTCCCCGATTTTCTGCGCGACAAAGCCAACATCAAGGACTCGAGCCAACGTCTGGTGCTGACGCGTTTGTTGACCGTGGCGCTGGCGATGGGCTCCGTCGCGAGCTCGGCGGTGGTGTTCGGGCTGCCCCCGCGCTCGCTGCTGGGGTTCGGGGGGCTCGGCGGCCTCACCTTCGGGCTCGCCGCGAAGGACCTGGTGAGCAACTTCATCGGGGGGAGCATGCTCGCCATCGTGCGCCCGTTCTCACCGGGCGAGAAGGTGTACTTGATGGCTGTCGGCGGGCGATTTCGAGGCACGAACGAACCTTCCGTGGGCGGGTACCTCGTGAAGGATATCGGGTGGTACCAAACCACGCTCATCCCGAAAGACACGCGACCGACGACCGTCCCGAACGGCTTTTTCCTCGGCGCCAACGTGATCAACATTTCGCGCCAAACCGCGCGCGTCATCATCGTCAACGTGCGCGTGCGGTACGAGGATCTCGAAACCGTCCCGGCGATGACGAGCGAAGTGGAGGCGTACCTGCGCGCGCACGACGCGGTGATCCAGCCCCCCGCGCGCCCCATACGCGTGCATCTGCGCGACGTCAAGGATGACCACGCCGCGATCCGCGTCGAAGCGCACTCGCACGTCGTGAAGAAGGACGCGTTCCTCGCCGTGAACCAGGAGATCACGCTCGCGATCTTCGCCATCCA
>CBFHHK010000537.1:0-1172 GCA_965655435.1 Planctomycetota bacterium | reverse complement strand
CGTGAATGGAGCTGGGCTCCACTGGCGGCTGAATGTTCCCGGTGCGAGGATCCAGCGAGAGCCGCAAGCGGCTACTAACGGTCGCCTCCAGGTCGATCGTGAAGAGGTGCGGATAGGAGGTCGCGACGGGGAGCTGCACCACCTGTGGCTCCCTGGTTCGCTGGCCTTCGGACCAGAAGCCAACCGAGACGTCGCCCGCTGGAAGACCCGCTAACTCGAACGTCGCCTGTCCCTCTGGCACGAATGCGCTGACTCGGGTGCTCACGCGCTCGAGCATGCTGTTGGGCTTGGCGGAATCGGCGGTGACGCTCCACGCACGATCCGTCAGCGGCCCCCCGGATGGGGACGCAATCTGTCCGCGGAGCGTGAACCCCGGCGCCAGCTCGAGCGTGCCCAGCCGCTTGTCTTCCCCCGGCTCGATCCCGCGGAAAGCCCAGGACATCGTGGCGTGGCCAGGTGCCGCCACCGTGAGGCGGAACTGGTAGTTCAGGGGACTCTCAAAGGACGCATCCAGATTGCCGTCTGCGTCGACCTCGCCCGACAGATCCTCCCAGTCCACGGAGCCAGCCGGAGCCTCCTGGGCTGCTTGTGTGGCCGGGGGCTTCGGCGTGCCCTTGAGGCTCCAGGTCGCCCCGGTGACGGCGCTTCCTTCGGAGTCCAGGAAGCGTGCCGTGATTCGAACGGCTGTATCTGGTTCGGCCACTGTGACCGGCACGGTCACGGCTGCCCGTGCTGGCTCAAGGCCCGGCGCGGCGAGCGGACGGGCGGGGCTCGCAGCCACCGCCACCGTCGGCGCGGGGACCACTGCGCCTGGAGACGCAGCCCGATGACCCCAGGCCAGCCAGGCGAGGCCCAGCACAAGCGCGACTCCGGCAAGGACTCCCACCACCGCCGCCAAACTCGGCACGCCGATGGTCGCCGGGGCTTTGCGGGCCGCTGAAGCCCACGGGAGAAGCGCCACGCACCACGAGCGCCGATCTCCGCCGTACGCCGAATCGATTCTCTGGCGCAGCATCTCCAGCCCCCGGTCGACCCGCTGGCTGGCGGTCGACTTGGCCACGCCCATGCGGCGCCCGGCCTCGGTCACCGAGAGGTCCGCCACGTAGACGAGATGAAGCGCGGTCCGCTGGGGCTCCGGCAGCGCGAGCAGCTCCTCGGCGACCAGGCTGCGC
>CBFHHK010000536.1:0-1173 GCA_965655435.1 Planctomycetota bacterium | reverse complement strand
CGCCGCAGCGGCGGGCGTCTTGATCGACCAGTCCACGGCGCCGTGGGCCATCGGTGGCCTGGCGGCAAAGGTTGGCGTCTCCCTCACGCTCGTCGGACTACTCTTCCTGAGCCTGCCCTCTCAGGAACGAACGCTGCTGCTCTCGAGAATCCGGCGCGCCCGCTAGCGCGCAAGCCAGATGTCGCCGACACCGCTCGGGGCGTAGTGCGCGTCGATGAAGGCCTGGACCCCTGGACCGAGCCCCGCCACCCCCGCATCCCGAACCACGGCGGCGGGTGGGTTCGACTCGAGCGCACGGAGAACCGCTCCGCCCTTCGCCTCCTCGTCTAGGGAGCGCAGCATCCCGCGGTGGAGAAAGAAGTACCGGTAGGCATGGGGCTGGAAGGCCGCGCAGCCAGTCCACCCGGTCAAGACCGTGTCCTCCGGCCCAAGCTCAGCGCTGACGAAGTCGAACTGGCGCTGGAACTCATCGATCGGTCGGTCCTCGGCCATCCGCGCGATCTCGACGAGGGGGAAGGCGCACAGCGCGACGGCCACCGCCGCCATCCGGGCTTGGGCGCCGGACGCCCGAGCGACCGCCGCCAGCAGGCAGAAGACACCAACGCCAACGAACACCGAGCCCAGGGCCTCACCAGGGCGGAGGAACTGCATCGAACCGTGGGCGGCGAGCGCTCCTCCGAGGGCCACGGCGACCCCGAGCCCCCCTCCCGCGCGCGAAGCGGCGAGGCCAAACAGACCAGCCACGGCCGCAACGCCGAGAGGCTCGACGAGCTCGCTTCGGCTGATGGGAAGAACGAGCGACACCACCCCGATCACCGCGAGGACCACGGAGCAGCGAGCGAGGACGGAGCGGCCGGAGGCCGTGCCGAGGCTCGCGAGCGCCGTCGCGGCCGCGCAAGCCAGCAGCGGCCAGAGCAGCATCAGGAACTGCGGCCACGGGACCGGGATCGTGAACCACCCCGCCAGGATCGAGCAGGTCGCGAACACGGCGACCGCAGCCGCGGGCGCACGGTCGTCCTTGGCACGGGCCACCACGAGAAGCTCCATCAGCCCCAGGAGCCCCACGCCGACCAGCAGCGGGTTTCCCAGCAGGAGCACTCCGAGGTACTCCCGCGGGTCCAGCTCCCGGGGCCAACCGGTTGGCCCGATGACCACCTCGTTGACGAAGGCCGC
>CBFHHK010000535.1:0-1175 GCA_965655435.1 Planctomycetota bacterium | reverse complement strand
GCGGCGCAAAACGGCTCAGGGGTTCCATGTTACGTTACCCTGTCATCTCATTGACGTCTTCAACATCAATCGTGCCACGGTTGCGAAAGAAGCACACCAGAATGGCCAGACCTATCGCCGCCTCTGCGGCGGCCACCGTCAACACAAACAAGGTAAACACCTGCCCGATCAGATCACCTAGAAAGCTTGAGAACGCAACAAGATTGATATTGACCGCAAGCAGCATCAATTCGATCGACATCAATAGAATAATGACGTTTTTCCTGTTCAGAAAAAGCCCGAAAACCCCGATGATAAACAGCGTCGCAGCAACCGCCAAGTAATGTTCTAAACCAATCATACTCTTCCTCGGTTTCCCTTGCCTCAGTGCCGGTCTATTGCGGCGATTATGCCCAGAGCGGGCTTTGGTGATACAATTGCCGCTTTAAAGCCCATCACCGGGTTTGACATCTTTCAATTCCATTGCTGTCGCCGGGTCACGCCACATTTGTGCATGAACATCTTGGCGCTTTACATCGGCGCGGTGCCGCAATGTCAGTACTATTGCGCCGATCATCGCCACCAAAAGGATCAACCCAGCCAATTGAAACAACAAGAAATACTGGTCATAGATCAACAGCCCCAGAGCTGCGGTATTATGCGTTGCCTCAAGCGGCACCGCCTCACGCGCCGCCATGGCCTGATCGCTAAACGTCCAGACCCCAATAGCCACCGAGAATTGCATCAGCAAAACCACGCCGATCAAAAGCGCCAGAGGCAGATATTTCGCCATCTCGGCCCTGAGTTCGGAAAAATCCACGTCAAGCATCATAACCACGAATAAAAACAACACCGCCACCGCGCCCACATAGACGATGATCAACAACATGGCGACAAATTCGGCCCCCAACAAAACAAACAACCCCGCCGAACTGATAAACGACAGGATCAACCATAGCACCGAATGCACGGGGTTGCGGCTGATCACAGTAAACAAGCCCCCGGTCAAAGCGCTTACGGCAAACAGATAAAAGGCAAATACCGTCACACTCATGTCGTCTCTCCCGCCTCGGGCTTGGGGTCCAGAACCTGCTGCGCCACATCCATTGCGCGGGTCATGGCCGGCACGCCGGCAAACACCGCCGTCATCGCAATTGCCTCTTTTATTTCTTGCTTATGGGCCCCGGCCTCAAGCA
>CBFHHK010000534.1:0-1176 GCA_965655435.1 Planctomycetota bacterium | reverse complement strand
GTCGTCGCGGCGGATCCCTCGACGATCCACATGCAGGACGTCCTCGACGCGCTGAAGGGGGACTCGATCCTCGACTCGACCCGCGCGGCGTTCCTCGCGGTCGATGAGGACGACGCCGCGGTGGATGGCGCCTTCGAGCGCTTCAGAGCCTTGCGCGACGGCAGCACGGCGAACCTGTCCCTGGCCGAGCTCGCTCGCCTGGAGCAGGCGTCGGCCGACGGCGCCCCAGGCGCCGCCAGCTGAGGCTCGCCTCACCGGTCGCGGTCACTCCACTCGGCGGATCACGTGGTAGCCGAACGGAGACGTCGTCTCGTCGTGCGTCGCCAGCCCCACGCCGCCCACTTCCAGCGCGAACCCGACGTCGCCGAACGCCGGCACCATCTTGTCTCGAGGGTTCGCCATGGCGTCCATCATTCGCGTTTGCAGGCTCTGCTGCAGCGCGGACATCTGCTCGTTGAAGGCCTCCTGGGTGAGGTCCCCCTTTGTCATCTGTGCGCGGAACTCCGCGCTCTTCTCGGTGAACTCGGCTTGGAGCTCCTTCTGGAGGTCGAGCGCCAGCTTGTCCCCTGCGCGATCCCGAACGCCGGTGTTGAGGAGCGTGTAGCAGCCGGGCGTCTGGTCCTCAGGAGAGACTGGGTCGTCGGACAGTTCGCGCGCGAGCTCGCCCATCTCTTCGCCCGCTTCCACCCGGGCGAGGACCTCCTTGGCGAGGGCCTCTGCCTCCTCCTTTGTGCGCGTGACCTCTGGAATCCCGCAGCCCTCAAAGGAGATCAAGATGTGCTGGACGACGACCTTGCGCGGCTCACCGCCGAGGTCGAGGGCGTCGTCGGGACGAGCGATGGTCTCGCCTGTAGGGGCGGGGCCGGCGACGACCTCGGCGTCCTCGATCTTCACGGTCTTCAGCGGGGAGGAGGCCTCCCGTGAGCGGACCGCGCGGGTCGGGACGTTGGCGATCTTCTCCAGGGTCTCGACACCCGAGGTCATGCGTCCGAAGGAGGCGTACTTGCCGTCGAGCCCCCAGACGGACGGAGACTCGTCGCAGCAGAGGAAGAACTGGCACGAGGCCGAGTTCAGGTCGCTGCCCATGCGTGCCATGGAGAGGACGCCGTAGCCGTGGGCGCGGGCCGGGTCGTCGCTCATCTCGCCCTTGATCGTCCCGTAGGGCCCATTGCCTCC
>CBFHHK010000533.1:0-1180 GCA_965655435.1 Planctomycetota bacterium | reverse complement strand
CCCTTCGCGACCGCCCATCGCGTCCCCTCCCAGGGCTACTTCTTCGAGCGTGTCGGCAAGCGCCTCGCAGACTCGCTGACAGACGCGAGCCGAGAGGAGATCCGCGCCCTGCGTGAGGCGGGCGAGACCGTTCACCAGGTCGTGCACGAGCCGCTCCTCGCGATCACAGGAGACACGTCGATCGACGGCCTCCGAGACCACCCGGAGGTGATGGCTGCGCCGCGGCTCATCGTGGAGGCGACCTTCCTGGACAGCCGGGTGACCGCCGAGAGCGCGGCTCGCTTTGGCCACATCCACCTCGATGAGCTCGCCGCGCTCGCTGATCAGCTCACGTGCCGTCACCTCCTGATCAACCACGTCTCCGCGCGGCATGGTCCCTCAGAGGCTCGCCGCTTGGTGGCGGAACGCCTGCCCGCCGAACTCGCCGCGCGCACTCAGGTGATGGTCTCTCGGATCCGACCCAGCGCAGACTGAACGGATCACTCCTGGACGGCGCGGAGCGCGCGGGTCCGGCTCAAGGCCGCGGGCGCGTCGCCCACTCGGGACGTGGCGGAGACTGGTAGGCCTCCATGGCGTCGAGGATCCCGTCGAGGGAGGGATCGTCCAGGAGCAGGGCGCGGTGCTCCGGGCGCAGGAGCCCTTCAGCGACCACATGGTCCAGGTGGGCGAAGATGTGGTCGTAGAACCCCGCGTGGTTGAGGACCCCGACGGGGTGGTCGTGGATCGCGAGCTGGAGCCAGGTCAGGACCTCGAAGAACTCCTCCAGGGTGCCGTGGCCTCCGGGGAGGACGAGGAAGCCGCTCGAGAGCTCCATCATGCGGGCCTTACGCTCGTGCAGGGTGTCCACGATCTCGAGGCTCGTGAGGTTCTCATGGGCCACCTCCATGGCCTGGAGACCATAGGGGAGCACCCCGAGGACCTCGCCGCCCGCCTCGAGGGCGGCATCGGCGACCTTGCCCATGAGGCCCCGATTCGCCCCGCCGTAGACGACGCCATAGCCTCGCTCAGCGAGGGTGCGCCCCACCTGCGTGGCGAGCTCGCCGTACTCGGGGCTGGCCCCCGTGGAGGAGGCGCAGAAGACGCAAATGCGGCGGGGGGCGGGCTGACCGTCGGAGGGGCGGGTGCTCATGGGCGCCAATCTAGCCGCCGGCTGCCCAGCGCCCAGTCTCCCGGCTCCGAT
>CBFHHK010000532.1:0-1186 GCA_965655435.1 Planctomycetota bacterium | reverse complement strand
CGAGGCGCGCGTGGACGACGACCCGGTCGGCGTCCAGGTCGAGCCCGAAGGCCACCTGGTTGGCGCCCTCGAGTGACTCGAGGAGGTCGTCGGCGTTGATCTGGTTGATCTCGCTGCCGCCGAGGTACGGGCGGGCGATCCGGTACTGCTCGTTGATCTGGTCCGCGGCGGAGTTGAGGTAGGGTCCGAGCACCTCAACGAGGTCACCCGTGTCCATGCGCCCACGAATGAAACCCGGGGGCAACTGCTCGGTGACCTCGGCCGCTCCGTAGGCATCCGGCCTGGCGTCGAGGTCCTCGTGCTGGATGATGATGTAGTCGCCTTCGCGGCGCGTGGCCGTGAGCTGCTCGGCGGTCATCGCTGCGATAGAGCGCACCAGCGGCGTCTCGTCCACGGCGGGGAGGATCAGGACGGTCGTCTGCTCGCCGGTCCTTGGGAGCGGCGCGATGGCGAGGGCGAAGGGGTGCTCCGTGCTCATCTTCTGGACGTCGACGCCGGCGCCGATGAAGGGAGCGAGCATGTCCATGGGCTCCCACTCGACCAGGCCGTCCATGCCACCCTCGGACCGGAACCGCAGCACCGAATCCTCGAGCGCCTCAAGGGACTCGAACTCCACGAACGTCGTGGCCGTGTTCGGCACGTAGTCACTCAGGTTGATGTCCGTCCGCTCGCTCGCGGCTGCGGCGTGCACCGGGTCGGCGTCGTCGAATACGATGAAGGGTGCATGGCCGCCCAGTTCCATGGAGACTCGCTTCAGTTGCGGCGCAGCGTCGACAGCAAGCTTTTTCCCAACCGCTGTAGAGCCGGTAAAAGTCAGCTTGCGGACAAGGGGGTTAGTGCAGAATTCCTCGCCGATAGATACCGGATGCAGCGCGGTCACAAGGTTGGCGACGCCTGCGGGCAGGCCCGCCTCCTCCAGGATCTCGAAGACGGCAATGGCGCACAGTGGCGTCGCCTCGGCGGGCTTCAGTACCACCGTGCAGCCAGCGGCCAGTGCGGGTGCGAGCTTGCGGGTGAGCATGGAGACCGGGTAGTTCCAGGGGGTGATAGCGGCGACCACACCTACCGGCTGCTTTTGGACCAGAAAGCGCTGGTCGGCGCGGGCTGAGGGTATGCTTTCGCCGTAAACGCGTTTGGCCTCTTCGGCAAACCACAAGAGAAAGTCTGCGGCGTACTTCACCTCGTT
>CBFHHK010000531.1:0-1198 GCA_965655435.1 Planctomycetota bacterium | reverse complement strand
GCGCCCGGGCTGACCAACGTGGCGGTGACGTTCGAGCCGACCGAACATGAGGACCACGTCTTCGACCTCGAGTTGGAGTCGACTGAGCTCGGCCTGTCCTTCACGGCGAACGCCAGCGCGACGGGTGGCGCAGAGGCCGGGTGGGGTTTCCTCCATCCCATTCCGAACAGCGCTCCCACCTACGTGGTGGACTATGACGGGGACGGGCTGGAGACGGTCCAACTCCTCGGGGCAGAGTCTCACACCCACGAGCCCGGCCGCCAGCTGGCGACCTTCGACTGGACCGTCAACGGCGCCCAAGCCGGGAGCGCAGCGGACGTCGCCTTCGACTTTGCCCTCGGGGCCTCCTCCGTGGAGCTCGAGATCGGTGATGACAACCTCACGCCGAACTTCGCCTCGGACGACCGGATCATCAATGTCTACGCCCCGGACGCCGTGCCTGGGGCGCTGGTCCGCATGTATGACGGGGCGACCCTCGGGGCCGCCTTCCTGCTGGACAATGTCCCCACCGCTCCCGACTTCGTGCAGCGCCTGGAGGGACTGACGCTCGCGGCGAGCGGCGGGACGATCGGCCAGTCTTCCTTCACCTCGGACGCGATGGTGGTCTGGGAGAGCTCGTTCGAGCTCACGACCGCAAGGACGCTGGACGTCCAGGCGGCTGGCGGTCTCGACCGCCGCCTCCTGGTGGATGGGGCCGCGGCCTCGGGCCCGCAGACTCTGGCAGTCGGCGTCCACACCGTCGAGGCGCGGTTCGCCGTCACGGATCTTGCGCAGATGCCGCTCTCCATCGACATCCTCGAGGGAGGCGTGGTCGCCTCCGACATCACTGCGCTCCTGAGTCACGACGAGTCAGCGGTCCAGCCGGTCATTCACTCCATGCCCTCCGTGGGCACGGACCTCGGCGGTAACCGCATCGACATCAGCGGGTTTGGCTTCTTCCCCGCCTCGCAGGTGGTGGTTCACTGGGGATCCCAGGACCTCACGGTGGCCAACTTTGACGAGTTCGGAAGCGAGCTCATTGTCTTCGACTCGCCCCCGGGGTCAGGCGCGATTCAGGTGACGGTTGAGACGCCGAATGGGGTGAGCCAGCCCTTCCCCTTCAGCTACTCCCCGACCGGACCGATCCCTGTGCGGTTCGACGTCTTGAGCTCGCTTGCGGCGGTGGTGACCAATGCGACGAGCGCCGCTTGGGGACCCG
>CBFHHK010000530.1:0-1204 GCA_965655435.1 Planctomycetota bacterium | reverse complement strand
TGCGACCCGCAGGGCCCCGCCGATCAGCGCGCCCAGCCCGCCGAGGAGGAACGCTCCAGGGAAGACCTCGAGGAGCGTGTTGGGTTCACCAGAGCGAGCGGTCGATTCAGAGCCTTCCATCGGGGGTGAGCCTACCAGTCGAGGCCGCACGATCACCCCTGGGGTGCCTGAATGGGGCCCCCCGCAACAAATAGTCTACTCAGGATTATTGTACTTCAAGGTATTCTCCACCGGAGTCTTCCGCGAGGCCCCTCAGCAAGGCACTGGCCTTCCCCACCGAAATGCAGTGGATCCGGATCCCCCGCACCGAGTTCCAGCGCTCCACCTCCTCCCTGAGCTCCACCGGATCGGTGATCGCGCCGGCGCTCGGGTCCCCGTCGGTGAGGAGGTAGATCGTATCCACGTACTCATCCTCGAACGCCGCCGCGAGGCCCTCATGGACGTTGGTCCCACCCGCCGCCCTCAGCCCCTCGACGAAGAGCGTCGCATCCTCACGGAGCACGTCGTCCATCTCGATCAGGACCTCCTCCATGGGGAGCGCGTTGTCCGAGAAGGGGATCACGTTGAACAGGAAGCCGTCCCTGATCCGGCCGATCGTTCCTGCGATCTGCTCCTTGGCGATATCCAGTCGGCTCTTGCCGTCCTTGACCGGCGCGGTCATCGAACCCGAGGTGTCCACCACGAGCGCGAAGCTGTTCGAGATCACGGTCAAGCCATAGAAAGACACCGAGGTCTCGCCGGTGCTGTTCATGCGCTCCGCCAGGTCCGCGGCGGCCTTGCGGGATTCTTCGACCGTGGGCATGACGAAGCCCTCCCCCTCAGCGCGCCAGAAGGACTGCCAGGCACCGACGCGAAACCCGAGGTCCATCCCGGTCATCATGGTCAGCACGTAGTGCACGTCCCCCCTCAGCCGCCCCTTCTCCCTCGCGAGGCAGCTGATCAGCGGAGCGATCGAGTCCATCTCCCGTCGCCGCCCGGCCTGTCGAATCGCCTCAGCACGAACCGAGGTGTCCGCATCCTCGAACAGCCCATGGAGGGCCTCCAATGACCCCGGAGAGGCGTCCTCGGCCAAGTAGATCGCCGCCGCCTGCCGCGCCACAGGATCAGAGGACCGGGCCAGGCCCTGGGCCCCCTTGCCGTTCGAGTTGCTCCGGAGGACCACGAGGAGCGCGAGGCGCCGCACCGCGGGGTCGCGGTCCTTGGT
>CBFHHK010000529.1:0-1205 GCA_965655435.1 Planctomycetota bacterium | reverse complement strand
AGGGGGCCGTCTACGTCTATGACGCCGCCACCCGTCAGGAGCTCTACAAGCTCACCGCGTTCGACGGAGAGCTGCTGGACTACTTCGGTTCGGACGTCGCGCTCGAGGGGAACACGCTGCTGGTCGGCGCCAGCGGCGACGACTCCAACCGTGGGGCCGCTTACCTCTACGACCTGCCCACGGGCAACCTGATCCGGAAGATCGTGGCGTCCGATGGCGAGCCAGAGGACTTCTTCGGGGTCTCCGTCGCCATCAGCGGCGACCGCGCGCTCGTCGGCGCCTACTGGGACGAGAACGCGGGCGGCCCCTTCGCGGGCGCGGCCTACGTCTTCGACTGGACCACCGGGCAGGAGCTCCACAAGCTCACCGCGTCCGACGCCGCCGCGGAGGCGGTCTTCGGGGCCTCCGTGGACCTGGTCGGCGACCGGGCCATCGTCGGGGCCTACCTCGCCAACGCGCCGCTCCTTCGCTCGGGCGCGGCCTACACCTTCGACGCCAGCACCGGCCAGGAGCTCCAGAAGCTCGTCCCATCGACGCCCGCAACGTCCGACTGGTTCGGCTACGACGTGGCGACCAACGGGGCGCAGGACCTCGCGAGCCTGACCGGCGGACTCTTCTTCGGATCCCCCCTCACCGAGGGCGCCGTCTGCGTGTACGGCTTCCCGGAGATCGGCACGAACTACTGCGCAGCGGCCGTCAACTCGACAGGCGTCGCCGCCGCCCTGGGAGCCACAGGCTCCTCGAGCGTCGCCGCCAACGACCTGATGCTCGAAGGGGTCGGCCTCCCCACCAACGCCTTCGGCTTCTTCCTGACGAGCCGCTCCCAGGGCTTCGTCCAGAACCCCGGCGGCAGCCAGGGCAACCTCTGCCTCGGCGGCGCCATCGGCCGCTACATCGGCCCCGGCCAGATCCAGAGCTCGGGCCCCCTGGGCCGGATCTCCCTGGTCATCGACAACACCCAGGTCCCCCAACCCTCCGGCGCCGTCTCCGTTCAGCCGGGCGAGACCTGGAACTTCCAGCTCTGGCACAGGGACAGCGTCGGAGGCTCGGTCACGTCGAACCTCACCGACGGCTACGAGATCGTCTTCCAGTAAGGCCAACGCCGCCGCCGGCGCCCGCACCCCGCGACCCACACGGCCCGGTCCGACTCGCTCGGGGCGGGCCGCGGTTGTTCCGCGGCGAGGATCACGCCCTTCGGGACGTCA
>CBFHHK010000528.1:446-1221 GCA_965655435.1 Planctomycetota bacterium | reverse complement strand
GGCCGTGGCGGTGATGATGATGGTGACCATGCCTGTGGTGATGATCGACGTGGTGACCGGCCGGGTCCAGAAGGCCCCGGGCTGATCCGGGCCGGCCACCGTGCAAGTTGTGATGATTGACGATCTCCATGGCCCTGGACTGCACGTTGGTGATCTTGCTCCATATGTCCAAGCATCCGGCGTTGTCCTGGAAGGACAGGGCCAGATCGACTCCCGGCGGCGGCTCGTCGTCGTCGGCCGAGGCCGCACCCGACAGACCCCCCTCCTCGGCGCTCTTGGACAGGGGCGACACCCTCGCCAGGCTGCTCCCGATCTCGCCCCCGCTGCCACCGGCGCCCCCACCCCCGGTGCCGACACCGGCACCGCCGCTGCTACCACCGCCGTACTCGCCTTCGCTATCGGACGTGTCGGACGCGCTCTCGGCGTCGGAGCACGAGGAGGCGCCGGATTCGCTCCCCTCGTCGCCTAAGCACGGCTCCGACCACGTGATGATGTTCTCCCCCTGCCGCTGGTAGGCGTCGCCGCTGAGCAGGACGCGCGTCCGGAGCAGGACCGTCAGCGACTCGTGATGACCGCCGCCAACGTGCGGATGGTGGCGGTGGGCCTCCGACCTCATGAGGAGGGTCGGCTCGCCGAGGTGCGAGTAGTACAGCCCCTCGAGGGTCGTCGGAGGATCCGTCGCTGCTGCGCCCGCCGCTGCTGCCGCTGCCGCTGCCCCATCCGTAGTATCAATATCCCCACTGCTACGTGTACTAGTATCACTTTCACCGCCATC
>CBFHHK010000528.1:0-436 GCA_965655435.1 Planctomycetota bacterium | reverse complement strand
TCCGTACTAGTACCTCCCGCGCCGCTGCTCAGCCGCCGCTTCTTCTGGTACGGCGGACCGTCGTGCCTTCCGTGGATCAGGCACACGATCCTACCCGTCCCGCAGTCGTCCCACGTCCCGTCGGGGTTGAGGCGGTAGAGCTTGACCCTCCACCCGTCGGGCGGCTGATCCTGCTGGTCGTTGCTACTGTTGTCGTCGTTGGTCAGTGGCGATGACGAGTCCGAATCATTTACGGCATCCGCGGAATCCATGGAGGAGGCGGGGCCAAGGTGGTCCTCTTCAGCGCTGTGGTCGTACAAGTCTCCACCCTGCTGCTGCTGCTGGTGGTTGTGCCGGGCGTTGGCGACGAGCTCCTGCTCGGCCACCCTTTGCATCATCTCGCGGACGCTCCCGGCGGTGTTGGTACCGGCTCCTCCGTGCAAAGCAGTCTCAGTAT
>CBFHHK010000527.1:0-1221 GCA_965655435.1 Planctomycetota bacterium | reverse complement strand
GTCTACGTGGAGAAGCCCGTCAGCCACAACATCTGGGAGGGGCGCCGCATGGTCGAGGTCGCAGAGCGCACGGGCCGGATCGTCCAGTCCGGCATGCAGAGCCGCTCCCACCGGGCGGTGCAGGAGTCCATCGCCTGGCTCGACGCCGGCGGCATCGGGGCGCCCCGCTACGCCCAGGGGCTCTGCTACAAGCCGCGCAAGAGCATCGGTCTCATCGACGGGCCGAAGTCGCCGCCCGCGGGCGTCAACCACGACCTGTGGTCAGGACCCCGGGAGGCTGGCCCGGTCGAGCGGCGGCAGTACCACTACGACTGGCACTGGCAGTTCCCCTTCGGCAACGGCGACTTCGGGAACCAGGGCGTGCACCAGGTGGACCTGTGCCGGCGCATGCTGGGGGTGAGCGCGCTCCCTCGCCGGGCGGTCGCCGTGGGCGGGCGCTTCGGCTACGAGGACGACGGCACCACGCCGAACACCATGTTCGCCTTCTACGACCTCGAGCCGGCCCCCATGATCTTCGAGGTCCGCGGGCTCCCCAAGGACCTCGAGGCCCAGACGAACGGCAAGTGGGGCGGCAGCATGGACCGGGAGTACGGGCTCACGATCGGCTCCCTGCTCCACGCCGAGGACGGCCGCCTCGCCATCAGCTCCAACTACGGACGCGCCATCGCCTACGACCGCAAGGGCGAGGAGATCCGCCGCTGGGAAGGGGGCGGCGACCACTTCGCCAACTTCATCGACGCGGTCCGCAAGCGTGACCCTGAGGTGCTGAACGCCAACGTGACCGAGGGGCACATCTCGGCGGCGTACTGCCACCTCGCCAACGACTCCTACATGCTCGGGTGCGAGGACTCGATGGGCTCCATCGAGCGCACCCTCGGCGGCGACCCCGAGGCCAAGGACGCGGCGCGGCGGTTCGCGGCCCACCTGGATGCCAACGGCGTGGACCTGGACGAGCACCGCCCGACCTTCGGCCGGGTGCTCGCCGTGGACCGCGAGGAGCAGCGCTACGTGGGCGACGACGAGGCCTCTGCGCTGATGCGCGGCACCTACCGAGACGGCTTCAGGGTGCCAGGGAAGGGCTGATCCAGGCGCGGCCCCCAGGGGGTCTGGAGCGAGCCGCCAAGCTGATCAGCGGGGCCGGGTGGTGGGCGCTCACCGCGGCCCGGGCCCGGCGGGTCGCGGGCCAGGGCGCCGCCTCGGTGGACCCGGGGGGACGGGCCA
>CBFHHK010000526.1:0-1231 GCA_965655435.1 Planctomycetota bacterium | reverse complement strand
ACTGCCGCGGGAAAGACGCTGCCGCGGGGAAGGCGCTGCCGCGGGAAAGGCGCTGCCGCGGGAAAGACGCTGCCGCGGGGAAGGCGCTGCCGCGCGGAAGCGGCTCCCGAGTCCGCCCCACCCCATCGAGACCGCCAGCGGACGGAGCAGGACGCGCGGAGTAAGGCGCGCGGAACATGCCTGCGCAGGAGGCCTTCCTGCACGAGATGCACCCGGGCGCGGGCAGCATCCGGGAGCGGGAGACACCTCCTCGGTCCAGGGCGCAACGCCGGAGGCCACCCCCTCCCAGGGATCTGCGGCACCTGGCATCCCGCCAGGCAGCGCAGGCTGGCATCCCGCCAGGCAGCGCAGGCTGGCATCCCGCCAGGCAGGGCAGGCTGGCATCCCGCCAGGCGGGGCAGGCAGGAATCCCGCCACAGGCTGGCGTCCCGCCAGCGCGTCACCGGGGCCCCCTGATCAGCTCCCGCTGAGGGCCTCCTCCAACAGCTCCCGCGAAGCGGAGAGATGGTCGGGCCGAGAGGATTCGAACCTCCGACCTCTGCAACCCCATTGCAGCGCGCTACCAAACTGCGCCACGGCCCGACCTGTTGGGGGCAGAAGGTTAGGGCGCGAGGGAGTGCGCGTCAATCCAGGGAAGAGGGTTGCCTGATCGAATGGACCGGAAGACGCCTTCCGGGGGCACCAACCTCTCTCTTTGGGCTACAACGGACCCATGCCCCGCACCATGCGCTCCCAGGCGGTCCCCACCAACCGGGTCCGCTTCCGCCACCGAAGCTGGATGCGCTCCATGACCCTCGCCACGGTCGGCTGGGGCGTGGTCTGGTGCTGCCTCGCCGCGGCCAAGTGGGGCTTTGCCGCGCCGGCCAACGCGGTCTATCTCGTCTCCGGGGTCCCGGCCGCCGTCGGAGCGGTCCTGGCGCTGACCACCATCCGAGCCCGCAAGCCCTGGGTCCTGATGACGCTGGTCGCCCTGTTCGCCAACGCCTCCCTGCTGGCGCTGCCGGTGCTCTTCGACGAGGACATCCGCGCCGCGCTCCTGCGCTGACCTCCACGCGGGCGGAGCCGACCGGGCGGCTGCAGCAGGGGGTCTGAAGCGGCCGCCTTGCGGGCAGGGGCCGCCGCGCAGAGGTCCGGCGCTCGGCGGCCGGGACCCTGCCGCCCGGGCCCTTGGGGCGGAGGCCCTGCGAATGAGGCCCACGGGACTGACGCCCACGGGACTGGGGGCCCATGC
>CBFHHK010000525.1:0-1231 GCA_965655435.1 Planctomycetota bacterium | reverse complement strand
ACTGGCGAGAGTTTAAATGCATTTTGCCGTTGTTAGCTGATGCGCTGAGTTCCTATTTCTATCTTAGCTAGCACTACTGCCTTACACCTTGACCCTCCCGTCGCCGTCGCCCCTATCCCTGCGCCTAGACTTCGTCCTATCCACCCTCAACCCGAGCCGATCGGCCTCCTCCGGCTTGGCCTCGACGTGCGCCCGGACCCTCTGCCGGAACACCTCCGACGCGGAGTCCTTAGCGTCCCTCCACTTCTGCCTCGTCCTCGACGCGTCCACCGGCGGGTCCTTACTCGAGAGCTTGCTCGCCCGTTTACTCGCGGACATCATCAGCTCCTCCTCGCGGCTGAGCGCGGCGGTCTTGGAACGCCGCGGGTGTGACCCGGGCGTGCGTACGGCGTTCGAGCCCGGATCGCGGAGCCAGCCCGGTGGCTCGACCGCGTCCGTTTCGTCGTCAGCCAAAAACGTCCCGACGCCCTTCTTCGACGACCTTCGCTCCTCGAGCCGGTGCTTGATCCGGCTCAGGTTCCGCCTGCCCCTGTCCGCGGCCATCGCGCGCTTCGCCACCGCGGCGACGTCCAGCCTGTCGTAGTAATCGCTCGGTATGGGAATCTGAGCCTGGGCCTCCGCCGCCTCCACCCGCCGCCTCGTCTTCGTCGCCGAGCTCATCGAAGTAGATTCGCTCTTGGGCTCGTACGGGTGCCTCGGTCGTAGCGTGGGACGAATCGAGCCGTCGGGTAACTCCACCGCGTTCGAGGGTGCCGTCCGCAGCGCGTTCCAGATCTCATCCATGGTTATTCCGGTAAGATTAACATCGTCGTCCGAGTCGGTGACACCGCCGTGGTACAAGTCGCTGAAGCCGTCGTTTGGTTTGGACCCTCCCTCCCTGGCCGCCCTCCGCTCCGCGCGTAGCCTCGCCCTGTTGCCGGTGTCGATGCCGAGGTCCCTGGCGTCCTGGTCCAGGAGCTCCTCCGCGAGGTTCTCGCTCGCGGATCGAGGGACGCTCCCCGGGGGCTTGACGCTTCCCTTCGACGCTTTCCTTCGACGAGTCTTATTCCCGATCGAGTTCACGACGCCTTCAATGCCGCGCGCGATGGACGAACCCGCCTTCGGGCCTTTAAGGTCGTTCAGCCAGTGGCGAAGGTGGTCGTAGTCCGTTCCGGTTTCGTCCCCGGGGACGGCGTGTTGACCGCCGGGTCGGCACCTCGAGGAGTTGGAGCGGCGGTGGTCGACGACGCGG
>CBFHHK010000524.1:0-1232 GCA_965655435.1 Planctomycetota bacterium | reverse complement strand
GGAGGAGCCTCCGGATCTCAGGGCCCCGAAGGTCGAGGTTGGGGCGGTGGCAGAGCACGTCGAGGCTCTTGAAGACGAACATGCAGAGCCGCCAGTCCCCCCGCCCGACGAGGTCGAGCAACTCTCGCTCTTTGATGTCGAGCTGGCGCTCGATCTGCGCGAAGTCAGCGACCTGGTCCTGGCGCCAGACCCCAACGTCAGGAACGAAGCCCTTTGACCGGAGCTCGTTCGTGAGGCCGGGCGGGTGGGCGTATTCGGCGCCGAACGGGCTGAGCATGCCGGCCACCATGGTGCCGTCGATCCGCTCGGGGGGGTACGTCATGGGGACTCCCCAGACGTGACTCCGGTGCCCACGGCCCGAGAGGACGCGCCAGATGGGAGGCGCGGCGACATCGACCGCCGAGACGAGCCGTACGTCGTAGCTCTCCTCCTCGGTCTGGAAGAAGGAGTAGATCCCGTGCTCCCCCGGCTCGACGCCCGTCGTGATCGTCGGCCACGCGGCGCTGCTGATCGGGATCCTCGTGGACTCCAGCGCGGCGCTTCGCCCCCGGGCCATCAGCGCGGCGAGGTGCGGCAGCTCTCCCTCGGAGACCATCGGGTCCAGGAGGTCGAAGGTGGCGCCGTCCCAGCCGACGACGAGCACTCGACTCCCGGCGTCGTGCCCGCCGCAACCTGCGAGCGCGAGGGCGCAGCAGGCGATCAGGGTGGGGGCGGGCGAGAGTCTCATGGTGGGGGCGGGGGCAGTGTACGAAGCCGGCCGTCCGGGGTTAGCTGTGGGGCGGGGGCGCTGGGGATTCTCGACTGGCCCCTCGCACCGGTCTCTGCGACCCGTAGCCTCTTGTTCACCCATGCGTTCCGCCCTCCCCTTTGCCTTCCTCGCCCTTGGGCTCGCCGCTTGCGGGGGGGCGCCTGCTCCCGCCGGGGCCGCGCCGCCGACGGTGGTGCTCATCTCACTGGACACCGTCCGGGCGGATAACCTCTCCACCTACGGGGGGCCGGAGGGGGCCACCCCCAACCTCGATCGGTTCGCTGCGCGCGCGACCAGGTACCTCACGAGCTACTCCGCGGCGCCCTGGACGATGCCGAGCCACGCGTCGATGTTCACCGGGCTCTTCCCCTTTGAGCACGGGGCACACTCGTTCCTCCCGGGACCGGGGCATCGGGGAGACAACGTGTTCGCGCTGCACCCGCGCTTCGAGACCGTGGCAGAGGCCCTGGCGGCTGAGGGCTAC
>CBFHHK010000523.1:0-1275 GCA_965655435.1 Planctomycetota bacterium | reverse complement strand
GCCCCCTCGCCCCTTCATCGGCCTCAACCCCACTCGCCGCTTGGACCGCTCATCCGCGTTCATTGACGCCGAACCCGTTCTCGCCCAGGCGGGTCAACCGGTCACCGACCGAACGTTGATCCTCCACCTGGTGGACTCGCTTGAGGTCCGGTGGGACGCCACCGAGCGAGAGGCGCTCATCCACGACCTCGCCGCGGCCGGCTCAGCCAGCCCAGGCGTCGCGAGCCTGGTCGCGGCCATCAGGCGCCGCTTCGGGCGCCCCACCCATCGGCGGCACCACCAAGCCCTTGAGGCCGCCGCTGCGCTGGAACTAACCCTTGAGCGACGGGCGTCAGCTCGCACGCACCTCGGCTGCGCGCCGGCCGCGCTGCCGGATCGTGCCCGCCCCTGGTCCAGCGCCGAGGCGCGCTCCTTCCTCGGGTACGCTCCAATCCTCGACCGCACGACGCCTATTCTCTCGATGGGCTGCTGCTTCTCGACGGCGATCGCTCACGTGCTGCATCGTGGTCGCGCGCGATATCTCGTCACAGAGCGCTCCGTTGTACCTGGCGTCGAACTGCAGCACTCCAGCGCCGCGTGGGGGAATCTCTATCACGCGGCAGGGATACGTCAGGAGATCGAGGCGGCGCTCCTGGGGCGGGTGCCGCCAATGATGCACTGGCGTCGGGGGCAGGGGACCCGATCGCAGCTGGTGGACCCGTGGCGCGATGAGGTCTTTCACGCCAACGAGGCGGCGATGATCGACTCCTGGAACGCCCACCTTGCAGCCGCGCGTGAGGCCTTGACCCGCGCCGAGGTCCTCGTCTTGACCCTGACCCAGCACGAGGTCTGGCGCCTTCGAGGCACCGACCACGTCCTCGCGCGCAAGCCGTGGGGCATGGATGACGCGCTCTTTGACCTCCTGGTCGCGGACGTGGACGAGGTCGCCGCCGAGCTGCGGCGTGCCATCCGGACCGTCCGGGCCGTGAACCCCAACTGCCGATTCGTACTCGCCGTCTCGCCGCTCCGGCAGAGCGAGGCCGAGGACCTCTCCCGACACCCGATCGAGGTGGCCACCGAAGGCCAATCGATCCACACAGCAGCCATCGCTCGCGTGGCCCGTGAGGACCCTGGCGTCGAGGCCTTTCCCTTCCTCGCCTTCGTCCAGGCGCGCGGCGTCCACGCCTATGCCGCGGACGAGCGAACCGTCGCTCGACGAGTCTACGCGGAGGCCGTGGATGCCTTCCTGGAGCGTCACCAGCGCCGACCGGAGGACACGGCCGCGCGCCTCTTCGA
>CBFHHK010000522.1:0-1278 GCA_965655435.1 Planctomycetota bacterium | reverse complement strand
CTCTCGACAACCTCGAAGACGGTCCACTCCAGCTCCCGCGTCCCTCCTGATGCACCCCTCGGGCGGCTGTGGTAGATCCAACGACTCTCCTTCTCCTTGAGTTTCTTCCACCCCTCCTCTGCCCTGATCTGGAAGGTGAGGAGGTCCCGCCAGGCGGCTTCCGCGTCCTTCAGCTCATGCTTCTGGACAAACTCGGGTTCGGCCACGTCCAAACGGCGGTCGCACCACCACTGCTGGGCCAGCACCAGCCAGCGGACAGCGTCCACTTGCTTGGCCAGCTCCTCCGCTTGGCCACCCGGGAGCCACTTGAGGGAGTCCTTGAGGGAGGCCTCGAGCTCTTCAAGGGAGTCCTCGAGCTCCTTCAACTCCGGAGGCAGCTCCTCCACACCAGCCAGGTGGACGTCCCCGCCGGCGTTTAGCAGCACGTCCTCGAGGCCCTTCGTGAAGGCTGGGAGGAAGCCACCAATATGGGGGACCGCCTCGCTCCCGAACCTCTCGAAGAAGGTTCGAATCTGGCCGATCTTTTCTCGTCGCTGCTCCGAGTCGCTCGCAGGCAAGTCGGCGAGTCGCGTCGCCTCTTCCGCCGCCGCTTCCTCCAGCGCTTGACGCTCTTCCCTCAACAGAGCCTCCATCGCAGCGATGGCCACAGTCAGGCTCTCTCGGCGCTCCACGAGCTTCTCCTCGTCGTACTCGACGTCGTAGAGCGCTCGCCAGAGATCCCTCATGCCCTCATCCCCCTTCTGGCTCATGAGGGCCTCAATAGCCCCGACGGCGTTGGCCAGCGGCGGGTCATCCTCAAACGCCGAGGCGACGCGCACAACTTCTTCTTCCCCGCTGTCGCGCGTACCCGGACCGCCCTGCCCGCCCGAGGTGGGCCCAGTGGCGGACAGGTCCGCCGCCTTCGCCCCAGAATCGACAGGGGGCCGCCTGTGCACATCTGCGACGATCTTCTCGATGCGCTCACGGTTCGATCTGGGTTTGAAGGCCAACCAACCACCGGTGTACTGTTGGTCTCCGTACATGTAGCGGGAGCCTTGATCGGGCTTCTCGCTGCAGTCACTGAGGAAGCGCTCCACTCGCCCCGACCCCGTCAGACCGCGAAGCCCGGCTGACAGAGCATTGACCTCGGTGAACACGGCGCTGGATACGTCGGGACCACCGTCAGCGCTGGCGGTCAAGCGGCCGAGCCTAGCGGCGAGGTTCTCCAAGTCCGCGAGGAACTTGAGCCCAGGGACGCTCTCGACCGCGAATCCATCCTCCTTGAGCACTTCGATCGGA
>CBFHHK010000521.1:0-1280 GCA_965655435.1 Planctomycetota bacterium | reverse complement strand
CAGCACGGGCCGGCTGGAGGACGCACTGGATGCCGAGGGCAACCCGTTCCAGCAGGTCAAGGAGCCGGAGCTGGAGCAGGATGACCCTCTGCTGCTGGGATCTGGTGTCGCCAGACCGGATCCCATTGAATTCCGAGGCTGGACCACGACCACCAAGTACGGCGCCTCGGGTGCTTCGTTCGTCCACTCCGTCATCGTCAACGTCGTGCCGGGCGTCGGCAATCCGTTCGAGGTGGACGGCACCGCCTTCACCGTCCGGATCCCCGAGGACGGCCAGCCCGCCCGGTGCGTCCTGTGGGGCGACCCGTGCATCAGCTCCAAGTTCGTCGGCTGCTCCTTCGGCCAGTACTTCGACGCGTACGAGAAGTCCGTGGCCATGATCAACGCGCTCGCCGAGGCCGATCCCGACGACGGGGGCTTCGATTGCTTCGTCCTGCTGGGGGACAACTTCTACGACTCGGACGGGACCATCACCACGTCCTTCTGGAAGCGCCTGTCCCTCAAGGCCATGGCCAAGCCGCTCGTCTACATCCTCGGCAACCACGACATCTGGACCGGCGGCAGTCCCGCCTCGGGCGTCAAATATGATCCCCTGCAGTACAGCCTCCAGTACTTTGGCATCGACACCGTCTTCAGCCGGACCAACGCCAGCCGCTACTTCGACTACTCCGTCGATCCCGATGATCCGCCGGCTGGCAGCGGCGTCCAGTACCAGAGCATCGGCGCCACCTCCTCGATCGAGAACAGCATAGGTTGGTATAAATTTGGGGGATACGGAGTCCTATTTTTCAACGGCGCATACCCCGCCGAACAGATCCTGCCATATTTTGAGGAGGCTTGTGATTTCTTTGGCGACAGCGTTGGTGAGGACGAGACCCTGCTGCTCCTCGGGCACTGGAACGGGAACGAGACCGTCCAGAGCTGGGTCCTCCCGTACGGTGGCCAGGTCGTCACCCCCCGGGCACGGCAGCTCCTCCTCGACCTTCCCGGGTGCTCCCACCTCGGGAGCCGGATCATCTACTTCGACGGCCACGGCCACATCAACCAGATGGTCCCCGGCGACAACGGTTACCTTTCCGGCGGGCACGGCATTCTCGGCGTCAGTCCGAGCAACTTCAGCGTCCCCGTCGCCGCGGACTACGGCTTCACGTACACCAGCAGCTCGCCCACCAGGGTGCATTACTGCCAGGAGATTTTTGCTCCCGAATCGACGCTGCCGCAGTCGACGGCGGACTTTGACCCCTCCACGATCGACTACGAGAAGTACCATGCCATTCTCG
>CBFHHK010000520.1:0-1287 GCA_965655435.1 Planctomycetota bacterium | reverse complement strand
CGCGAGAGGGCCGTAGGACCTCCCGAAGGAGGTGGGCGGGGTTCCGGCGGAAGGCGCCGCGCCGGCCTGTCGAGCGCTTGTAGCCCAGGCGGTTATCGGCGGTGATGATGAGCTCGCCCCGACAGACCCGCCGGAGCTCGTCGGTCGGGAAGCCCCACCCGGTGGCAGGAGAGGGGAGCCCGCCCTCGAGGACGACCAGGTCGAAGGCTCCGTCCAGGAACGGCAGGCGACGGTCGCCGCCGGCCACCGCGGCGTTGGTGGAGCCCGGGGCGAGGGCCTGGGCCCGGTCGAGGGCGAATCGGAGCCGGGCGTGCTGGGGTTCGGCCACCGTCACGTCGAACCCGAGGGTGCCGAGGGCGACGGGGGTCCCCGAGAAGCCGTTGCCGAGGAAGAGCGCGCGGCCAGAGGAGCGGCCGAGCAGCATGGCCCAGGCGCCGCGGCTCTCCTTCATGAGCATCATGAGCTCATCGGACTCGCCCGCTGGTAGCTCGAAGACCAACGTCTCCAGACGGCGCTTGAACGGCGTCCCGCTGGCGAAGAAGCGCCCGAGCGCCTCGCCCATCGGGTGGCTGAGCCTGTGGGCGTGCTGGTTGATCGAGGGGGGAGCGGCCATCGGAAGATGATCATGGGCGCGTGGGCGGTCGGATGGAACCGCCGGGGCCGAGCAAGGGGCGGGCTCGGCAGATTGGGCCTTCTCGGGCCCGCGGCCGGCCCGGGTGATTGGCGGCGGGGCTTTGGTAAGTCATGATCCTCCCATGCGTGTCGCGACCCTTGAGATGGACGTCCGGGCGGGAGACCTGGAGGGGAACCTCGAGGCCGTCGTTGAGGGAGTCCAGGCGGCGGCCGCAGCGGGGGCCGAGCTGGTGGCGCTGCCGGAGATGTGGTCCACCGGCTTCGCCGCGGGGCTCGACGGCTCGCAGGTGACCGACGCCGAGGCTGCGGTGGCCAGGGTGGCCCAACTCTCCGGGGAGCTGGAGCTCGCCGTCATCGGTTCCGGGCCCGCGGCGGTGGCGGGCGAGAGCCTGCCCGCGAATCGGGCCCACGTCCTGGTGGGGGGGCGGGTGGTCGGCGGTTACGACAAGGTCCACCTCTTCTCTCCCACGGCGGAGAGCCTCGCCTTCTCCCCCGGGCACCTCGCCCCTACGCCGACCGTGTTGCCCTCGAGCGGCGCCCGGATCGCGCCGATCATCTGCTACGACCTCCGCTTCCCCGCGGTCGCGCGGGCGGCGTTCCGCGCGGGCGCTGATGTGTTGGTCGTGGTCGCGCAATGGCCAGAGGCCAGGGCCG
>CBFHHK010000519.1:0-1289 GCA_965655435.1 Planctomycetota bacterium | reverse complement strand
GCCGCAGCCGCGACCCCAGCGCGAGCGGCGCTCCTGACAAGGCCGTCTCTGCGGAGGCTCGCCCGGCGGTCGTCCGCTGCAGCACGGTGGCGCACAAGCCCTGCGAAGACCTGAAGGACCACAGGACCGTCGACAACATCTCGAACGGGACGGACGGGGACCTCTTCCAGACGGGCTTCCTGGGCCCGGAGGACGTCACCAAGCACGTCCTCGGCCCCCACACATTCCGTCCCAAGGCCTTCCGCCTCGAGACCGAACGGGGCAGCCCCGTTTCAGAGGGGACTGGCCACGTCCCCTACCCCTGCGCCGCGGGCTCCAGGGCTGAGGGGCCCCCAGGCGGCGTCGCGACGAGCAGCTCGATCAACCACTCCACGTACTCGGCCGCCTCCTTCCCCAGCCGCTCCACCGCATCCGGGCAGGCCGCCAGGGACCTCACGACCAGCTGATCCGGCTCGAGGGAAGGCTGGTCGGGGAGGCAGCCGATGTCGGTGAGGTGCGCCTCCAGCTGGTCGGCGCTCTTCTCCCGGAAGCGGGACAGCGACCGGATCGCCGACACCAGGGCCGCCGCGTCCCGCCCGTGCCGGAGCACGAGATCGCGGGCTGCGTCCTCGAACGTCGGGGTCACCGCCTTCGAGTCCTCGACGTCCTTCCAGGTCACCGGCCGACCGCGGCCCACCTGCCAGGCCCGGGCCAGCGCGTGGGTCAACTCGATGCGTTGGTCGACCCGGGCGCAGGTCTCGGCGCCGATCGCGGCCTCGATCAGCCCGTCCCCCCGGACGTTCTCCCAGACCCCGATGGACTCCACCCGACGCTCCAGGCAGTCGCGAAGCGCCGCGAGATCGCCCCGGAGCACCAGCCAGAGGTGCCAGCCCGCCACCGACCGCGCCCCGTCGGGCGGCGGGACCCCGATCGCCCGCGCGTAGGAGCCGGCGTCGTGCCCGGCAGGATCCGGGAGCGGATCGCGCTCGGCGGGCCCCGACGGGAGCGCCTGGCTCCAGTCCGCGCCGTCGCTGCCGCTCTTCGAGAGGTCCACCACCTGGGGCTCAGGCCGCCCGGCCGCCCTGCAGATGGAGAGCCACTGCCGGACCTCGCCGGGGTCGGCGGTCAGGTAGATCACCTGGCGCCCCCGGTCGACCTCATCAAAGAGCACGTCCGCGATGGCGGAGAAGCGCCCGGGGTCCGTGGTCGAGAGGGCCTCGTCGAGGCAGAGGGGCAGCGGACCCAGGGGGCCCTCGCTGCACTCCAGCGACGCCAGCCGCGCCGCCAGCAGCAGCTGCGCGCGCGTGCCT
>CBFHHK010000518.1:0-1316 GCA_965655435.1 Planctomycetota bacterium | reverse complement strand
CTCCTCCCCGAACCCGAGCGCGGGCACGGCGAGCCCGGCGACCGTCCCCTGACCGCGCGCGGCGAGGGCGATCAGCGTCCCACGCTCCTGTGCCCCGCCAGTGACCAGAGCCGCCGGTGGGACCTCCAAGTCGAGGAGCGCCGTCGCCCCTTCCGCCGGCCGGGACCGGAGCACCCGGTTCACAACGAGCGGCCGGTCGAGGCCGGCGGCGTCGAGGACCGCGTCCCTCAGGCCCAACATCCACGCGTCCCCGGAGGGCGCCTGCGCCGCGACCACGACGGCGTCCTCCACCAACCGGACGTCCTGTAGCTCCTGATGCAGCAGCTCCTCGAGCCCCTCAAGCTCACCCGCCTTGAGCACCGACTCGCCCTCCACGAGGAGGCCTGCGAGGAAGTCAACGCCATCCGGGTCCTCCCCGACCTGCACGACCACGAGGCGGTCGCCCGCCGCGGCGACCCGGGCCCGGACCTGCCGACGCAGGCTCCAGACCGAGTCCGTCAGGCCGTCGGTGATGAGCACGATCATCCCGGTGCCCCCCGGCCCTGTTGCGCCCTCAGCCCCCGGGCGCGGGTCTCGCTCCCGTGCCTCGGCGAGCCCGTCGAGGGAGTAGAGGATGTCCGTCGAACCGCCCGGCACTCGCGCGCGGACCAGGCCCTCCACCGCCTCCCTCCGCTCCCGGGCCCGCTCTGGACCGCGGTCTGCCGAGGCCTCGAAGACCAGCTTCGGCTGCGTCACGACCTGCGTGAAGAAGCGGAGCTCCATCCGATCACGGGCCGCGGTGGTGGGCACCACCGCGCCAAGCGCGTCCCGTACCCGCTCCCACCGCGGTCCACCCATGCTGCCCGAGCCGTCGACCAAGAAGACGACATCCATGGGCTCCCGGGGCTCGCGGTCGGGGACGAGGGCGAGGAGCGGCTCGAGCTCGAACCCGTCCTCACGCAGCGCCGTCCAGCCGGCACACCGCAGCCACCCGCCCCCGGCCAGGACGAACGCCGAGAGCGCCGCGCCCGGCAGACCGGCGAGGGGGACGTCGAGGGTGACGACCACGTCGGGTGGATCGTCCCCGAGGAGCCGCGGCCGCAGGTCACTGGAGCGAATGAAGTCGAAGTCGATGCCGTCGAACGCCCTCCCATCGAGCGCGCCTCGCCGTGGGCCGAGAAGGCCCGCTCCGCCCGCCGCCCCGGCGGCCCCGCCCCCCGAGCCGGCAACGCCCGGGTAGACGACGAGCACCCGAACCGGGTCCCCCACCTCCCGGAGTCGAGCCGCGCGAGCGGTCTCCGGGAAGGCGTCGGGGACCTCCGAGGGCAGTGAGGAGA
>CBFHHK010000517.1:0-1317 GCA_965655435.1 Planctomycetota bacterium | reverse complement strand
CTCGGTGGCCTCCCGCGTCGACATCTGCTCCTGGACCGTGTCCGAGAGGGAGAGTCCGCGGTCAGGCTGAGCAGCCAGCAGCGCGTAGTGGTCGTCGCTGGCCTGCCTGGCCGCGGCCCGTGAGCGTGCCGGCTCCAGGCCCCCACCCTCCGCAGCCGCCCGCGGGCCCTCCACCACCAGCGCTGCGTTCTCCTCAGCCTGGTCCGTGAGCCACCCCTCCAGGTCCACCCCAGGGAGCGCGAGCACCTCGATGGCCTGGAGCATCCTGGGCGCCAGGACCATGTCCTGGCGCTGGTGCAGACCGTGATTGAGCCCCAGCTTCGCCATCGGAGGGCTTATCGGCCAATCAGACCGAATCCCGTAGCCCCGCTCCGCGGGCCTATCCCTGGCGGCGTCGGATCGCTCGGCGGTCCTCCAGAGCGTCCTCGAGGACCCCCTTGTGGAGGTATTCGATCGCGCTCCCGGCGGGCAGGCCCCTGGCGAGGCGGGTGACGGTGAGCCCTTCAACTCCGGAGGACTCCAGCGCGTCCAGCACGAGCAGCGCGGTGGCCTCCCCCTCCTTGTCCGGATCCGGGGCAAGGATCACCTCGCTCACCCCCCCATCTCGGACCCGGCGGAGCAGGGCCTCCACGGCGAGGTGGCGTTCCTCGGTGCCGTCCGCAGGGTTCAGCGCGCCCATGAGGACGTGGTAGCGGCCCCCGAAGACGCCGGCTCGCTCGAGGGCTTCCACGTGGCGCGGCTCCTCCACGACGGCGACGGTCGAGGCATCGCGCTCGGGGTCCGCGCAGACGCTGCAGGTCTCGCTCTCGCAGATGTTGCCGCACTCCGAGCAACGCCTCGCGCTATCGAGGGCCACCGCGAGTCCGTCACGGAGGCCGCGTCCGGCGGCTGCGTCCCGGAGGACATGAAACGTGAGACGCTCGGCGCTCACCCGCCCCACACCTGGGAGGGCTTCAAACGCGCGCACTAGGGCCTCGACAGGGGCGGGGTATGCCATGCTTCGTCGTCGTCTTGGGCCGCCTTGGCCCTCAGGAGAACCACGGCAGCTGGACGCCGCCGGTGACCTGGGTGAGGCGCTCGATCCGCTCTCGCTTGGCGCGCGCCTGGGCGTCGCGGGTCGCCGCGAGGACGAGATCCTCGATCCCCTCACGGTCGGACGCGCGCAGCGCCTCGTCCGAGATCTGCACGTGCTGGATCTGCCCGAGGCCGTCGACGGTCACCCCGACGACCCCGCCACCCGCAGAGCCCTCGACACGCGCCTCGCCCAGCTCCTCGAGGGCCTCACGGACTCGTCGGTCCATCTCCTGCGCCTGGGAC
>CBFHHK010000516.1:0-1334 GCA_965655435.1 Planctomycetota bacterium | reverse complement strand
CGGGCGCGACCGGGGGTCAGGCGGGTGCGGTTGAACTGATCCCCCGCGCGCCGGATGGCGTCGGCCACCGTGGGGTAGGGGTGGATCACGGCGCTGAGCTCCGAGAGCCGGGCGCCGCGCTGCACGGCGCCGACGAGCTCACCGATCATCTCGCCCGCGTGGCTGGCCACGACGGTCGCGCCGAGGACGCGGCCCTTGGGGTCGTGGACCACCTTGACGAAGCCGGCGGGCTCGCCGTCGAGGACAGCCCGGTCGTTGTCCTGCAGGGGGACCTCGATGACGCCGTGGCGGACGCCGGCGCGCGTGGCGGCCTCGGCGGTGGTGCCGACGTGCGCGACCTCGGGGTCGGTGTAGGTCGCCCACGGGATGACGAGGTCGCTGGCCTTCGCCCGGCCAAAGAAGAGCGCGTTGCGCAGGACGGTGCGCGAGAGGAAGTCGGCGGCGTGGGTGAACTGGTAGCGCGAGGCCACGTCGCCGGCCGCGAAGACCCTGCGGTTCGACGTGCGGAGGCGGTCGTCCACCTCGACGCCGGCGCGGAGGTCGAAGGAGACGCCCGCCTCCTCGAGGCCGAGGCCCTCCACGTTGGGCGCGCGGCCCGCCGCGAGGAGGACCTGGTCCACCTCCAGCGCCTCCCCGCCGCTGACCTCGAGGCTCCGCAGCTCCCCGCTGGTCCGGATCGCCTCGACCCGGGCGCCGAGCCGCACGTCCACGCCGTCGCCGCGCAGGGCGTCCAGGACCACGGCGCTCGCCGCGGGGTCGTCCGCCGCCATCAGGCGCGGGCCGGCCTCGAGCAGGGTGACCTGTGAGCCGAAGCGCGCGAAGGCCTGGGCCATCTCGGCGCCGATGGGGCCCCCGCCGATCACGGCCAGCCGGGGCGGGAGGCTCTCCAGGGAGAAGAGCGTCCGGTGGGTGAGGACGCCGGCCTCCTCCAGCCCAGGGATGGGGGGCATGGCGGCCCGGGCGCCCGTGGCGATGACCGCGCGCGCGAACTGGAGGGTCTGGCCGCCCACCTCGAGGGTGGTGGGCGAGGCGAAGCGCCCCTCGCCGAGGAAGACGTCCACGCCGAGGTCCCGGAAGCGGCTGGCCGAGTCGTGGCGGGCGATCCCGGCGCGCAGCGCGCGCATGCGCTCCATGACGGCCGGGAAGTCCACGGCCACCTCCCCGGTGTGGACGCCCAGGGCGCCGGCCCTGCGGGCGCCCTGGGCGGCGCGCGCGGAGCGGATCAGGGCCTTGGACGGGACGCACCCGGTGACGAGGCAGTCGCCGCCGAGGAGGTGGCGCTCCACCAAGGCGACCCGCGCGCCGAGCCCCGCGGCGCCCGCGGCCGCCACGAG
>CBFHHK010000515.1:0-1338 GCA_965655435.1 Planctomycetota bacterium | reverse complement strand
GCAGGACGTTCGCGACGACGTCAGGCGAGTCGTCCCGGAGTGCGCCGACCAGCGGGCCGAGGGTGTCAGAGCTCGAGCTGAATCCGAGGGAGGTCGCGGCGATCTGGCGGTTGATCGGGGGCCCGGTCTCCAGCTGTTCGAGGAGCAAGGGCCGCTTGGCGTTGACCTTCCTCCGAAGGTCTGCCTCGACGATGTTCAGGGTTGAGCCGTCCTTGGCCGTGCTCCCGGTCAGCAGGATGTTGTTCCAGATGCGTAGAGACTTGTCGATGTCCGCGAGGACGTCCCCCGCCAACCGACGGTCTCGCGTGAGCTCCGGGTCATAGGGCTCCGGTCCCTCGGGGCCGATCCACTCGACCTCCTGGCCCTCAGTAGCGGCGCCCTGGTTTGCAGGGGTGTTGCACGCGGTGAGCGCGAGGCTGGCGGCGCAGAGAGCGCCCATGGGGAGAATTCGCATGATCGGGGGGCTGAGAGGAACTGAGGGGGGCCAGACGAACGGACCCAAGCCTTCTTCCCGACAACCATAGCTTCCGGGGCGATCCGGGACCGCACGCAGGTGGTCGCCGCTACTCTCTCTCCACCCATGTCTGTCCACGTCCTCGACGCCATGGCCCGGGAGGGCTTCGAGCAGGTCTCTGCGATTCACGACCGTCGGTCAGGGCTGCGGGCGTTCGTGGGGATCCACGACACCGTGCGTGGGCCCGCCTTCGGGGGGATTCGGCGCCGGGAATACCGGGACGAACGCGAGGCGCTCTTCGATTGCCTCCGCCTCTCGCGAGCGATGACCCACAAGGCGGCTCTGCTCGACCTGTCCGCGGGGGGCGGGAAAATCGTCCTGATGGACGACGAGTAGGTCGACTGGGAGCGCGCCTACCGCCACATCGGCGACGTGGTCCAGACCCTCGGTGGCACCTTCTACACCGGGCCGGACGTGAACACCGGGCCCGCTGAGCTCGCGTCGGTCGCGGAACGGACGACCTTCGTGACCGACCCCGGTGACGCCGGACCAGGCGAGCTGGCAGAGGCGACCGCGGAGGGGGTCTTCCAGGGGATGGCGGCCGCGCTCCGCTCACGCTTTGGCGAGGAGGATTGGAGCGAGAGGACGATCGTGGTTCAGGGACTCGGGGCCGTGGGCAAGGGCGTCGCTCGCCGAGCACGTGTCCTCGGGGCGCGGGTCCTCGGAGCAGATGTGGTGGAGGAGCGGGCCCTCGCCATCTCGGATGAGCTCGACATCGAACTCGTTGATCCGGGCGGCGCAGTGGAGGTCGAGTGTGACGTCTTCAGCCCCAACGCGTTCGGCGGCCTCTTCCACGACCTCTCCCTCAATCGGCTGCGTTGCAA
>CBFHHK010000514.1:0-1354 GCA_965655435.1 Planctomycetota bacterium | reverse complement strand
CTTCACCGCCTTCCTCACCTACAGCTTCGGCGACTACGTCTGGAGCAAGCTCGGATGAGCGCCACGGTGCACGGTCCCGACGGGCGTACCCTCCAGCTGGAGGACACGGTGCTCGCCCCCTTCGAGGCGCGGGTCGACAGAGCCGCACCCCTCCCCCGTCGCTGCTTCGCCGCGGCCCACGTGACCATGCTCCCGGGGTACGCCGAGGTCGCCCACTCGGTGGAGCGGCCGGGCACGGCCCACGAGATCGCGGCCCACATCGACTGGGAGGCGACCATGGCGTTTCGGGAGCGCATCGACCGCTGCGGCATGGGCGTCGCCGAGGCCATGGACACGGCCCAGCGCTTCGAGCTGGGTTGGGACGGCGCCCGCGCCCTCATCGAGCGCACGGGGGCCCTGGGCCTCGAGAACGGCTTCGTCGGCGCCGCCTCCACCGATCAGCTCGCCACCATCCCCGACCTGGACGCCCTCGCGGGCGCCATGGCGGAGCAGGTGCGCTTCGTCCGCGGCTGCGGCGGCATCCCGATCCTCCTCCCCCAGCCCTGGCTCACGGGGAGCGGCGCGGGCGAGGAGGAGTTCGTCCGCTTCTACACCGACGTCATCGACGCGTCCGAGGGTGAGGTGCTGCTGCACTACCTCGGGGAGATGTTCCACCCCTCCATGCGGGGCTACTTCCCCGGGGACTCCCTGCGCCGGGTGCTGACCCACGACCCGGAGAAAGTGCGCGGCCTCAAGCTGTCACTCTTGGACCGCGAGCTCGAGGAGACCCTGCGCGCCGAGCTCGCGCCCCGGGGCCAGGTGATCCTGACCGGGGACGACTACAACTTCGCCGCGCTCATCGAGGGCCAGCCGGGCTCGGCCAGTGACCTCGCGCCCCTCGGCGGGCGCCCCCTCGCGGGCGGTCCCTTCAGCCACGCCCTGCTTGGAATCTTCGCCGCGGTGACGCGCCCCGCCTCGGTGGCCCTGCGCCTGCTCGACGCCGGCGACGTCGAGGGGTACCGCGAGCTCATGGGCCGCTGCGAGCGGCTCGGCCGCGTGATCTTCGAGGCGCCGGTCCAGCGCTACAAGTCGGGCATCGCGTTCCTCGCGTGGCTCAACGGCCTGCAGGAGAACCGCATGCTCGCCAACCACGAGGAGCACGCCCGCAGCCTCGACTACTACCTGCGCGTCGCCGAGGCGGCGAGCATTGCGGGCGCCATCGACGACGCGGAGCTGGCCACCGGGCGGCTCGCCGCGCTGATCGAGAACCGCGCGGGCTGAACGGGGACCGCGCTGGCGGAAGGGGCGACTAGGATGGGGCCATGAAGCGCCCCATCGACCGACGACAGCTCCTGACCGCATCCCTGGCCGCCGC
>CBFHHK010000513.1:0-1361 GCA_965655435.1 Planctomycetota bacterium | reverse complement strand
AGCTGGAAGGCGCGAGGACGGAGCTGGTGGAACTGGCGGATGCGTCGGACGAAGAGTTGAAAGTCGCCGATGAAACGAAAGCCGCCGCCGAGCGGGAACGGGACGAGGCCCTCGAGCGGATGCGCGCGGCGGAAAGCGCCGAGGCCGAGGCAGACGCGCGCGTGGGTGCCGCGGAGGAGAGGGCAGACGCCGCCGAGGCTGAGGCGGAGCGATTGCTCGAGGAATCGGAGGAGCGCGGCCGGCGGTTCGCGATGGTCCAAACGCAATTCGCCAAAAAGGAGGAGGAACTGACGGAAGAGCTGGAGTCGCTGAGACGATCGACGGGCGATGACAAGAAGCGCAGCGCCGGTAACCTGCGGGAGGTGGAGGGGCTGAAGGAGTCCTTGGCGCGCGCGGAGCGGGCGGCGGAGGAGGCGAACGCCCGCGCGGATGAGCTCGAGCTCGCCTCCCTTCGCGCGACACCGGCGGCTGGCTCGAGCGCCGTGGACGTCAACTCGAGCGCGTCAAATGACGTCAAATCCGCGCGGGTGGGTGAGCTCGAGTTACTCGTGGAGAGTCTGCGGCGTGATCTCGGCGACGCCAAGGAGGAAACCGCGAGGTTCAAACGACAAGCCGATGTCCCGACGACGCCGCCGCCGCCGGGACTCCGGGGCTCTGACGACGAATCCGTCCTCATGAAACGCGTCGCGTCCGCTGAGGCCCTCTCCAAGCGGCTCCGGGCCACCGTGGAGTCGTTGGAGAAGGATAACAAGAGTCTACAGTGGCAGATATCCATGAGCGCGGGGGAAGTCTCTCCCTCGTTGGGTCCCTCGTCGACGCCGGGGAAGTCTCCGCTGAGGGCGGGTGCCGGCTTGATGGATTCAGTCGGGGGATCCGACGGTACACTCATGAGCTGCCTCATGAGCGGGCGACGACGGAACCTGAAACGGAACCTGGTGTTCTCGTACCTGGCGCTGATCCACGTGGTGCTGTTCGTGGAGATCTCGCGGGGATGCCCGTCGGCGTAGTAGTGAACGTGAGCGTCAGTTCGTTAGTTCGCGAGTGGAATAAAAAGTCTGGTCAATCGCTCTCGTCCCAGTCCTTGGCGGCTCCCTTCGCCTCCTTCTTCTCCTTCTTCTCCTTCTTACTCTTCTTGCTCTTCTTCTCCTTCTTCTTTCGCCGGCTGGACATGTCCTCGCTGCCGTCGCTGTCCGAGAACCGAACGCCGTCACCGGCGAACTCCTTCTCCAGCGCGTCGACGTCGTCGCCCACGGTTTCATACTCTGGAGCGCTTTCCGGAGCCCCGAACGAAGCGGCGATGGCGCCCGGGTCCAGGTCCACGGCACTCGCGGCACCCAAGATCGTGACGTTCGTCGGTGCAC
>CBFHHK010000512.1:0-1362 GCA_965655435.1 Planctomycetota bacterium | reverse complement strand
GATCGAAGAGGCGCGGAAGTGACGGGTGGCAGCGCCCGCCGGGCGGCTTCTCATCTGGCGCTGGAGCCGAGGGGAAGCGCCCTGGCATGACGGCGCGGACAGCGCTGCCAGGCGTGCCCCCGGCGGAGGCCCAGGGGCGGGGGAGGGCGTGGCGGCCTCCATGGCGACGCAGCGCCTCGCCCCCCCGCTGGAAGGGAGCCCCAGGGCGGTCTCATGTTCCCTCCGGCCGTGTCGTCATGGAGCATGAGCGTCGCGGAGCATGAGCACGGAGCTCCCGGCGAGGTGGTGCCAACCCGGGCGAGGCCTCGGCCCCTGTGCCACGTCCAATCGGTGGTCCGACGGGTTGGGGGAGAACCGAGGCCAGCATGGACGGGAGCGGACGGGAACGGACGGGAGCCGACCCGGCCGCTCACCCTGCGGTCCGACTCCCGGATGACCCTCGCGCCGCAGCCGGGGGCTCCGCGGTCCTCTGCGGTCGCCGTGCTTCTTACACGGGTCCAGCGCACCTTCTGCGACCCCGGCCCGGCTCTCCCGTAGGCTGACGCGGCGCGGCCTGGCCCCGACGGCACCTCTCATGACGACACGAACGAAATTCGGCCTCGGCGCCCTCGGCGCGGCGCTCGTCGGCGGCCTGCTCGGGGGGGGCTCCATCTTCGGCATTCGCTCCGGCTACGAGGAGGCGGCTCACGAGGTGCTCCTCGACGACGGCGAATTCGAGGTGCGTCAGTACGAGGACGCCCTCGTCGCGCGGACGGTCACCACCGGCGACATGGGCGAGGCGGGCAGCGCCGCCTTCCGGCGCCTGGGGGGCTACATCTTCGGCAAGAACGTGACCCGCGACAGCGTCGCGATGACGACGCCGGTGTTCCAGGAAGAGGTCAAGCCCGCGACGGCTCCGGAGAGCGAGTCGATCGCCATGACTACGCCCGTCTTTCAGGAGGAGTCCGCCGAGGGCACCTGGGTCCAGACCTTCGTGCTCCCCAGCGAGTACACCATGGAGACCCTCCCCGTGCCGACCGACCCGAACGTCGAGCTCGCCCTCGTGCCTGGCGTCAAGGTGGCGGTGGTGCGCTACTCGGGCCTCCGCTCGACCAGGAAGATCGAGGCGCAGACCGAACGCCTGCGCGCGTGGATGAAGGAGAGGGGCCTCGTCGCCACCGACGCCCCGCGCTCGGCGGCCTACGACCCGCCGTGGACGATCCCCCTCTTCCGGCGCAACGAAGTGCAGATCCCGATCGAGTAGGGCGGCACCGGCGGTCCGGCCCCAAGGCCCCAAAGCTCCGAGCGGCGGTGAGGTGACGACCCTCGCGCCGCACGGCCTGCTCACCGCCACGTGTCTGTTTCCCCGTCCGGGTCGATGCC
>CBFHHK010000511.1:0-1369 GCA_965655435.1 Planctomycetota bacterium | reverse complement strand
GTCCCGAGCCCATGGACCCTCCGCTGACAGCGATCCGTGCCGCCTGGCGAGGCCCCCTTGGGGCGTGGCCCAACGCCGGCCTCCCGACGATGGTCAACCGGGAGTGGGAGTGGCCCGTCAGCCCCGACGCCATGGCGAGTTGGTGCGCCCGTGCGGTCCGAGCTCACGCCTTACAGATCGTCGGCGGCTGTTGCGGCACCACCGCGGGGCACGTCGCGGCGATCGCTCACGCGCTCCGTTCGTCCGGCGGCGCGCCCCGCCCCTGATCTGAGGCCGAGACGCCCGCCCCAACGAGGAGCAACGCGGCCCCGACCACCTCCTCCCAACCGAAGGGTTGGCCGAGGGCCAACCACGCCAAGGCTGCAGCCCCCGCCGGTTCGAGGAGCACCGTCAACGAAACCACGTGCACGGGTAGAGAGCGTGCCGCCCAGTTCATGGAGCCGTGCCCCAAGAGGCCAGGGCCGAGCCCCAGCCAGAGGATCGCAAGCACCTCTGCCGCACCAGCGTCCGGGACCCAGATCTCCCCCGCGCTGAGCAGAATCCACCCCGCGATCGTGAGGGCCGCCACCGCATTGACCCAGGCCAGCAGGACCGGGAGGGGGAGGGCATGCCCCACTCCCCGGTTGACCACGAGGTAAGCAGCGCTGCATGCACCCGCGAGGACGGCCAGCCCGTCACCGAGCAGTGTCGCCGTCCCCGAGTCTGACCCCGTCAGGATTGCCGTTCCGAGCAGCGCGACCGCGACGCCGGCCACGAGCCGCCAGGAGGCTCTGTCCCCGAGGGCCAGCCCGAAGAGCCCTGCGAAGAGCGTCTGCAGCCCCACCAGGACCGCGCCGTGAGCCACCGACGTGAGCGTGAGGCTCAGGATCCAGAGCGAGAAGTGCGCGCCGAGCAGCGCTCCGGAGATCCAGATGCGCCAGCGGGTCCCTCCGTCGAGCCCCGCCAGCCCGAGGCCGCTGCCGCGGAGGCGCGCGATCAAGGCCCACGCGAGCGCGGTGATCGCGACCCTCGAGGCGGCGACCGTGGCGGGCGGAGCCGGCGCGGCGATGACAATGACGACGGCGGCGCTCGAGAAGAGCAACCAGCTCAGGACCAGGCTCGCGGCGAGCCGGCGGCTGTGTGAGGCGCCCTCCGTCATCGGATCAGCGCCGCTGCCCGGACCCCGGAGTTGGCGCAGGATAAGAGCCCCGCAGCGCCGTGCCCCTCTGAGCGCCTCACCTCGCGTCTCCCCTTTCGGACCGCTCGATGAACTCGATCCCCTCTCGCGCGATCTCAGCCGCCTCGCTCGCCGGCTCCAGGTCAATCACGTCCAGGAAGTGCTGATAGGCCGACGTCGGCCGCTCCAGGTTCTTGAGTTGGACCAGCCCCG
>CBFHHK010000510.1:327-1376 GCA_965655435.1 Planctomycetota bacterium | reverse complement strand
CGCGCAGAGACGCTCGACCGCTTCCTCGAGGAGCGCGTGCCCTACGCGACCTCGGAACGGCTGGGGTACCTGACCGGGTGCCCGACGAACGTGGGGACGGGGCTCCGCGCGTCCGTCATGCTGCACCTCCCGGCGCTCGGCATGGTCCGAGCGGAGCTCGACAAGGTCTTCGCGTCCGCCCAGCGGACCGGCCTGGCCGTACGCGGCATGCACGGAGAGGGGAGCCGCGCGGCGGGGGATCTCTACCAGATCAGCAACCAGGTCACCCTCGGCCGGAGTGAGGCCGAGCTCATCGATGACCTGCGGGCGCTCGTTCCGGAGATTGTCCGCTTCGAGCGGCGCATGCGTGAGGCGCTCGTGAGCGAGATGCGCCAGCCGCTCGTGGACCGCATCGCGCAGTCGTTCGGCACGCTCCGGACCTCTAGGGCGATGCCCACTGAGGCCGCGTTGGCGCACCTCTCCTCGGTGCGGCTTGGCCTGCACACGGGCATCTTCGGGGGGGCCCGCATGGAGACCCTCAATGAGCTCGCGCTCCATGTTCAGCGCGGCCATATCCAGGTCCTCGCGGCGCCCGGCGGTGAGGAGAACCTGCTGGACACCTCTGAGCGCGACAAGCTGCGCGCGAGCTATCTGCGACAACGCCTCGCCGGCGTCAAGCCGTCCGGAGACGACGGCGCGCCCGCGGAATAGAGGCCGTGCCTGTGACGCCGGGGGCCAGGGGCCTCAGTCTGCGAGCGCGTCGAAGCCAGGGCGCCCGGGCGGGGGCTGAAACTCCGCGACCTCACCGAAGCACATCCGCAGGGTCCCGTCGCTCTCGATGACGGCGACCGAGCCGGGCTGCATCTGGAGGTCGACCTTCGGGGTGAAGCACCAGCGGGGCTGGGTCGCGGTCATGCTGACGAGGATCTTGCAGCGGCCTTGGCCCAGAACGCGGTACTCGACCTCGTTCGACCTCTCGGCGACGATCGCGCCGGAGTGGTTGAGGTCCTCCCTTGAGAAGCCGCGCCACTGGTCCGGCGAGAACGCAGCCCGCTCGGGCGCTGGCTCGG
>CBFHHK010000510.1:0-317 GCA_965655435.1 Planctomycetota bacterium | reverse complement strand
TGGACCCGGCCGCGGGCGAGGGGACCGCGCTCGGCGCGGCCTCGGCGCCTGGGAGTCTCCCCGGCGGGGACCACCAGAACCCCTCGAACTCAACGGTGGGAGCGTTGGAGGTGACCGGCTCCTGAGCGTACGTGACCAGCTCCTCCGTGGCAGAGGCCAGGGGGTGAGGCCACGTCGTCGCTCCGGGCCCATGGAGGCCCTCCTTGAGGTGGGCGCTCTGCTGGTGAAGGCGCAGGCTCTCCGGGACTTCACCGGCGGCGAGGCGGTTGCCGGCGGGCTGCCCCGGCCGGGCGCGGGTGCTCCACGGCCAGCTGAAC
>CBFHHK010000509.1:0-1398 GCA_965655435.1 Planctomycetota bacterium | reverse complement strand
GGCGATCATGGCCGACGCCTTGAGCATGGTCTCGGCGTCCTCTGCCTCCGCATCTGACGACCAGGTGATCCCGCCCCCGACGTGAAACGAGACCTCCTGCGGCCCCGCCGCGCAGGTCCGGTGGATCATCGTGCGGATCAAGATGCTGAACGTGGCACGGCCCGCCAGGTCGATGAAGCCCAGCGAGCCGGTGAAGAACCCGCGCCCCTCCCCCTCGATCTCCCCGATGGCCTCCATGCTCCGGAGCTTGGGCGCGCCGGTGATGGACCCACCAGGAAAGAGTGCGGCGACCACGTCCACGGCCGAGCACTCCGGGCGCACCTCCCCGGTCACATCCGTCACCAGGTGATGGAGGCCCCGGTACGTCTCGAGCCGCGGAAACTCGCCGACCTCGACCCCGCCCGGGACAGAGATGCGCCCCAGGTCGTTGCGCGCGAGGTCCACGATCATCGCCAGCTCCGCGCGGTCCTTCTCGCTCGCCAGCAGGCGCTCCTTCTGGAGCGCGTCCGCGCCGGCGTCTGCCCCAGAGGCGATCGTCCCCTTGATCGGACGGGTCCTCGCTCGACGACCCTCGACGTCGCGCCCCTCCAGCTCGAGTAACAGCTCCGGGCTCGACGAGAGGATGGCCCCCTGTGCCCCATCGGGGAACCGAAAGCCCAGGTAGCCCATGTAGGGTGCGGGGTTCTGTCGCCGCAGCTCCAGATAGAGGTCCAGGGGCCCCGTCGAGACGGGGGCCGTGATCCGGTGGCAGAGGTTGGCCTGGTAGATCTGCCCCTCGGCGATGAGCGCGCGGGCTCGTTCAACCCGCGCTTGATGCTCCGCCGGGCTGGCGTGCCGCCGGATCTCAGCCGACGAGGGCACCGCCGAGGCTGGCCGCTCGCGCGCGAGGTCCTCGAGGACCGCGGCCGCCCGCAGCGCGCCGTCATCGTTCGAGCCTGCTTGATCCGCGACCACGAGGTGGGCCCCGCAGACGGCCCCCTCACGGTCGTGCTCGAAGACCAACCAGTCACGATAGATGCCCCCCGCGACCGGTGGCTGCGGCCAGGCCGCCGCCGGGAGCTCCAGCCGCTCCCCCTCGACGCCCAGGTCGTACGCGAGCGCCCCGATGAAGCCGCCGCTGAACGGCCCCGGCGGGAGGTCTCCATCCCAGGCCATGGCGCGGAGCACGCCGCGCAGCTGGACAAGATCGTCCGGGCCCTCTCCGTCCAGGCCGGGGAGGGCCTCCATCGGATCGAACGCCACCAGGGACCAGCGCCCCGGCGCCCCGCTGGCGCTGTCCAGAGCGACGAGCCCCGGACGATGAGCCAGGAGGCGGAGCGCCATCGGGACGTCGAGCCCGCGGCTGACATGCTGCCTCAGGTCAAAGGTTCGCCCACTCAGGCGAACGCTCACGGGTTC
>CBFHHK010000508.1:0-1400 GCA_965655435.1 Planctomycetota bacterium | reverse complement strand
GTCTGGAGCGGCGCTCAGCCGCTCCAGACCCGGGCCTCGCGCCGCGGTCCGCCGCCCCGCCGTCAGTCCCCGTCGCGCTTGATGTTGATCACGTAGGCCGTGCGGAATTCCGGCCGCTGGCGCGGTCCAACACGGAGGTTCTGGAGCTCGTCTCGCAGCCCGTCGAGCTCGTCCAACGACGCCGCGGCGCCCACGTGGAGGAAGATGCGGATCCCCTTGCTGACCGGCTTCACGACCGGAAAGCCCAGCCCGCCGAGCAGGTCATAGGCGCCCCAGGCGAGGGCCTCGTTGGCCGGACTCCGGGTGTAGCTGGCCGCCAGGACGGTGAAGCGCATGGCCGGGTCCCAGTAGGCGCGGTCCGCGGCGGTGTCGGGATCCGAGGGAGCCAGGCTCCCCTCCGCCCCGCCGCGCACGGCACCGCCGCCGCTGCGGGCGACGGACAGGTGGTCGGAACCTTCGCTCTCTGCACCCTCGCCCGTGGCGGGCTGACCGTCAGTACCAACCGCACCAGCGTCAACCGAACCGGCGCTCACGCCGACAGCATCGCCGGAGGCCGGAACCTGACGGGAGGACGAGGACCAGCCCGGCAGCCCGAAGCTGGCCGCCTCAAGGCCCCCTTGGCCGGCGGTGTCTTGGGATTGGCTCGAGCGCAGCCCGAACCCGTGCTCTTCGAACTGGCGGC
Source organism: Planctomycetota bacterium (assembly GCA_965655435.1). Lineage (GTDB taxonomy): Bacteria > Planctomycetota > UBA1135 > UBA1135 > Saltatorellus. The sequence goes on along the minus strand of CBFHHK010000508.1, from coordinate 718 downwards.
CGAGCAGGAAGGCGCCCGCGAGCAGCAGGACCTGCAGGGCCGCAAACCCGTACCCGCTGAAGGGCAGCTTCAGCCCCGCTGCGGCCTCAGGCTTGGCCTCGACCGCTGCGCCGGAAGCTCCCGCAACCGATTCATCTGCGCGAGCGCCAGCGGCGCCGGACGTCTCGGCGCCGGACGTCTCAGCGGCGGAGGTCCCGCCGACGGAAGAGCCCGCCACGGGAACCACGGCGGGTCCATCGTGCACGCTCGGGGCCGTCCGCGAATCCTCCCCAGCCTGGGAGGTCCCAGCGTGGGAGGTCCCAGCGTGGGAGGTCCCAGCGTGGGGGTCCTCCGCGCCGAGCTCGCGATCTCCTGCGGCGGCCTGGTTTCTCGAAAGCGCGGCGTCGCGGCGCTCCTGGGAAGTCCTCGCGGAGTCCTGGAACGCCTCGAGCATGGTGACCTTACGGCGCGTCATGGTGTGCCCTGGGTGGTTCGGCCCGTCGCGGAGCCCCTCCAATCGAGGGGCGCGCGGGGCCGGTGCGGTGAAGGAGCCTGGCTGCCTGTGCGGGAACAGCCCTGCCCCGGCTGAAAGCTAAAGATCCGAGGCCCGTGGTTCAAGCTCTGCCCGGCACGCCCCGCCGCAGGCCGCCGCTTTGGCCGTCCGTCCCCGCGCAAGGGCCCGGCAGGCGGCAGGGCCGCGGCCCCGGGAGAGGAGACGGCTGAGGAGACCGCTGAGGAG
>CBFHHK010000507.1:0-1401 GCA_965655435.1 Planctomycetota bacterium | reverse complement strand
GTGCTATCGGGGGAGGTCCTCGTCAACGAGACGGGTGAGTTCCGGCCGGCGGGCCTGAGCTGGTCTGCGAGTGGTCGTCACCTCGTCCTCACAACAAAGTCCCGCAACGCCTACCTCTGGCGGGCCGAGCCTCTGCCTGAACTCTTCGAGGTCCGAGAGGCCGGACCAAAGCTCCTGACCGCCGAGTTCGTCGGCGATGGGCGACGCGCCCTGCTCGTGGATCGCAGCGGGCGCCTCCAGCTGATCGCCACGCCTCATCCCAGCCCCAGGGCCCCTGCCGGAGAGCCCTCTCCCGGAGAGGTCCTCTGGGAGCGGGTGCTCGAGGAGGAGCTCGGGTGCGCGTCGGAGGTGACGCCGAGCGGCCACCTGCTCACCGTCGGCGCCCGCGGCCAGGCCATGCTCTGGCGCGTGGACCCTGAGGTGGACTCCCTGGAGCTGGAGCACATGGTGGACTTGGGAGGCCCAGCCACGGCCTCGTCGCTCTCCGCCAACGGCGCCTTCGGTCTGCTCGATCGAGAGGACGGATCGGCTCAGCTCTGGGAGCCCGCGCGAGGGAGCCTGATCGAGGTCGACGGGAGCCGACAGGCCACCTTCAGCTGCCTGCTTGAAGGAGGGCGGGTGGCCCTCGGCTACCCGGACGGTCAGATCCAGATCCTCGGCGGCCCGACGCTCAACCGCCCCTTCGACGACCTGATGCTCGCAGCTCCCTTCGACGACTCTCGACGACATCCTGTCTTTGCGATGAAGTTGAGCCCCGACGGGAAGCGCCTCGCCGCCTGCTACTTCCCTACCTTCATCGCGACCTGGGACCTCAAGAGCCGCGAGCTCGTCGGCAGGCGGGTCACCGTGATGCGAACGGACCGTCTCGTATGGAGCGGAGACAGCCGACAGGTTGCGGTTGGGTCGCGTGTCGCTGGAACCACGTTCAAGCTCATCGACGTGGTCGATGGCGTGGCCTCACCCCGGTTGCTCCCGATCAAGGCGGGTTTCACGAGCGCCTCGTTTGCGCCGGAACTGGGGCTCGTCGTCGCCGGGGCTCGGGATGGTCGCGCCTACCTTTTCGGAGAGGCGACCGAGGCGACTCTGTCCTTTGGACTGCACCGCGCCCCGGTCAACACGATCGAGCTCGACTCCGAGGGCCCGCTCGCGCGCGCGCTCTCGAGCGACGAAACCGGAGGCGTCTTCGTCTGGCCCGTCTTTCCTTCCTCGGTGGCCTCTGCCTCGTTGGCCCGCGCGGTAGACGACTGGGAGCAGGAGAGGATCGACGGGAGCGTCTCCGATGGATGACTCCGGCCCCCAGCCCAGATTTTCTCCGAGATCCTGTCGCCGGACGCACGCTCGACTCATGTGAGGGCGTCGGATGAGCCCAGAGCTCCCCCTGACGCCCCCCCGGCCCCCTCT
>CBFHHK010000506.1:0-1417 GCA_965655435.1 Planctomycetota bacterium | reverse complement strand
CGCGCGCGGGCTCCTCCCCGCGCGGGAGCAGCGCGACCTTGCGCACCCCGAACCAGCTGCGGTCGCTGCCGGCGGTCTCCACCGGGGCGTCCTGCCCCGTCACGAGCTCCACGTGGATCGAGTCGCCCGCCCAGTAGGCGAGGTCGAGCCGCTTCCAGTCCCAGCCCCCGCCGCCGATCCCGGCGGTCTGGTAGACGGTCCCCTGGCGCGGATAGTCCTGGACCACGTGGCGGAACCGGGCGCCCTCGCCCGCGACGAGGCCCCAGGCCGCGACGTCCTCCCCGAGGTCGACGCGGCGGGACTGCAGCACCCCTCGCTGGCGGGTCGACGAGAGGTGAGTGTAGAGGCCGGCGGGATAGACCCCGGTGAGGGCCCTGGGCCCCTCGACCGCGACGGTGAAGCGGCCGGCGCGGACAGGTCCGGCCTCGAGGCCGGGTCCGTGGCTGAACCAGCGCTCCGCCTCCTCCGGGTCCGTCAAGTCCCACCGCTCTGCGTTGGCGGTCTGTCCGGCCCCGTCCTCCGCGGTGTCGACCTCCGCGGTGTCGTCATCTTCCGCCCCGACGGCGCCGCGGCGCCACTCGGGGTCCGCCGCTGCCCGCCGCACCGCGTCGAGCGGGTGGTCTCCTTCGAGGTCCTCTCCGGCGGCCACTCGGATCCGCTCGAGGGACGAGGCCTCCAGCAGAGCGGCCAGCCAGTCCTCGGCGAGGGCGCCGCGGAGCCCGCCCTGGATCGTCCTCAGCTCGAGGTCGACCCCATGGCTCAGCGCGTCGGGGTTGGCGTCGACGATGCCGGGGCGGCACGACGCGAGCACGCCGAACAGCGCCGTGTAGTCCGCCTGGCTGATGGCGTCGAACTTGTGGTCGTGGCAGCGGGCGCAGGAGATGGTCTGGGCCTGGAACGCCTTCCCGAGGACGTTGATCTGGTCGTCCACGAAGCGGACCTTCTCGTCCAGGGGATCGGTGGGCAGGTAGCCGTGGTAGACGAGCCGCCAGTGGGCGGTGGCGAGGATCGACTCGTTCAGGCGCCCCGCCGCGTCCAGGCGGGGGTCGAGCAGGTCTCCCGCCACGTGCTCTCGGACGAAGCGGTCGTAGGGGAGGTCCTCGTTGAAGGCGCGGATCAGATAGTCGCGGTAGCGGTACGCGAAGGGGATCTGCGGGTCCCCCTCGGAGCCGTGGGAGTCGGCGTACCGCACGACGTCCATCCAGTGCCGCGCCCAGCGCTCGCCGAAGTGGGGGGACGCAAGCAGGCGGTCCACGAGGCGCTCGTAGGCGTCGGGCCGCGGGTCGGCCTCGAAGCGCTGGAGCTCCTCGGGTGAAGGGGGGAGGCCGGTGAGGACATGGGTGAGGCGCCGATGGAGCTCGCGCCGGGGTGCGGGGCCGGCGGGCTGGAGCCCCTGCTCACGGAGCCGCGCCCCGAT
>CBFHHK010000505.1:0-1419 GCA_965655435.1 Planctomycetota bacterium | reverse complement strand
GATCTTGTCGTCGACGGCGCTCGCAGACAGCACGTCCGCGTCCCCGTCCCCGTCCAGGTCGGTGGCGTAGACCGAGACGGCATCGTTCGCACTCTGTGTGATCACCTGCTGGGCACCAAACGACTGAGAGGTGGCAACCGATGCCAAGACCAAGGACCCGAGGCAGGACAGCGTGACCTTCGGCTCGAAGAGGGAACGAAGACCGGATCGATGAATGGGGGACTGGAACGGAGACACCATTGCCACAGCGTAGCACCCACCCAAGCGCCAACGGCGAGAGCGAGAATTAGCGTAATTCCGGTCACGCTCGAACGAGCCCCCACCCCGCTGAGAGCCTTGGCTGGGCCCAGCCGTCGAGGCCAGGCACGGTTTCGGGACAGCCCCCCGATAGGCACCGGCGCGCAGCGCTCAAGGCCACTGGAGCCCTCCGGCGATCGCTGCTCCATGCTGGATCGATGCGAATCGCATGGCGTCCCCAATGCCTCACGGCTGCGATCGCCATCCCGCCCCCGACCACCTCGAGGGAGCGCCGGCGGAAGACGTACCATCCACCAGCGGCGCCCAGCCGAACGCAGGATGCTCGGCGAGCAAGATGAGTGCTACCGGCTCATGAGAGGGAAGGGCGGTGGCAGCTGACCTCAACGGCCCCGCTCCGAACTCATCGGCCGGCGAGCGGCACCCGGTGGCGCCTATCGAGGTAGACCGCGGCGGCGGAGGGGGGGGCGAGAATCTCGACGGTGCGTCCCTTGCAAGCGAACATCCGGAGCATGGGGCCGCACTCGCCCGTCTCGGGAGACTCGACGGCGCAGCTCATGAGGCTGGACGGAGCGAGCTCCGCCGGAAGCTCGAGGACCACGGGCTCCATGCGCTCGAACTCGGATCGAGTGAGGTGGATCGGGCCAGCTGGCACCACCAGCTCCTTCCAGAGGAGCGAGCCGTCCGCAACCTCCACGAGCAGCGTGACCCGCGACCCGTCCGTCCCGGGAGGCGCGAGGCAGGAGAAGCGTCCGTCCTCAAAGGTCAGCTCTTCGGCCCTTCGTACGCCGTCCTTCAGGAAGACCATCTGCCCGGAGAACGCGCCTTCCATTCCAAGGGACACGGCGACCCCTCGTGGCGTCGCAAATCGCACACGCGGCCTCAACGTCACCTCTTCAGACGCCACCTCGAAGGTGATCGACGAAGGCTCGATCGACTCGAACCGCTCTCCGCTCTCGAGTTTCATGTCTCCGAGATAGACGAACGTGGCGCTCATCGATCCCCCCGGGGCTCCAAGGACCGACTTCGAGGCTCCCGGGACCACCGAAAGGGAGATTCCGCCACCCGTGTCGGTGGACTCAAGCATCGTGACCGAAACCCGCCCATCGAGCGGACTCTCGACGGGGTCTCCGTCGACCTCCAACACGGGGGCGATGGTCACGC
>CBFHHK010000504.1:0-1426 GCA_965655435.1 Planctomycetota bacterium | reverse complement strand
CGACGGCGTCCGACCACAGGCCGTCGAGGCCGCGCAGGACGCCGCGGGTGTAGGCGAGACCCAGGGGGACCCCCAGCAACGCCCCGGCGCCGCCAACCAGCGCCACCTCTCCGAGCAGCAGCCGCACGATCCGGCGGGGCGCGAAGCCGAGGGATGCGAGGAGGCCCAGCTCCCGCTCCCGGGCCTCGACCCCGAAGTAGAAGAGCTGCGCGGTGAGGAGCAAGGCGGCCGCGATCAGGAAGAAGGAGAGCCCGATGAAGAGCCCGCCGAAGTCGGTGGGAGACTCGCTCGAACGCCGCGCCGCGCCGCCGACGTCCACCAGGAACAGGCCCACCTGGGCGGGGTCGAGCCCGGCGCGGATCCCCGCCAGCACCGCGGCCTCGTCCCCGGCGTCGAAGCGCACGCTGGTGAGTGCGCCGAAGCGGCTGGCCCAGAGCTCGCGGGCGTCGTCCAGGTTCATGAACGCCTTGGGCGTCCCGCGGAAGTCATCCCAGTACTGCTCGTCCTGGGGCCGGATGGCGTCGAGGTCCACCGGCGTCCCCGGCTCCCACTCCCGGCAGCTGTCCGCATCCGCGAGACCGGGGAAGTCCGGCATGAGCTCCTCTCCAGCGAGGGTCCCCTCGAGGGGACCGAGCTCCCCCAGAGCGTCCGGGACCTCGGGGGCCGCGCCGGCGAAGGTGAGGGTGTGCCGGCGCGTCACGAGGCGACGCGAGGCGTCGACCACGTGGTACTCGAGCTCGAGCGGACGCTGTCCTTCCAGCACGACGCCGCTGGCGGCGAGGTCCGCGAGCGCCCAGGCCCCGAGCCGCAGCCCGCCCCGGGGAATGCCGCGGCTCAGGGACAGCAGCGCTCCATCCGGCGCGCCGCCCGCACCGATGGGCCCGAGGGCGCTGACCATGGAGTAGGGCAAGCCCGCCGCCTCCGGCGCGCCCGCCACGCGGAGCCAGTCCACGAAGTAGGTGAACACGCCCGTGAGCGGCGCCGCCTCGAACCCGTCCAGCAGCTCCACCACCGGCTCGTCGAGGAAGATGCGCGTGGACGAGAGCTCGCGCTCGCCGGAGTCGAGGGTGGTCACCTCGAGTGCGGCGTCCGCGAGCTGCCAGCTCTCGGCAAGCCGCGCCGTGGCGAGCTCCATCGCCCGCCCCATCCCGTCTGGCTGGCTGCCCTCGAAGCCCAGGAGCATCAGGTTCGCCGTGCCCTCCAGCTCGAGCTGCTCCTGGAGCCAGGCGAGGTTCACCATCGCGTTGGCGGCCGGCGTCGGGGACGCGTCCAGGGCGAAGGCGCCGAAGCGCTCGTCGGAGAGGATCTCGGTCACGGTGACCCGCAGGGCCGCCGTGTTGTCGTCAGGGGAGAGGGCGAGGTCACGGGGCACGGCGCTGGGCTGCTCGACTCGGAGCACCACCGTGTCGCCCGACGCCACGCCGAG
>CBFHHK010000503.1:0-1433 GCA_965655435.1 Planctomycetota bacterium | reverse complement strand
CAGGGTCGGTCGGAACCGACATGCTGGGTCAGGGCTTTGTGTCGCCGTCGGAGCCGGGGGCGCCCTCGACTTGCTTGGCGGGCTCCTCTTCCTTCGAGTCGAGGCCCTTCTTGACCTGCGTCACGCTGGACCCCATCGCCCGCGCCAGCTCCGGGAGCTTGCGCGCCCCGAAGAGGAGGAAGACGACCGCGAGGATCGGCCAAAGTTCCGCGATCCCGGGGATGGCGAGGAGGGGCTCGGTTCGAGTGTCGTCGATCTGCATGTGTCCGGCTCCGTGGAGAACGGGGGCCGTCCAGTGTAGGAGAATCGGGCCACCAATGAAGAGGCGGGGGGCGCCCAAGTGCGCCCCCCGCCTCTGGAGGTTGAATTCGAGAGCCGAATCAGCCGGCCACGTCGAGGCCCTTGCCCCGCGGGGCGAGGCCCTCGGCCATGCGATCCGAACCGTAGACGACGCCACGCGACCCCGCGTCGGACTCACCGGACTCGAACAGGAAGGAGAGCTGCTCCTGGAGGGCCGAGAAGGACGCCGCAAAGAGGTCCTGGAACGTGCCACGGTCGATCGGGTCGCCGGTCTGGGGATCGAACAGCGCGGCATCGAGGCGCGCCGTGGCGCTGGCGAAGGCCTCGGCCACGCCCGTGGCCACGGCGTCTCGCTTCTGGTCAGGGAACTCCGCGGACGCCAGCCGCGCCTGGACGCTCTCGGCGAACCCTGCGAAGCGGTCCCGGACCACGTCGCCGACCTCCGGAGCGCTGGCGGCGTCAGGCGCCCCCGGGGCGGGCTTGGAGGGCTGCGCACCCTGGGGCGCGGAGGCTTCCTGAGCACGCACGCGGGTGGCCTCAACCCCGTTGCCGGAGGGGCTGCCCGCCAGCTGCGCCGGGGCGGCCTCCGCGGCGGTCCCGTCAGGGGCCTCCGATGCCGGAGTGCGACCCTCCTTCAGGACCGCGCTCACGTTCTGGAAGAGGTTCCCGACGCCCCGTTGGACGTCGGCGGGCTCGATGGTGCCGTCTGCGAGGCCAGCTCGCAGTCGGGCCAGGCCAGACTCCAGCTGCCCTGCGGCTTCTCGGAAGGCCGGAAACTCGCTCCGGTCCATGTCGCCCGAAGCCGAGCGGAGGCGCTCCATGAGCGACTCGGTGAGCCCGTCCAGGCGAGCGAGGTTGGAGGCGAGCTTCTCTCCCTCGGGGCTCGAGGGGCGCTCCGCGCCTGCGGCGCTGTCCGGAACGGCCTGCTGCTTGGTCGCCACGGGCGTGGTGGCGGGCCGAACCTGGGCCGGAGCGACCGGCTGCTGTTGGCGCTGACTGGGGATCTGCATGATGGGGTTATCGGTAGCGCTGTCGCGAAATCCACCGGAAGAAACAAGCAGCGGAACTTTCTGGGTCGATTTCGCTCCTGAGGGGCGTGAGGGCCCCCGCCCGCGGTCCCTGATCGAGAACAC
>CBFHHK010000502.1:0-1437 GCA_965655435.1 Planctomycetota bacterium | reverse complement strand
TACGCGTACGACTTTGGCAGTCATTCGCCTCGCGCGACCTTGACGACGTCTTCAAAGCCCGGAAAGAGCTACAGCGAGAAAGGTAACGGCGCGTCAGCATCAGCAATAACATTAGCAAAAATATTATCCACGACTGAGGTGCTCACGCGCGTGTCGTCGGATGTGCTCAGGACGCACGCCGCGCGCGCGCAGTGGCGAGCGAAAATCGCCTCCGGGACGTCAGCCAAGGCGACGACAAAAACGAGCGTCACCAAAGGTACCGTCAGTGCCAGCGTCGACCTTGAGCTCACACATGACATCACGCGTGAATCAAAGCTCACGACATCGATATCGTTCCCGTCAAAGGTGTGTGGATTGAAAATGGCCGCCGCGTTTGGCGCGGCGTCGGCGCTCGAAGCCAAGCTCACGTCCAAAGAGGCCGTGTTCGGCGCGCGTCATCGCCGCGGGCGAGGATTAGATTTTAGATTTGGCGTCAAGCGAACGTTTGCGGGGACTAAGATGGATGGGAAGATGGATACATTCGTCGCCGTCGCGTTCGCCGCCGATTAAAGCCGACTCGGTAGACGGTTGTTGTATCATACGTAGCAGTCGTAGTCGCTCCGTCTTCACTGTGCGACTCTCCACAGGCACATCGCACGCGCGCGCGCACACACACACAGCACACGCGCACACGAAATAGCACGCTCTGCGTGGACATGCGCGCGGTGAACGACGGATCGCCGGCGATATGAACTCCACGGACGCGAGCCGCGCGCGAGCAACCGACGACGACGGGACACCGCTCGCGTCGCCTTCCTCTTCTCGCCCACGCGTCGCACCCGCCACCGCTGGATGGTTCGACCTCGAACGCGCGCTGCGCGTCGTCTACGCCGCAGTCATGGACGAAGTCAAGCCTCTGGGCGTCGTAGGCATGGCGAGTTTCGACCCGCTCGCTGGTTTCGCGCTCTGGCGCGAGCAACGCGCGCACGAACGCGACCGTCGTCGCGCCGTGCGCGAGCTCTACCCGCACATGCGCCCCGAAGTACCGAGCGAAGATGATTTATCACGCGTGCGCGTGGCGGTGAAGCACGCGATCGGGGCGTACGGCACGGCGAGCGCCGCGCTCGGCGACGCTTCGTTGCGAGAAAAGCTCACGAGTCTCGCCAACGCGTCGGATATCGGCGGTGCGTCGTCAAGCGACCGCGCGATGGCGCACGCCAAGGCGACGGAGGCGTGCGCAAAGAGTGCTGGGATCGCGCCGACGGATATTATTGACGCCGATTGGACGGGCACAGAATTTTCACCGAGCGCGTTTGTCGCGGTGGACGCGGCTGAAGGCGTCGTGGTGCTTTCGATTCGCGGGACGTGGGAAGCGCACGACGCGTTAACGGATGTCAGCAGCTCGAGCGTGCCATTTTTAGGCGGTTGGGCGCATGCGGGTATGGTGGCGTCGGCGTG
>CBFHHK010000501.1:0-1437 GCA_965655435.1 Planctomycetota bacterium | reverse complement strand
GGATGTCGTGCCCGCGCGCGCCGACGGCGCGATCGAGGCGATGATCCGCGCCGCGGCGGGCTCGGTCCCCGAGCTACCGGTGGTGGGGCCCCACCTCAACTGGTCGCCCTTCCTCTGCATGATGCCCCCGGCCGCCCGGGCACAGCACTCCACGGTGGAGGCCGAGGACGGCCACGGGTCGAAGATCTACGCGCTCCGCTCCAACCAGGGCGAGGCGTACATGAAGCTGGGGACCGAGGAGGAGGTGGAGCTCCCGCTCTTCACCGTGCTCGTGAAGGAGGCCTTCGCCCCCGTGCTCCACGCGGGGGAGGACGCGCCCTCCCCCCACTCGACCCCGGGCTGGGAGCTGGCCTCGAGTCAGGGCTACATCCCCTTCGCCGAGCGCGACGGGCTCACCTACCGGATCGGGGAGCCCAGGGGCCTCTTCGTCATGCTCCGCCTGCCCGAGGACACCCCCGGCACGATGGACGGGTGGGCCTTTGGCACGGTGGACCCCGCCGGCCGTGTCACAGGAGCGGGGGCGATGGAGAGCTGCATTCAGTGCCACCGGACCGCCGAGCACGAAGGTCTCTTCGGCTGGCGCGACGAGTAGCGCCGCCGCGCTCCCCGGCGGAGGCACGACGCCTCAGCGGCTGGCCGGCTCCCAGTTGATGCCGATCTGCCGAGAGATGTTCGTGCCCGGCTTGCCGGGACCCAGCTCGACGTCGATCACCGCGCCGTTCCTGTCCACCGTGAGCCGGACCGCCTCGCTGTCGAGGTCCAGGGTGAGGCGGTTCCAGAAGGAGTCTCGATCGACCGCCTTGCCGTTGACGGCGGTCACCAGGTCCCCCACCTGAAGGCCAGCCGCCTCGCCGAGCTTGCCCTTACTCACGGACCCCACGCGGTACGCATTGACGGTCTTGACCTCGAACAGGACCTCGCCCGAGGGGACGGTGACGTCCATCGAGGACTGCCCCGAGTTCGACCAGGTCTTGAGCTTGTACTCGCCCGCCGCCACGTCCTCGAAGGTCGCGCGGTGCTGATCGTCAAGCTCTGCGCTCGCGCTGCCGCCCCACCAGCCGCTGTTCGGGGACCCCTCCCGCTCCAGCCAGAACCCGGTTCCCTCCGAGAGGTCCGGCGCGTGGACCACGAATCGATGGAAGGTCGGAGCGCGGAACGAGACCTCCTGGGCGCCCGGCCGAACGGTCATCTCCTGCCAGGCGATCGCCGCGCCGCCCCTTGAGCGGTTGCCCTGGGTTGCCTTCTTCAGCTCGACCCGGAAGAGGCCGGGCTGGAGCCCGAGGATCCGCGCCATGCCGTCGCTGCTGACGCGGGTCGCGCTGCGTGAAGAACGCAGCCGCCGATCCCCGCCATCGTCCTCCTTCACGATGGACACCGCGCTGACCGTGAACCCGGGCGAGAGATCCCCCGTCACCCGAACCAGGAGCTCCGCGCTGC
>CBFHHK010000500.1:0-1448 GCA_965655435.1 Planctomycetota bacterium | reverse complement strand
AGAGCCGCCTGGCCCCAGCCGCTATCAAACGTCGGGGCGTCAGACCGCGCGAGGGCCGCGAGGAAGTAGATCGGCGGGGTGACCACAAAGGGGATCGAGAGCAGGGTGAAGTACGGCAGCGGGCTCTTCGCGAATGAACTGAGCATCTTCATCGTCAGGAGGTCGAGCGCGACTCGGACCACGCGGCCGATCCCGTACTTGCTCACGCCATGGATCCTCGGGCGGTGGTTCACCACCAACTCGGCGATGCGCGCGCCGCTCGCCAAGGCGAGGACCGGGAGGAACCTGTGCTGCTCGGAGTAGATGGGGAGGTTCTCCACGAGCTCTCGCCGGAAGGCCTTCAGGGTACACCCGGTGTCGTGGACCGTCGCTCCAGTCAGCCGCGCAATCATGCGGTTAGCGATCCTCGAGGGGACCTTGCGGAGGACGAGCCCATCCTGCCGGTCCCTGCGCCAGCCGACGACGATGTCGAAGCCCTCGTCGAGCTTGGCCACGAGAGCCGGGATATCCGCCGGGTCGTTCTGGAGGTCCGCGTCAAGGGTCACCACCACCTCACCGCGGCTGTGCTCGAAGCCTGCGCTCATGGCGGGCGTCTGCCCGAAGTTCCGGCGGAACCGGACCACGCGCACGTGCGGGTCCGCCGCGCGGAGCGCCATCAGCACATCGAAGGAGCGGTCGCCGCTCCGGTCGTCCACGTAGACCACCTCCCAGGGGACGCCCATTCCGCCCACATGGTGGGCGATCTCGGCGTGGAGCTTGGGGAGGTTCTCCTCCTCATCGAAGACCGGGACGACCAAGGACAGGGACACGCCCCCCTGCTCCAGGCCCTTCTCGGCCTGTTGGGTCTCGCTGTCTTCAGATTCTCCGGGGAGCATTGCGTGGTTCTCGTTCCGTCAAATATCGCTCGGTCGCGCCCCCCGGGAGAGATCTTCGGCACCTGGGGAGTGGCGACTATAGGGAGCCCGGGCCGGAGGGGGTCAGCACCGATCCCTCACACTTGTGGTGCACCGGAATGGGGCGCGCGACGTGTCCAGCGATCGAGCGTGGGGATCGGCGGCCAGCGGGCGTAGACTGGGACGCATGGCTCGCGCCCGGATTCTCGTGCTGTCTTCGCCCCGCTTGGCTCGGCTGGACCGGCTCCTCATCGCCGCTGGGGCCCCCCGGGGCCACGTGGAGCGAGCGGATGACGCCCTCGAACTCTTCGACGTCGAAGCGGCCCGCGGCGCGAGGCTCATCGCCGACCTCGAGAGCGTTCCACTCGCGGACGCGGGCATCCTCCGGCGCTGGCAGGAGGAGGCCCCAGGAAGCCGCATCCTCTGGGTCGGCGGTCATGACTCCAACCGAGACCGCTTTGAGGCCGCCGGCGCGCGCGGGACGCGGATCCCCTGGCCGCTGGACGTGGAAGTGCTCCAGCGACTCGCCGACGGGCACCCTCCCACGGACGAGCC
>CBFHHK010000499.1:0-1453 GCA_965655435.1 Planctomycetota bacterium | reverse complement strand
AAGAAGATGCCCTCACGGAGGCAAAGCTCCAGGCTCGAGACGCTCGTGTAGCTGGGAAGCAGCGAGGAGGCGATCTCTGCGCCGCTACGAATGAATGCCTGAGCACTCACCAGGAGACGGTTCAAGGTCACATCCCGCACCTGGGACCGGGGGACCAACCGCTGCAGGACCGAGTCCGCCATGTCGGAGCGCAGCCCGCGCTCGTGGCGCTCCACGAAGTGCGTCAGGTGAGTCACCGCCCCCAGCGAGTGGAGCGCCGCCGACGCGTGGCCGCGGAGGTCCGGGAGCCTCGGGTCCCCGGTCTCAAGCACGGTGTTCTTCACGTAGGTGTCGTAGCTCGACTGAAGGTTGTGCACGGTGGCCTCCCAGACACGGGCGGCCTCCTCGCTGCACTTTGAACGCAGGAACTCCTCCCTCCGCTCTGGCTCTTCCATGGGCTCAATCCCCACGTTCTCGAGCATCTCGCAGGCCGAGAGGTAGCTCGTGGCCACCTTTGCGATGCGGTGGTCGTCATCGTCGATCCGGTCGAGGTCCACGTTGTTGGCGAGCCTCGGGGGAGCCTCCAGCGCGTCTTCGGGCCGCTGGCCCTCCCCGATCCGAAGCTCCGTCACGCACAGCTCGCGCCCCTCTTCAAGCAACGCCCCCATGAGCAGCGCCGTTCGACCCTGGACGAAGCTGAGCGCCTCTCGCATGTGCTCGAGAACGTCCGCCCCTTCCCCCGCCAAACGCTCGGCGACGCCGTAGGAATCGAGCCGCCGGTCCAGGTGGGCGAGCTGCATCCCGGCGAGCGCAAAGCCGCGGATCGACGCCACCAACTCGGTGAACGCCGAGAAGGTGCGGTTGGTTCGAGCCCCGTGGTCGTCGAGGAACGACTCCAGCTCGTCCGCGCTCGCAGAGACCTCGAAGAACCTCCGCTTGGACCAGCGTGTCGCCGAGGGCACGGCACAGATCGTCAAGAACCCCTCCGCGCGCCCCCGGAGGAGCACACCGAAGTCCTGTTCGGAGACAACCGGCTTGTTGGAGGACGATCCCATGTTCTGGCGGGAGGGTAGCACGATCTCCGTTGCGAGACCGTGACCCAGGAACGCCCGCAGGACTCAAGACGTGACCAGCAGGGATCCGAATCGATGGGGAGAGAGGGGTGCCCCTGTGGGGCGCTCCGCACACGCATTCCCCCTGCGACACGGAGCACTATCATTTCTGCCGAACGCTATCTCCAGGAGATCAACGAGGTCGCCCTCCTCACAGCGGACGAGGAGAAGGTGCTAGGCGCCCGGATCCAATCCGGTGACCTGGAGGCTCGCGAGCACCTGATCCGCGCCAATCTGCGCCTCGTGGTGTCCATCGCCAAGATGTACAACGATCGGGGGCTGAACCTTCAAGACCTCATCGCTGAGGGGAACATTGGCCTGATGAAGGCCGCGGAGAAGTTCGACCCCGAAGCAGGCTGCCG
>CBFHHK010000498.1:0-1453 GCA_965655435.1 Planctomycetota bacterium | reverse complement strand
AACACAGCTCTCCCCCGTCATCCTGGCCCTGGCGTCCTGCCCGAGACCCTCCGTGATGGTCGCCTCGTCCTCTGTGAGGAGGTGGCGCGGGACGGGGCCCAGGCCAAGACCCTGCTCCTCGGCCCCCAGCGCGTGGACCTCTTTCGGCGCACGGCCGAGGTGATGGGGGAGCACGCCGATGAGTGCCTCGTCTCCATGATCGGCTTCCCGGCCATCGGCCCCGGTGAGGTCGACTGCGTGCGGCAGTGCCTCGAGGCACTCGATGTGGGCTACCAGCAGGTGGTCTGTCGCACCATCGAGCGTGACCTCCTGCAGTGCATCGGGCTGATGCGGGACGCACATGCGGGTCGGGTGCTCTTCGTGGTGCCCGCCTCCCGCCCGCTCGCCTCGGCCATGCTGCACGCCACGCCAGAAGAGGCCCTCGAGCAGGCCGTCCGTCTCCTGCGGCTGGGGCTCGAGGAGGCCGCCGGCCAGGTCTCGATCGACGTCTGCCTCGCGGACATCGGTCGGGCCGAGCCTGACGCGGTGGCGGACGCTGCGAACCGCCTCACGCGGGAGGGGGCCGAGGTCATCATGATGGCGGACACCATCGGCCGGCTGCACCCCCTGGGCCACCGGGACCGGCTCACGCGAATCACCCGCCGCCTCGACCCCGAGGTCTGCGTCCACGCCCACTTCCACAACGACCTCGGTCTGGCCCTCGGCCTGAACCTGCAGGCCCTCGAGCTTGGGCACCGGATGTTCGGCACCTCGTGGCTCGGGCTCGGCGAGCGCAGCGGGCTCGGGAACACCGAGGAGCTGCTCGGGGTGCTGGCCACGGCGACCGACGGGCAGCTGAAGGATCTCGGCACCGACCGCGACCGCCTGGGCATCTCCGGCTGGCGTCCCGAGCGGATCGTCGAGACCGCCCGCGTTGCGGCCTCGGTCCTGGACATGCCGCGGCGGGTCACGGACCCCTTCGTCGGGACCGGGGTGAACTCCATCTCGACGGGGACGCCCTTCGTCGCGCCCGATGCCTTCCAACCCTATGACGCGGAGGATGTGCTCATGGTCCCCCGCCGGGTGGAGCTGACTCACCTGGCGAGCACCCGGGTCGTCGAGGAGGTGGTCCGTGGCCTGGGCGTCGAATTGAGCCGCAAGGCCGCGGCTACGATCCGCGACTTGATCAAGGCGGAGGCCTACGCCTCGGGCAGCGCCCGGTTCGACCTCGAGCGCGTGCTGCCGCACATCGCAGCGGGAGCTCCGTCCACTCAGGAGACCCAGCGGGCCCAGCCAGATCAGCGGAGCGAGCCAGAGCTTCAAGCAAACAAGGGTGAGCCGGCGACCGTGGCCTGGCGGGTGCTGCCAGCTCAGGCGGGCAAGCGGTCCGAAGCCATGAGGTCGAAGCAGGCACGCGCATGACCTCGTCCGAGAGCGACCTGCGAACCTTCGAAGTCGTGGCAACCATCGGGCA
>CBFHHK010000497.1:0-1469 GCA_965655435.1 Planctomycetota bacterium | reverse complement strand
CGGCGAACGGGGAACCCGCTCCCCGTCTCCGCCGGGCCCACCGGCATCGGGAAGGCCAGAGGTGCCCACCGAGATCCCCGAGGCCGGGCCGGCTTCCTCTCCCCCCTCACGATCTGCTCCGCCCTCATCCGAACGAGGCTCTCCGGAGCGGTCCTCGTCCCGCTCTCCTGTCGCCGCCTGACGGTCTGCGTCGAGGCTGCCCTCGCGCGGCCCCGGCTCCAGCGCGACCGACTCGGCCGCGGCCGCGGCTCGGGCGAGCGCTTCTGCCAGCTGTGAACCGTGAGGCGCCTCCAACGCCAGGGCCTCGAGCTCCTCCGCGAGGTCGCGCATCTCCTGCGGACGTTGCTTGGAAGAGGCCGACGCGACGGCGGCCTCCGCCGCCCGCTGAATGGCCTCGCGCGCTGCCTCGTCCATGGGCACCGCGCCCTCGCGCGCCAGAGAGGCGAGGTCGGCAGAGAACGCGTAGGTCCGCGCCCGATCGCCGCCCGCCGTTGAGCCCGAGGACTCCTCGAGCCCCACCGAGACCGCCAGCAGGGCCAACGCCAAGAGCGGCACCGCCACGAACGAGACCGTGTGCGGCACCGCCACCTCCACGGCCTCTCTTCGACGGAGCCGGGTGAGGACGCGCTGCGCCCCCAGCTCCGACATCACGGAGGGCTGGTCCGCCGAGTTCGCTTCGAACGCCGCGACGTAGGCGCCTCCGAGCGAGAGCCCCTCATCGACGCGCCTCGCGGCAGCGCTCGCCGAGAGCGGGGTGGGGGGGGGGGCGCCACGCCAGGAAGGTCGACAGCGCGAGCAGCGAAGCCAGGACATACAGGTCCAGGTCTTCGAGCCCCTGGCCGCCGAGCACACCGAGCGAGACGCTGAGCGCCCCGGCGCCGATGGCGGCGCACAGCGCCTGCGCCGCGTACCCCTGGCGAGCACGCGAGACCACAGCCCGGTGAAGGCGCCCCACCGCGTGAAGCGCGGGGAGGTCGACGGCCACCGCCTCGCTGGACTTCGCGCGCACCATCAACGACCGCCGGAGTCCCCCACGGGCTCTGGCACGAAGGGAGCCGCGGCGCGAAGACCGTCCGGCAAGCCGTCAAGCTCGTCGGTGGACATGATGAAGAGGATCTCCGCACCACGATCCGGGAGGAGCCAGACGTTCGGGCGCCAGCCCGTCTGGACCGTGCACTCGGGGAGCGCCGCCGTGACCAGGGTGTCGCCTTGGGAGAAGAACGCCACGTTGACCAGGTTGCCGGTGGACGCCGCCGCGAGGACCTCCCCGCCGCCGTTGCCCCGGTCCTGCACCATCCTCGAACCTAGCCAGACCCAGGGATGTCGCCGCATGGTTCGCCCGCGAACGAGGTCGAGGAGCAGGTCCTCCATGCGATGGAAGTGGAGCGTCTCCCCTGGGAACTCGCCCGTGGTAGCGTCCCTGGCACCGGACGACTCACGCCACGCGGCGTACAGGTAGGTCTCACCGC
>CBFHHK010000496.1:0-1486 GCA_965655435.1 Planctomycetota bacterium | reverse complement strand
CGGCGGCGGCCATCAGGGCGGCCCCGCGCGGGTCCACGTCGGCCCCGGCGAGGAGGTCGCCGGTGGGGGCCACCAGGAGCACCACCCCGCCGGCGGCGGTGAGCATGCCCGCGCCGCGGACGGGGCCGAGCCGCTCCCCCCCGAGGAGCCCCGCGCCCACCATCGTGATCTGCACGAGCCCGAACAGCAGCAGGGCGCCGATCCCGGCGGGCAGGGTCACGTAGCTGAGGCTGAAGGCGACGGCGTACACCGTGAGGGCCGCCACGCCACCCCAGCTCGCACCCGCGTCCCGCCACTTGCCCCGGGTGGCGACGAGGACGGGGGAGAGGACGAGCGCGCCGGCGGCGAGGCGCACCGCGGTGAACGAGAGGGGATCGATGGGAGCGGCCCCCTCCCCCGGCGCGAGCAGCGCCAGGCGGCACAGGACGGAGTTCCCGGCGAACGCGGTCACGGACGCTATGGTCAGGAGCGCGACCTTCACCGCGTCCACGCCCCCTCCGGTCGTCGATCCCATCGACGGAGCCTACTCCCCGCGGGCCCTTCCCATCCACGCTCCCATGCTCCTCCTCGCCACCCTCTCTGCAATGACCCTCGCCATCGCTCCCGCCCAGGAGCCCGAGCGGAAGGGGCCGACCGATGAGCAGCTGAGCGAGGCCATCGAAGCGGCGGTCGCGCTGCTCCTCGAGCGCCAGGAGAGCTACGAGGCCGACCGGCCCGTGGGCACGCTCCCCGACGATGAGCTGGAGTCCTGGCAGGAGGGAGAGCGGGAGCGGCTCGCCGGGCTCTACGGGAACAAGGACGCGGCCGAGTGGCCCTACGAGGGGGTCTATCGGGTCCGCGGCGGCATCATCCCGTCGGGCTATCGGGTCGGCGGCACGTCGATCGTCTGTGACACGCTCCTGCGCGCGGGCGCCGAGGGAGAGGACGCGGAGGCGCTCGAGGAGGCCGTCGAGCGCTCGGCGGACTTCGTGCTCGACATGATCAAGCGCGACAAGGGCATGGCCATCGGGCCCAAGCGCGGCTACGACGTGCGCGGCTGGGGCCACGCGTACGCCCTGCAGTTCTTCCTCACCCTGCGGGAGGTCGGGCCCTCCAAGCTCAGGAAGAGCAGCAAGATCAAGGGCTCCATCAAGGAGCTCATCAAGCGCCTCGAGGCGAACCAGACCGCCATGGGGGGCTGGAACTACGCCAACGACCGCGCGGTGAGCCCGTTCATGACGGGCTCCACCCTGCTGATCCTGTTCGACGCGAAGGAGGCGGGCCACGACGTGGACGAGGACATGGTCGAGCGCGCCCTCGACGCCCTGGAGGCCTGCCGCACCGAGGCGGTGAGCTACGCCTACTCGGGCAAGGCCCGGGGCGAGGTCCTCATGCCGGGCTCTTCCGCCCGCTCGGCCTGCGCGGAGCTCGCCCTCTACAAGGCCGGGCGCAGCGACGCGGACGAGCTGCGCAAGGCGGTGGTGGGCTTCTTCGAGGGCTACGACGA
>CBFHHK010000495.1:0-1517 GCA_965655435.1 Planctomycetota bacterium | reverse complement strand
CGCTGTGCCTTGGCGCAGGGGGCCCATCCCTTGGCCGGGCGCTCGGCCGGGGCGGTCATCGCCCGCCCCTTCTGTTCCCCTTCAACCACCCCCACGATTCGCTGCTCCGCCAAGTGACAGCTTGGATCGCTTATCCACAGAGTAGGAGTTATTTGGACGTCGTTGAGGATGCGGCATGCAGCCGCGCGAACCCATCAACGATCTCGTCGCGAGCGTAGTGTCCCTCCGGAGCACCCTCCACTCGGAACGTGTTGAAGTAGCCTCCACCTTCGCCGACGACAACCTCGATGTCACCGTTCGGAGTGCTCGCGAGGATGCCAAATCTCGGAGCGAAGCCGAAGGAGTGCTCAGAGGGGGCATTCGACGAGTGGGTGGCTATCAGCGTCACGAGCTCCTCGAGAGCCCCAGGGGAAAGCGTCACGGCAGAGTCGACTCGATAGTGCCGAGAGGAGAGCGGCATGCGCGCGAACTCTGCGCTGTTCAAGTCATCGTTTTCTTGAACATCGCCAAGCCTCACCAGGACGCATCGGTCGGACTGGCGCATATCTATGAGTAGAGCGCTGCCATTGCCAGAAGAGCAAGCTGTTTGGAGAAGACTGAATGCGATGGCGAGGATTGCTGAACGGGGCATGAGCTCTTGGATTCTATTCGAAGGGTGCGAGCGGCGGGCGCCTCCCCCTCCCATATGGGCCACGTGAGGCGTGAATCCCATCGGCTGCCCTGGTAAGTCGGGGGCTATCCACTGACAGCTTGGATCGCTTATCCACCCGGTCTTCTTGTAGCTCACGAGGGACCGCTCAATCTCATGACCGGCGCCCCCGGAATGCTCGGTGACGGAGCCGTCACCGAACTCAAGGTCGAGAGCAGCCTCATCGGGCAGCAGCTCCTCGTCGCCGGCCAGCCGCCGCAATTCCGCGATCTGACCTATCAGATTGTCCGATCAATCGCCGAGTCCGCGGGGCAGCTCTCGGGCGTCCCCGTCGACATTGCCTACGATGACCTCACGAACCTTGGCGGGTTGCCCAATGAGGTGACGAGCTTCAGTCACGGCTCCGCACTCCCGGGAAACGGGAAGGGGCTCGTTCGCCGTATTGGAATGACCACCTTGTCGACGAACGAGCCGAGCTACCTGTTTGTCGCGGCCCCCGATGCGGGTGTGGTCGACGTCCTCTCCATCGGAATGGCGGGCACTCCCCGTGTTGACGTCAATAGCTATGCACAGGGCACGCAGTCGATCCCAGCCCCCGGGACCAACGTCCTCACGAGCTATTGGCGACAGTAGCCTGGCCGGCAGCAATCGGACAATCTCCCGTACGTCGCCGGCGAGTTCGCAGGAGTCGACATGGGGAGCTGACTCGCCCGCCTAGTCGAACACGTAGGCACCGAATTCGAGGCCCTTCGGCAGCTGGCCCCGCTGCTCCGCCAAGTGGCAGTTTGGATCGCTTATCCACGGGAACGCCTCGCCGTAGGTGGCGTTGACGCCGAGCACGGGAGAGCCCACCTGGGTGGTGACGAGG
>CBFHHK010000494.1:0-1521 GCA_965655435.1 Planctomycetota bacterium | reverse complement strand
CAGGAGAGTCGCTCGGGTGACGCGCCGCGTGGGGGGAAGGGGAGCGCGGTACGACGGACCGAGGCGGTGCTGGAGGCCTGGTGCGCGGACCTCCCTGCCGCGGTGAAGGACAGCGGCGGGCTGCCCCTGAATCCCGCGCTGGCGGCGTTGATGGAGTCGGTGCGCTCCCTGGACGAGGAGGCTCCGACCAGGGATCAGCTGCGCGAGGTCGGGCGGCAGCTGTTGGCCGTCGGTTGGTTCTCCGAGGCGGTCGCCTGGGCAGCGAGGATCGCCGCCGGCGACCCGGAGGGGGCGCAGGACCTGGAGGTCGCGGCGCTCCGGGGTCGGGCGGCGCTCGGGGCGCTGCTGAATCTCGGGCGGCGCCTGGACGCCATGCAGGCCTACGTCTCCGCGGGAGCGGATCCCGAGAAGATCACGAGCGCGAGGGAGCTCCACGACGAGGTCGCCCGGGTCCTTGAGCGTGGAGGCTGGACCGAGGTTCCGGAGGGGGGCCTTCGATCGCCCGTGATCAGCTACGGGCCCGCAGGCAGCATCGTCCACCCCGGCCCCTCGTTCAGCGAGGAGGACGGGCGGCTCGGGAGGGGGGCGCCGGGGGCGCCCGTCCCCGGCCTGCCGGGGCGCATCACGCGGCGAGGCGGGGCCATCTCGGGCGCAGCCCTCCACGAGGGGTTCTATATCGACCTCGAGGTGATCGCGACCGAGCGTGATTACTGGGGGGCACTGCTGGAGGTCTTCAGCGGGCCGGACGGTGCGCCGAACGGCTCGGCGCTGGCGGCCGCGCTCGCGGTGCCGTCGCCGTCGCCTGCGCCGGCCACCTCGTTGGAGCCCGCCCTCGGTGCCGCGGATCGGATGCGCCTCGCGGTGATGTGCGACCTTGGCGGCGTGGCCCCCAGGGTCCCGACGCTGGACGTGTTCTGCGACGGTGTCATCGTCCACGAGGAGGCGCACCTCTGCGACCGCATGGCTTGGTACCCGCTGACCGCCACCCGTGTGCTCCGCCTGATCTCCTTCGCCGCCGGGCAGGGCTTCTCGGGCGGCCGGATCTCGCAGGCCCTCGAGGAGCGCGCGCAGCTGGTCGCGTTGGCCGTACTGGAGGACCCGCGGCTGATGTGGATCGACCTCCTTGACGCTGCCGGGCGGAACCTCGGTGGGGGTGGCGCCCCCCACGGTGCCGCCTACCGGCGCCTGCTCGGCAGGCTCATCAAGCGCATGCACGCGGAGTCGCTGGAGGGCGGGTGGTCAGAGCTTCCCGGCGTTGGGGCGCGGTGGGTCGATCGGCTCCACCTCGTGGCCCCCGAGGACCTGCGGGCCCTCGCCCGACGTGAGGCGAAGGCGGCTGGCCTGACGCGGTAGCGGGCCCTGAAGCCCCAGTCCGCGCTGACGCCCCAGTCGGCCCTGAAGCCCCAGTCCGCCCTGACGCCCCAGTTGGCCCTGACGCCCCAGTTGGCCCTGACGCAGAAGGGGGCGTCGGCGCGGTGGTGAACCCTGACTCGCCCACCAAGGCCCACTCGCCTCATCCGC
>CBFHHK010000493.1:0-1524 GCA_965655435.1 Planctomycetota bacterium | reverse complement strand
CCCCCAGCCCCACCCCCGCCTCTTCCCCCCGCGGCGGCACCCGGGATCTCCACGGAGAAGAAGCACGAGGAGGCGGAGAAGGCGAAGGAGACCCTCGTGGCGGCTGTCCCGGAGAAGCAGAAGCCAAAGGCGAAGCTCCTCGCCGCCGCCGCGATCGCCGGCGAGAAGGTGAAGAAGATGTCCGCCAAGGTGACAGCCGCGGACGAGACCAGCGCATGCGCCGACTACTACACAAAGGCGGGCATCTCGAGCTCGCTGGGCGCGTGCGTGGCCACGGCGTCGTCCAGGCGCCGCTCGCTCCAAGCGGCCGCTTACGACGTGGAGGTGTTTTTCAAATCCTCCGAGATTTCCACCTCCAAGCTGACCGCCGCGGCCAGCTCGCTCGAGGCGGCGGGGGTCACCGGGGTCACCACGCAGACCTCGGTGGACCCCGTCGCGGAGCTGAAGGCCATCCCTGGGGTGCCCTCGAACGTGGTTGACGATTTCGAGGCCAAGGCGACTGCGGCGGCGGCGGATCCGTTACCGCCGCCGTCGGGCGACGACCTGATCCTCGACCAGCCGACGAGCGAGGGCGCGAGGGGTGGGACGTCGATTGCCGCGATCGCGGCGATCGTGATTGTGAACATGTTGCTGTGAACGTCGAGTGCGGTCGTCGCGAACGCCCAGTGCTAGTGCTGCTGCCGACTGATAAGAGTCTTAGCCTTATTTATTCATTTTTTATAAAGTTTTTTATGCATCTGGACTCCAGCACTCTTTCCTGCGAGCACGATGGCTGCGTTGTCGACGCCCGTGGCGAGGATAAACGCGGCGCGGACGCCGTCGGCCGCTCGCGCGGGTCGACACCGTTCCGTCGCCGCACGCGCGCGGCCCGGTACCTCCACGAGCGGCGATCCCGCCGAGCTGGCGTCGGCCGTGGCCGTGCTCGACGCGCACGTCGCCAGAGTGGGTGGCGCGGATCTGTACGCTGCAACCGAGGCGGCGACCGCCGCGGTGGACGTGATGGTTCGGTCCAATGATATCGGGGGCACCCTGGAGGAGTGCCTGGCGCGATCCGACGGGGTCTGGGAGGTGTGCGTCATGCCCCACATGCTGAACCTCAGCGCCCCGCTCGGCATCAGGTTCAAGGTGAGGTACTCGCTCGAGGGAGGTAAGATCAGGAGCGACGTTCGGTTCAGGGGGCCCGGGGGCATCGGCCGAGGGTGGCTGTCCAGCTCCGGGCGCGTCGAGCCGACGTCACGGACGGACCACGACGGCGCGGCGATCGACCTGGTGTTCGAGAGGTTCTGGATCGACCTCGAAGACGGCGAAGATCCGAAGGATTTCGCGGACTGCGTCTCAGCCGTAGACGGGGCAATCGACGCCATCGGCAGGCTCGGGTTCCTCCCCTCGTTCGCGTTCTTCCCGGTGCACTTCTTCGACGCGAAGAGCGGGACGTGCGTCTTCGAGTTCCAGCCCTTACGGTCCAACATCGCGGCGAAGAGGGTCGGAGACGTTGACGACAAACTAGCGTTTGAGTTACTTATT
>CBFHHK010000492.1:0-1525 GCA_965655435.1 Planctomycetota bacterium | reverse complement strand
GGAGCATCTGCCCGACGCGCGTACGGGTCGCGACCTCCAGGCGGTTGGCGGCGAACTGGGCCTGGGAGATGGAGCGCTCCTTGTCCGCGAGGGCGTCCTGCACATCGGTGAAGGCGCGGCGGACACCCACGGGCGGCTTGCTCTCGAGCAGCTGGACCTCGTCGATCATGACGCCGAGGCCCAGGCGGTCCGCGTCTCGCTGGATCCGCTCGCGTGCCTCGCTCGGGACCACGGCGAGGCCCGCCGTCAGGACCTGGTCGATGCTCAGCCCTGCGACGATGTCGGTCAAGGCGGCCTCTCCCAGGCGGCGAAGCGCGAAGCGCGCGCTCTCTCGCTCGCCCGCGCCGCTGGCGCTGACGCCGGAGACGCCATAGAGCCACGCGCGCACGTCGAACACCCGGTAGAGCACCGTCGCCTTGAGCTCCACGATGTTCGTGTCCGCGGTGAGCCATTGCTTCTCGCGGGGCGTGGGCTCGATGGCCATCAGCTCGTCCACGAGCCGGTAGCCGATCGGCATCTGCAGGGACCGGTCGACCTCGGCCTTGCGGACGATCTCGATGGGCCAGGGGAGCCGCAGGTGAATCCCTGGAGCCAGCTCGCGCGAGGCCGCGCCGAAGCGCTCGACCACGCCCCGGGAGCCGTTCTCCACCGTCGCGGTGCAGAGCCACCCGAGGAAGCCGAGGGCCGCCACGGCGACGCCCAGCCCAATGCGGCGGTCCAGCTTCACTGGCCGCCCTCGAGCCCGGGACGTGGCTGCTGCTCCTCTGCGACGGGCTCCGGCAGGCCGGGGGAGCGCTCCAAGGCCTCGGGGGCGGGCCCCGGCGCGGAGCTCGACGCGCCGGACGCTGAGCCCATGAGTTCGAAGATCTGCCCCAGCGGGTGATCCGCGGGCAGGACGATCAGCGCGCCGCGGAGGGCGCTCTCGGCGATCTCAGCGGACCGCAGGCGCCAGTAGAGGTCGGGGTTGAGCTGGATCGAATCGCTCTCGATCCGCTTCGCCTCGGCGGCGCCCTCGCCCCGGATCTTGAGGGACTCCTGGCGCGCGTCGGCGAGGATCCGGGACTCCTCCAGCTTGGCTTCTGTCTGGATCTGCGAGGCGCGCTCGTTGCCCTCGGAGCGGTACTGCGCGGCGAAGCCCTCGCGCGCCGCGCGCATGCTGCGTTCCACCGAGGCCTTGTTGTCCTCGGGGAACGTGATGCGCTCCAGGCCCACGAACTCGATGGCCACGCCGTAGCCGTTCTCCCCGCAGCGCCGCGCCACCTCATCGGTGACCATGCCACGGATGACGTCGAGGTTGCGCTCCCGGCCGGGTTCGCCCACGAGGTCGGAGAAGGGGCCGCGCTTGAGGACCTCGATGAGCGCCGATTGGAGCAGGTCACCGATTCGATCGTCCGCGCCCTGGCGGCTGCGGAGGCTCGTCAGGAACGTGCGCGGCTCGGCCACCCGCCAGGCGACGAAGGCATCGAGCTCCACGTTCTTTTGGTCGAGCGTGAGGAACTCTGCCACAGGCGGGTCCAGCAGGTGC
>CBFHHK010000491.1:0-1527 GCA_965655435.1 Planctomycetota bacterium | reverse complement strand
CGCGCGGCGCAGCGGGCTCGCGGGGCGATCGCGTAGGCTGAGGGCGCCCTCCGCTCGCCTCACGCCTACCGCGCTTCTGCTCCATGACGCCGCTCACCCCCCTCGTGCTCGCCCTGATCTCGGCCGCTCCGTTCGATGCCCCCGTGGCGGCCGAGGCGCCCTCGGCGCCGGGCGTCGAGGGTGTGGTGCTGGAGCTCTGGCCAGCGGGGGTCCCCGGTGCACCGGCGGACGCGCCGAACGAGGTGGTACGGGATCGGGAGGGGGGTGGCGACCGGCACGTCTCCGGGGTCCACCAGCCCACCATCACCGCTTACCTTCCGGTGGAGGGCGACGCGCCTCGGCCGGCGGTCGTGATCTGCCCCGGCGGCGGCTACGGCCTGTTGGCCCTCGACAAGGAGGGCCACGACGTGGCGCGTTGGTTCGCGGAGCGTGGTGTGGTGGGGGTCGTGCTCAAGTACCGCCTCCCTCGTCCGGGGGGGCACGTCTACGGACACGAGGCGCCCCTGGCGGACGCCGCGCGGGCCATCGCCCTGGTACGGGAGAAGGCGCAGGCCTGGGCGGTCGATCCCACGCGAGTGGGGATCATGGGCTTCTCCGCCGGCGGCCACCTGGCGGCCAGCGCCTCGGTCCAGCTGGGTGAGGCGGGGCCGAACTTCAGCGTGCTCGTCTATCCGGTCATCTCGATGGTCGCCGGGGTGACCCACGGCGGTTCGAAGAAGAACCTGCTCGGCCCCGATCCAGAGGAGGCGCTGGTGGAGCGCTTCTCAAGCGAGCTGCGGGTCACCAAGGCCACCCCGCCGGCCTTCCTCGTCCACACGTCGGACGACTGGGTCAAGGTGGAGAACTCCCTCCGGTACTACTCGGCGCTGCGCGCGGCCGGGGTCTCCGCCGAGCTGCACGTGTTCGCCCGCGGCGGCCACGGCTACGGCATGCGCCGGCCGGACCTCCCGGTGGGGCGCTGGCCGGAGCTGCTCGACGCGTGGATCAAGAACGTGATCCAGGCGGCGGACTGAGCCGACGGCCGCCGGCGCTTTGAGACCCAGGCCCTCAGAGACCCAGGCCCTCAGAGACCCAGGCGCTCAGAGACCCAGGCGCTGAGAAACCAAAGCGCCGAGAAACCAAAGCGCTGGGGGACTCAGGCGCTCAGGCGCTCAGAAGCCTGCGCGCGCCAACCGCGGAGCCGCAGGGGCTCGATGAGCATCATGTGGGGTACGGTCAGGGCGGCCAGCCCGATGAAGACGACCTGGAGCGTCCGTGCGTCGACGGGGGCGCCGTCGAGGAGGTGAAACGCGACCGGCGCGGCGGCGGCCGTGGCCAGGGTCGGGAGGGCTGCGGCGCGCGCGAGTTCCCGCGCTGGAAGCTGGAACACCTCCCCCGTACGGACCACGTGGCGGGCCGAGTGCAGGACGCAGAAGTAGACGGCGAAGGCGGTGAGGGGCGGCGCGAGGACGGTCAACGCGGCGGCGGCACCGGCCTCGGCGATCGCGGCCACAGGGACCGACGAGGCGCGGCCCGTCAGGCGCCGGG
>CBFHHK010000490.1:0-1536 GCA_965655435.1 Planctomycetota bacterium | reverse complement strand
CCACTCGCGATCCCCCCTGGCGGAGGCGCCAGGCCCGATCCCTGGGCCCCTGGAGGTGGATCGAGCTCCCGCGCCGCTGGCCGGTCGAGCGCTCCGCCATCGCACCACCTCGCTCCGTGGGGCAGGGTCTCGCTCCCCAACTGCTGTCGCCTCTGCTGTCGGTCTGCTGCGGGTCCGGTCGTCGCCATCGCCAGCAAGACCCGCTCCTCGGAGGACGCGCTGCAGCGCGGCGACTGCGAGGCGGAGGGCCAGGGGGCCCACCAGGCACGTCGCTCCCCCGCGATCCATCGACTGAAGGTCGACCTACCGCAGCCCGTCCAGCGGCTGTGGATAAGTCGACGTCACATCAAAGTCCGGTCCCGGATCTGCGGAAGCGCGAAGGGAGGGCCTGCCCAGAGCTCCCAGGGAGGGCGTCGACGCGCGATCGCTTGACCGGTGACGCTGCGGTCCATGAGGGTGCACCTCTCGCGCCGCCGGACCGCTGGTTCGCCGCGCTGGAGCTTGTCCCCACGATCCCATGCTCCGCCAAGTCGCAGCCTGGATCGCTAGTTCTCCGACACTTCACCTCCACTTCACTATGCGTCACACGCTGCTCCTCATTGTCACCGCTAGCTTCTTCCTCAGCGCCGCCCCGGCGAACTCCCCGTGCCTTCCAGAGGGAGAGACCCGAGACGTGACCTTCACTACTCACCTCAATTCCGCTGGGACACCTGCGGATGCGGAGATCATCCTCGGGTCGGGAGAGGCTTGGGAGGAGGATCCTTTTAGCCCCAACGACCCCTTGGGAGAGCTCATCGAGGCTCCTCTTCCTGGAGGCGGCATGACGTTTACTGTTCCCGTGAGGAACGACGGGGGGAACCTGTCCGGACCGAACGGTGTTGTTCAGAACGGCGGAGTAGAGGGTGACTGCATCGAGGTCTTCGTCCGCTATACGATCCGATACTCCGTCAAAGTCTGCGTCACGGTTGAGACTGGCGTCGATGCTGGTGGCGTCAACGGCTCGACCGCGAGGGAGGAGTGCTGGACCGAGATCCGCAGACAGACAAGGTCTTTCAAGGCGCGCACCGTCTGCCCTTGCCCCTGATCAGCCCCGCGCCGGAGCGCCCCCCGCCCGCACCACCGCGGCTCGGGCGGGCTTGCCGACATGGCGCGACCGGTGCCCCTTGGACTCGAAGAGCCCCAGCTCATCCCTGAGCCACTCAGCCAACCACTCCGACCTCTCAGCCACGGACCATGAACCCCAAAACCTTCAAGCGGATACTGCTCCCTGCCCTACTGCTCGCGCTCTGCTTTCTCTGGGCCAGCTGGCTGGGAGCGTCCGAGAGTCCGGGCGAAGCGTCCGTCATGCTCGGTCGCCCGGCGGTCATCGCCGAGGCGACAAGGGACGCCGCTCCATTGATCGCTCCCCGCGGACGGGTCGAGGCGCCCCCCCCCGCATCGGAAGAACTCGCTGCTTCAGACCTGACCACAAGTGAGCCGCCGGTGGCTCCCTTGGCGTTCGACATGACGCTACGAGGGACGTTGTTCGACTACGAC
>CBFHHK010000489.1:0-1547 GCA_965655435.1 Planctomycetota bacterium | reverse complement strand
ACGGCGGCGGGCAGGACGGCAAGGCGCCGACCCTGCGCGGGACCACCTACGCGGTCGGCGACCAGGACCGCCTCGTGAAGATCCTCATGCACGGCCTCGAGGGACCCCTGGAGATCGAGGGGCGCGTGTGGAACATGGAGATGCCGCGCTTCGAGGGGTCCGACGAGGACCTCGCGGACGTCCTCACCTACATCCGCCGCTCCTGGGGCAACGGCGTCGAGCCGGTCACCCTGGACACGGTCGGGCGCAATCGAGCTGCCGCGGGCGACCGGGTCAAGCCGATGACGGCGGCCGAGCTGGACGGCTGACCGACGCGAGGCGAGTTCGAGCCGCGCGTAGCCTCAGTCGGTGGCGCGCTCGCAGAGGGTGAGGGAGCGGACCTCCAGGGACCGCGAGTCCGAGTGGAACTCGAGCGCCGCGACGCCCTCCACCGCCACCTCGACGGTGGTCCGGTCGCCGAGCTGAATGGCAGCGCGGTCGGGAGCTAGCAGGACGGTGACGCGGTTCATCGCACCGGCCTTCCAGCCCTCCCTGGCCGAGAGATCAATCCGGGTCAACACAGCGCCGTCGGCGCCCACGAGCCGTAGCTCGACGTCCTCGCCCAGGACCGTGGCGCGTGCGCCCGGCGCGCCGCCGAGGGCGCAGCGGGCCGCGGGGTCCTGGGGGACCCAGCCGTGCCGGCCTCGGTCCTCGACGCGGGGGTCCCGCCAGTGGATCTCGATGTCGTCGTCCCAGCCGTGGATCTGGAACGCGATGGAGCCCGTGAGATCCTCGCCGTCCAGCAGGTCGGCGGCGGCGACCCCGTTGATCCAGGTGCGGACCCTGGGCCCCTCACAGACGATCCGGTAGCGGTTCCAGCCGTCGAGGTCGAAGGCCTCCCTGGCCGCCTTGTTGTCGGAGAGGTCGTCGAGCCAGGCGCGCCGGCCCTCGTCAAACAGGCCCGCGGACCAGCTGCGCGGAGAGGGGTCGATCTCGGCCTGGTAGCCGCGCAGCTTCCCGTCCTTGCCCACATGGCTGCGGATCTGGATCCCGGAGTTGCCCTCGACGGCGATCCGGACGTCGACCTCCATGGTGTAGTCGCCGAACTCGCGGTCGGAGACCAGGAAGCTCTGCTGCTGCTGTGGACCGGCGCGCCCGATCAGCGTCGACCCTTGAACCTCGTAGCGGGCGTCGCCGACGTTGGACCATCCCTCGGTGCTCCCGCTGGGGAACAGCGGGTTGGCCAGTTGATCTCCGCCGCCGAGCTCGCGGATGCGCATCCCCCGGATCCAGACCTCGTCGCCGTGGTCCTGGATGAGGATCCGGCCGGGCCCGGCGGCCGCGAAGCCGTCGCGTCCGCGGAACTTGCTGTCGGCCACGGCCGCTGTCCACTCGTCGCTGGACGTGTCCGCCGATGCGACCAGGGCGCCGTCGAGCCAGTGCTCCAGGGTCGAGCCGCGGGAGACGATACGTGCTTCGTGGAACTCCCCCCAGGGGACCGAGGGGGACGCGCCGGCGGGGATCACGTCATACAGGGCGCCCGCGCGGTGCTCGGGGTTCTCGGTGGG
>CBFHHK010000488.1:0-1553 GCA_965655435.1 Planctomycetota bacterium | reverse complement strand
TGCTCCGAGCGGAGGGAGGCTGCCAGCGCCTCAAGCCGGTCCGCTCTTCGGGCGGCGAGGGTCAGGTCAGCGCCGCGAGCCGCGAGTTCACGGGCGATCTCGGCACCAATGCCCGCTGAAGCGCCGGTCACCAGCGCCCGTCGTCCCCCCAGATCAAAGCCCATGGGGCGCATGATGGGATATCGCGGGCCCGAGTTGAAGGGGGCGCCAGCTGGGGTCGAAAACGACGCGGGCCGCGCGCCCGGGGGGGTGCACGGCCCGCCTTCACAGGGGGAGCGAGGGGTGGCCAGGTCAGAGGTCGATGATCTGGTCCGAGAAGTGCAGGCGTGTGACCTGACGGACGTCGTCGGCGCCATCTCGGCCCGGGACGGTGTCCGTGACGCGGGTCACCGTCGAGTCCACGGCGACGATGGTGTACTCGCTGGACAGGCCAGTAAAGAAGGCCTCGTCTGCACCTCGGTCCCCCTCGATTCGGTCTGCGCCACCGCGGCCTTCGAACTGATCGGCGAGGTCGCCGCCGAGGAAGGTGTTGTCGAGCTCGTTGCCGTTGATCCGTCCGGTGATATCGCCGCGGAACCCGGCGCGCTCGAGGTAGCGCGAGCGGTGGGTGTAGGCGAGCGCAGGGTCAAACTGCATCTCGAAGGTGCCGCTGAAGGACGTGGCGAGGTAGGCCGGGAAGGCCTGGCTGGGTGCGAAGAACGACTCGATCAGGGCGAGGGCGCCGGGATCTCCTGCCTGGAGGGTGGACCGGTCACAGAAGTCGTACTCACCGGAGCCCCCGGAGGTCCCCTCACCGGACGGGTCGTGGCCCCAGACCCCGTAGTAGACGGAGAGGATGAGGCCCAGGTAGTCGGCATCGGCCTGACCTTGTTGCTGGCCAGCGACGGGGCGGTAGAGCCCCTGGGACTCGGCGTGCAGCCGCGCCAGGGTGAGCGCCTCGGCGAAGTCGGGCACGGTGGCTCCCAGCCCAAACCGGAGGAGGATCCCGGAGGTCTCGAGCAGGGTGCCGTCGATTGCGGGATCGGGGAGGAGGTATTCGGCGCTCCCCTCCTGGACGACCATGGAGCAGTCGACGCTCGCGTAGAGCCCGTCGAAGAGCTGGGTGAAGGACGCGACCATGGCGTCGCTCAGGTCAAAGGCCTGCTGCTCCTCCACGACGACAATCGTCGTGTCGAGCGCCGCCACCGCGTCCAGCACGCCTCTCTTGTCCGCCCCGAGGCTGGTGCCCGGAGCATCGGTCACCAGCTGCTCGAACACCGCCTTGACCCGGAAGAGCCGCTCGTCTGAGACGCCCGGTTGCCCGAGGAAGTGGACTCGCTCGCCGCTGGGTGCGTCGAGGTGGGCGTACTTGTCAAAGACCGCCCGGATGCGGTCATCCACGGTCGTCGGGAGCGGGACGACCCCGTCCAGTTCGTTGGAGGTGTCGATCTCGTCGAGCGACGCCGTGGGGTCCACGGCCGGGGCTGATGTGGTGCTCCCCCCTCCGCATCCGGTGGCGACGAGCGCGAGGGCAGAGAGAGTGGCGGTGAGACCTTTGGTGGAGTTCGGTTTCA
>CBFHHK010000487.1:0-1563 GCA_965655435.1 Planctomycetota bacterium | reverse complement strand
GGGCTCGGGGCCTTCGCCGACGGGCTGGAGGGCGCGGTGGCCGTGCCCTTCGAGGCGCTCCCGTCCATGCCGTCGAGCACGGTGCCAGGGCACGCCGGGCGCTTCGTGGCCGGCGAGGTCGGCGGCGTCCAGGTCCTCTGCCAGCAGGGACGCGTCCACCTCTATGAGGGGCACTGCGCGGAGGTGGTGACGCGGGCGGTGAGGGCGCTGCCCGCGCTCGGCGTCCGGGCCGTCCTGCTGACCAACGCCGCTGGCGGCCTCGCGCCCGGCTGGCCGGTGCCATGCCTCATGCGAATCCGGGACCACCTCAACATGCAGGGGGTCGTCCCGCCGATCGAGGGGCGCGGTCGCCAGGCGCGGGTCTACGACGAGGGCGTGGGGGAGGCGCTCGCCGCGGCGGGTGAGGCCCAGGGCATCGACCTGCGGGAGGGCGTGTACGCCGGGCTCGCCGGGCCGACGTACGAGACCGCTGCGGAGATCCGGATGCTCGATCGAGCGGGGGCCCAGGCGGTGGGGATGAGCACCGTGCTCGAGGCCAAGGCGGCGGCGGGCGCCGGGCTGCGGGTCGGGGCGGTGTCGTGCATCACGAACCCGGCGGCGGGGATCGCCGTCGCTCCGCTTCACCACGAGGAGGTGGTCGAGGCCGGCAAGCAGATCGCGGGGGACTTCGCCCGCCTGCTCGGCGCGGCCATCCCCGCCATCGGCGCCCTCTGAGCGAGGCCGAGATCCGGCCTGCGCCTCGATTCCCCGGGGCGCCCACGGGAGCAGGCTCCGAACCGGTCCTATGATCCCCGGGTCCGGACCCCTCTCGCTTCCAACCCCGGACCCCCGCTCCGCTCATGTTCACACAGACCTGGCGCCGCCACTGGGGCCTCGAAGAGGACCCGTTCGCCCAGCAAGACGCCGACAAGGACCCGGTCCTCCCGAGGGTCCCCGCGGAGGCCGTGCACTCCTCCTTCGACCGGCTCTTCGGCGATCCTCGGATGCCGGGCCCGGGCGTGGTCTTCGGCGAGAAGGGCAGCGGGAAGAGCGGGCTTCGGCTGGCCATGCGCCGGCGGCTGGAGGGGGACGACTCCGGCGCCTTCCTGGTGGAGTACACGGAGTTCGACGCCTTCCTGAATGAGGCGCGCAAGGCGGACCGGCTGCCGCCCCACGGGGCGAAGACGCCGCGGCGAGTGGTGGAGCGCTTCGGGCTCGCGGACCACCTGGACGCGATCCTGAGCCTGGGCGTGTCGCGGCTCAGCCACGAGATCGTGGACGGGGTCCACCCCGGAGCGCGCGGGCTGGTCCCCAAGCAGAAGGCGACCCTGCTCACCCTGGCGGCGCTGTTCTCCCGGAGCGATGAGCTCTCCGGGGTCGAGCTCCACGGCGCCCTGCGGCGGGCCATCCGGGCGCGCCGGCCGCTGGCCTTCGCCAGGCGCGCGATGATCCTGCTCTTGACGCTCGTCGGCGCGCTCCTCTTCGTTGACGCGCACTTCGACCTGCCCCTCGAGCTGGGCGCCATCCCGAGGCCGTCGGTGGACCTCCAGGCGGGGCTCGGGCTCGGGCTCCTCGGCGCTGCGG
>CBFHHK010000486.1:0-1569 GCA_965655435.1 Planctomycetota bacterium | reverse complement strand
AAGAAGAGCGACAAGTCCTCGAAGAGCAAGAAGAGCGACAAGTCCTCGAAGAGCAAGAAGAGCGACAAGTCCGACAAGTCCAACAAGGAGACCGGGCGTTGGGTCAAGAAGACCCGCGTGGTCAAGACGGGTCGAATGCTGACCCGAGAGGAGCCGATCTACGGATGGAGCAACCTCATCTCGAACCCTAGCTACGAGGCTGAGTACCGCCCGCGCTACTACAACATCAACGCCGACCAGGCCATCCCGATCCACAACAAGGGCGGGCACTTCGACCCGGTCTCTGGCGCCTGGATCGGAGGTCCGCCCAGCAGCA
This sequence comes from Planctomycetota bacterium, assembly GCA_965655435.1. Taxonomy (GTDB): domain Bacteria; phylum Planctomycetota; class UBA1135; order UBA1135; genus Saltatorellus. Next base: position 1,253 of record CBFHHK010000486.1, on the reverse strand, counting down.
ACAGTTGGTCCACCGACCTCCTGACGATCGCGGACCCGTCCGATCCTACGGACTCGATCCTGTTCAACTCCGAGGGCGGCTCGATCGCGAGCGTCATGCCGGTCAACCCGACAAGCTCATGGATCACGCCGGAGCTGCTGCGCGCCACGGTCGTGAGTGAACTGGAAGGCAAGGCGTTCGAGGACGATCAGACCTTCAAGGTCGACGCGACCCTGCACACCACCAACTCGATCCTTGGCTTTGTGCCTGGAGACTCCTCCAAGCACGGGACGTCGGCCAAGTACACCAACGGGCGGGCGAGGATCAACGGTTCGATGATCGCCACCCACGTCGGGCTCCACGCCACGGACGGGATGACACTCAACTATGACGGACGAGCCTCGCGGAATATGGACGTCGGGAGCGAAGGGATTCAGATCCGGCGCTACTTCAGCTCCCCCACGCTCCCCTGAGCCTGGCTGCTGACCCGTCAGAGACGGAGGGCCCCGATCGCGACCAGCGATCGGGGCCCTCTGCTGTTCCGGATTTCACTGGAGCGCCCTCACCCCTACCCGCGCGAAGTAGGGCACGACCAGGGCCGCGCCGCCGTCATCGAGGACGAGGTTCAACGGCCGGTACATCTGCTCGAAACGCGGGTCGGCGAGGAGATCCGCCTCCCAGGGGTTCACGTCCAGCGTCCCCGTGACGGGCTGAATCACCCCGTTCCCAAGGATCAAGTAGTCGGGACTCTGGTCTAGGACCCAGCCCCCGTCGTGCCGGTGGTGCCCCTTTACACCCACCCCGCTCAGGTCCGGCGGCAGGGAGAGGAAGGCCCCGTGGGTGAGACCGAGGACATCGACGATCGGGAGCCTTGACGTCCAACCAAAGGCCCCGATCGGTGAGAGCGCGACGGTGCTCCCTTCCGGCGCGAGGTCCCCGAAGGCAGCCCCCATGCGGAGCCAGTGGCGCTCGAAGAAGCGGTGCTCCATCACGGCCTGGGGGCGGGCTGCGAGGCCGATCCATCCGACGATCGTCAAGACCGCGATCAGCGCTGCCCTCCACGGTCGCCTCCCGCTCAGGCCGGAGAGCGCCGCAGCCGCACCCACGGCTCCCACCCCGACGAAGGGGACGAGGAACCTCGAGTACACCATCCAGTCCCCGCCGACCGCCAGCGCGGCCACCAGCGCCCCGCCGGCAGCCAGCGAGAGAGCGCGAGCGTCGGGAACGCCGCGCGGAACGAGGACTGCAACGAGGAGCATGAGCCCGAGGGCCCC
>CBFHHK010000485.1:0-1574 GCA_965655435.1 Planctomycetota bacterium | reverse complement strand
TTCGATGGCGACCAACGCCAGCAGAGGAGACGCTGTAGATTCTACGTGTACAGAGTGGGAATTGACGCTTGGCGCACCTGCTGCCCGGGCTGCTGCCGCAACCGAGGACAGGACTGATACTACTCAACAACCCTCTGCGCCGGCACCACCACCAGCAGCAGCAACAGTACAGCAGAATTTGAGCCTGCCCGAGCGACAGCGCCTCCAGCGCGAGGCGCAGGTGGCCTTCCTTCGGTCCAAGGGGCTGCATAATACTGGCAGTAATGCGAATGACACGACCACGAGCGGAGGAGGCGCCGGTGCCGTCTCTCCCGCGGTCCGGGAGGGATTTGTCGCACACCGCGACGTTGCCGGTAGAATTGCCAATTTGCGGAATGCCGTGACGAAGAAGACCGCGTCTGGCGTATCGAGGTCGGGCTCCAACGTGAGCAGCAGCGGTGACAAGGACACGACCACGGCGGATGCGGAGAATATCGCCACCAGCACTAATAATACTAATGCCACCACCAGTGCCAGCACCGCCATCCGAGGGAAGGACGACACGCCCGGCATCGACACGGCCTACCCGCCCTACCCGGCCTACCCGCAGACTATGGTCGCGCTCGGGTTCCGCCTCGGCGATCCCCGTGACAAGATGGAAGCTTCTGGCAAGCGTGACCTCGGCCTCGCCATGCTCAAGGGGGCGCGCAAGGCGGGCGTAGCCGTGACCGGCGGGGCCATGGTCGCCGTAGGGGCGGTGCTCACCCCCCTCCCGACACCGGGCGGAATACTGCTGGTCGGCGCCGGAGTTGGTGTGCTCAGCAAAGAATTTGAGGGGGCCAGGAAGGTGATCGACAAGGGAAGGGACAGCTTGGTCGATCTGATCGATTCCATCGACGATGACAAGAAGGAAGAGAAGGATGACGACGGAGCAAACGGGGATAAAAATGGAGTCGCAGGAGAGAAGAATGGGTCGGAGGAGTTGGAGGATGCTGGCACGGGTTCTGCCAGAAGCACCACCTCCAGTAGCATCCGAAGCGGGCTGAGCCGGATCGGCAAATCGATCCGTCCCCTCCTCACCGACGACGAGGCGCCCCGCCGGGCCATGGGCGAGATCAAGGCCAAGAGCGAGCGGAGGATGGACGAGGTGAAGTCGTCGACGCAGCGCAAGTATATGAAAATGCGCAGCCACCTTAACACGGTGGTCGATCAGCTGGCATTGCCCGATGATGAAGCGCTGGGTGATCACGATTTTGCTGATGCGTCGGATGGAGTTGTGTCGGAGGAAACGGAAAAAGAAGAAAGTGATATCAATAAAAAAGATGAGAGCGGCGAAGACGATAAAGACGGCGAGCATGTGTCGTCCAATGTCTCTGTTACGAAAGACGAAACTATTAGATGACACATTGGAGGGTAGATGATAGATTATATATATATATATATATATATATAGCTAAGACCGTATAGCTTTATTATGACAAAGATAAAAAGCTTTGAGTCTAGCATGAAGTGAGAGCCCTGCTACTTTTTCCGAGTCGCAGTTGCTTTGTCATGTTCCAGTTTCATGGATCGCACGAACAATGCCGCCAGAGCTG
>CBFHHK010000484.1:0-1577 GCA_965655435.1 Planctomycetota bacterium | reverse complement strand
CGATCAGGGCGGTCGAGTGGCAGACCCGGGGGCCCATGTCTCGGAGAGTGGGCGAGGCGCTGCCCCGCTCCGGGAGAGGGGAGGTGCCGCGTCCGCGGAGCGGCGGCCGAGCACAAGGGAAGGAGGCGGAGCGAGCGGGAGATCCCGTCGCCCCGCCCCCTCAGGGAGTCAGGCCCCTGGTCCGTCCGATGGGCTCAGAATTTCCAGCGGAACTCAAACCGGATGCCGGAGATGTCGTCGTTGTCCTCGCGCGAGCCGTACATGGCGTCGAATCGCAGGACGGCAGCCTTGCGACCGAGGACCTCGATGGGGCGCTGGTACCGGACGCCGATCCCGTACTCGTCTCCGAGCATGGTCGAGTCGTCACCGTGGGGGTGCTGTGCGGCCACCTCGAGGACGAGTTGATCCTTCACGAAGTCCGTCAGGAACTCGATGCCGAGAGCGGCTCCGATCGCGTCATGGCCGGTGGCATTCAGCGAGGGGAAGGCCGTGAGGGCGTCCGTCTCGAAGTTGAGCCCAGTGTTCTTCAGTACGCCGCCTGCGTCGGTGGCGCGCGCCAGTGACTGGGGCGTCCCGAAGCCCGAGAAGAGGTTCAGGTAGGGAAGGACGGTGTAGGGGCTCTTCGTGATGAAGGAGTTCTCCACCAGGAGGAGGACGCCGTCCGCCGTCTTGGCGAACCCTGGGTCGGGGTCCTGACCGAAGTTGCCGATCACCCGAACGGAGTTGGAGAGGATCGCCCCGAAGCGCTGGGTGAAGGACGCGGTGACGTTGTGGTAGCTGAGACCATCCTCGATGTCCGCATACGCATAGCCCACCTCCCAGTATCCGTCTGTGGCCTCGAGGAAGCCCGCGACGCCGAGGATGTTCGTATCGTCGCGCTCTCGACCGAACGGATCGTTGACGTCGGCGCGGGTCGTCACGTCGTCAAAGGCACCGAAGACGGTCCAGTCGTAGTTCGCGATGTCCAAGCGCTTGCTGTTCTTTGCCGGGAAGCTGACCGCGACACCGGTGAAGGCGTCCTCGACCCACACGCCGTTCTGGAAGAGGAGCGGCACCTTGCCCGCCGCGATGGGGATGCTCTTGGCCCCAGGGCCTCCGAACATCGCCCCGAGGTCGCCCTCGAAGAAGAGCGTCTCCAGGTCCGCGTCCAACTCCAGCTGGTCCTTGCCGTCATCCAGGCCCGCGAAGCCGAGTTGGGTGAACTCGACGTTGTTATCGAGGGGGCGGATCAGGGCGTGGATGCGCTCCGTGGCGGTCAGGCCGAGGTCGATATCGAGGTTGAGTCGGGTCGCAAGGCGCGAGGTGAACTCGGCCCCGAGGTCGCTGTAGCCCACTGCCGTCCGCCAGTCCCCGTACACATAGAGGTGCGGAAAGAGCAGGTTGTCGGAGCCGAGGAGGTTGATGCCCTCCCGCACGCCCTCGTCGGGGGTGGTGTCGTACATCCGCCGTCCAAGCTCGAGCAGCGGCCGCTGCGTGGAGAGCTTCTCCTTGGCGTAGGTCTCTGCCTGGCTCTCGAGCCACGTCGCGTTGTCCTCGGCGTCGGGCCGCTTCCAGTCGCGGTAGGGGGGAGCGCTGGT
>CBFHHK010000483.1:0-1582 GCA_965655435.1 Planctomycetota bacterium | reverse complement strand
CTCTCCCCCGAGGGCGTCTTCTCTGGCACGGGACTCTTCGAAGGCGAGGCGATCCACGGCTCCCTGGTGGGGCCGAACGGCGTGATGATGCGCTGGTCCGCCACGCGCACCGGTGATGTGCCTGACGAGGAAGAGGGCCGCGATGACCCGGACGGCGACGACTCGGACGGCGACGACTCGGACGGCGACGACGGGGAGAGCGCTCAGGCCGAGGAGGTCCTGCAGGGGGCGGACGGTGACGCCGAAGCCTCGACCGAGGAGCCGATGGAGGAGCCGGAGGTGTCCATCGAAGGCTCGCCGCTCCCGCTGCCCTTTGGGGCCCACGGGCTCATGGCCTATCCGGACGCTGAGACCGTGCTGATCCGCAACGCCACGGTGTGGACGGCGGCGGACGCGGGCATCGTCGAGGGCGCGGTGATCGTCGTCGAGGGCGGCAAGATCCGCTACGTGGGCCCCGAGGCCCTCGCGCCTGTCCCTGACGGGGCGCGGGTCATCGACGCCCAGGGCGGACACGTGACACCCGGGCTGATCGACTGCCACAGTCACACCGGGATCAGCGGCGGGGTCAACGAGACCGGCCGCCGGGTCACCAGCGAGGTGCGCATCGGCGACGTCATCAATCCCGACGACATCAACTTCTACCGGCAGCTCGCCGGCGGCCTCACCGCCGCCAACCTGCTGCACGGCTCGGCCAACGCCATCGGCGGCCAGAACGCGGTCATCAAGCTCCGCTGGGGGGCCAGCCACCCCGAGGAGATGAAGGCCGAGGGCGCCATGCCTGGCATCAAGTTCGCCCTGGGCGAGAACCCCAAGCGCGTCGCCGCCGGCACCGACCGCTCCGACGAGTACCCCCAGACCCGCATGGGCGTCGCGGCGCTCATCGAGGACCGCCTGGTGGCGGGGCGCGAGTACCGTGAGAGCCTGGCGCGTTACGCGGCCCTCTCCGAGTGGGAGCGCGCGCGCACCATGCCCCCGCGCCGGGACCTGGAGCTCGAGGCCCTGGGCGAGATCGTCGCCGGGGAGCGTTGGATCCACTGCCACAGCTACCGCCAGGACGAGATCCTCATGCTGGCCCGCCTGGCCCAGGCCTTCGGGTTCAAGATCGGCACCTTCCAGCACGTCCTCGAGGGCTACAAGGTCGCCGAGGAGATCGCCGAGGCCGCCGTGGGGGCCTCGACCTTCTCCGACTGGTGGGCGTACAAGTTCGAGGTGGTGGACGCCATCCCGCACAACGCGACCCTCATGAGCGACGTGGGCGTGAACGTGTCCATCAACTCCGACAGCAGCGAGCACGCCCGGCGCCTCAACACCGAGGCCGCCAAGGCGGTGAAGTACGGCCGCATGGAGCGGGCCGAGGCCATCAAGCTGGTGACCCTGAACCCCGCCATCCAGCTGGGGCTCGGAGACCGCACCGGGTCCATCGAGGTGGGCAAGGACGCGGACCTCGCCATCTGGTCCGGCGACCCCCTCAGCTACCAGTCGCGCTGCGTGTCCACCTTCGTGGACGGCCGGGAGCTCTTCTCCCTGGAGGCTGACGCCGCCGCCCGCGCCGCCGCGGAGGCCGAGCGCCAGCGGATCATCC
>CBFHHK010000482.1:0-1595 GCA_965655435.1 Planctomycetota bacterium | reverse complement strand
ATCTGCTTCACCTGCTTGCCGATGTTGAGCTTCTCGGTGAGCAGAGTTTTGAGCTCGCCGTCGCGGTCCTTCAGCCGCGAGTGCGCCTCGCGGAGCTCCTTGGCCTGCGCCTGGAGCTCATCCTGCAGCGCGCGGATCCTGGCGCGCGCGAGCCTGCCGGCGCTGTCCTCCTCGGGGTTCGCGAAGGACGCCGCCTTCGGGGCGTCGCGGCGGAACTCCTCGAGCGGGGCGGAGTCCCGTGAGGCTCGCACGCGCTCCACGCTGCTGCGGACGGATGTCGGTCTGGAGGATCTGGCGGACTTGGTGGCTGGCGCGTGGCGAACGAACCTCGGGGGCTCGGGGTCGTTCTCGTCCGGCCACTCCTCGTGGTCGGGAGGCGGGGGATATTCGTCCGACTCGTAGTCGACGCTGTCCAGCGTCACGTCCCCGGCGGCGAACTGCTCCACCTCGTCCCTCGCGAGCTTCATCATGGCATCCTCGAAGAGGCTCGACTTGCCGGCGATCTCCCCCGCGCTCCACTCCTGGGACGCGAGAACCGCGCTGCCCTCGACCACAGCCTTGGCGCGTGCGATAGATGCCGCCGCGCGCTCCTCGAGCAGCGCGTTGCGCCGCAGGAGATCCTGCTCGTACTCCGTCAGGTCAGCCATGTGTGTGTGTGCAGATTTGAACTGGACGCGAGAGGTGCTCCTCGTTTTTTGAATTCACTCGTCGGGCTCGAGTAGTTTTACTCCGTATCCTCATACGCAGTAATATCACATTTATCGAATTGGAGTCTCCTCATGGGCAATTGGTTAGAGCCATCCCGATATTTCGCGCGAAAATGACCGTTTACAAGCATTTTTTCGCCGTTGTGAACTCTTCCTTCGAACGCACGTCTCCACGCGCGCAGACTTGGCCGCGAGCGCGTATCGCCGTGCGGAGGAATCTCATCAGTGGCTCACCATGGCGCAAGCGGATGAAACGGAGACGGTGCGTCCCGCGATTACACGACGCTCCCACGATACCGCCACAGCTGAATTAGAATGAAAAAGCAATTTGAACCCGAACCCGCACTGACCTCCACCGTCCATCGTACAGGCGGAACTCACGTTCCACGGCGTCGAGTACGTGGTATCCGTCTCTAGCTTCGACGGAGAGATGCTCTCCATCGAGGTGGAGCAGAAGCAGGAGGGACTCCGCTGGCGCGGCGACTTCACCAGCCGCTACATCGAGGACATCACCACCAAGACGGGCAACTTCAAGAAGTTCGGCGTCTTCCACAAGATGCTCGTCGCCGCGGTGGTGGATCAGAGCGAGAGCGTGTTCATCGACCTCCTGACATACGCGGACCTCGAGGCGCTCAAGAACAAGCGTCAGGGCGGCGACGGCCAGGCCAAGCCGTCGAACGCGAAGCTAAACAACAAGAGGTACCTCATCCTCACGTACGCCGCGGAGTACGACCGCGTGCACTACCCGCTCCCGCTCCTCTTCGAGGATCAACCCAGCGTGGAGTCCCTCAACGCCACGGTGGCCAGGCTCAAGCGGGAGAACAACAGGTTGGCGGCGGTCGCGGGCGTGGGCGGAGGCGACTCGAGCGAGATTGGCGCCGAGAACGC
>CBFHHK010000481.1:0-1604 GCA_965655435.1 Planctomycetota bacterium | reverse complement strand
AAGCCCTTGACCACGTTCATGTTCTGGAGCGCCTGGCCCGCCGCGCCCTTGACCAGGTTGTCGATGGCGGAGGTCACGACCACCGCGCCGTCCACCTCGGCCACCGAGAGGTGGCAGTGGTTGGTGCCCGCCACGTCCGCGGTGCGCGCCGGCTCCCCCATCAGGTGCACGAAGGGCTCATCGGCGTAGGCCGCCTCGAGGGCCCGCGCGGCGCTCCTGAGGCCGGCCCCCGCCGCCGGCTCCAGGTAGATGGTGGCCAGCATGCCGCGGAACATGGGCGCGAGGTGCGGGACGAAGGACAGCTTGTAAGGCGACGAGGCGCCGCCGAGCCGCGAGAGGATCTCCGGAGAGTGCCGGTGATTGCCCACCCCGTAGGCCCGCATGGTCTCGTTGACGTTGCCGTAGAGGGTCACGTCGCTGGGCGACTTCCCGGCGCCGGAGACGCCGCTCTTGGCATCCACGACGATGCGGCTGCCGGCCGCGACCAGGCCCGCGTCGACCAGGGGCAGGATCCCGAGCAGCGAGGCCGTGGGGTAGCAGCCTGGGTTCGCCACAAGGCGCGCACCGGCGAGGGCCCCGCGCGCGTGCTCCGTGAGCCCGTACGGGGCCGCGTCGCAGAGCTGGGGCTCGGGATGACGGACGCTGTAGATCCGTTCGAACTCCGACGGGTCGGAGAAGCGGTGGTCCGCCGAGAGGTCCACGACCAGCGGGGCCGCCGGGCCGTCCAGGGCGGCCTTCGCCACCGGGACCCCCACGGTGTGCGGGAGGCAGGTGAACACCACGTCGTGGTCGCGGCCGAGGGCCTCCAGGTCCAGGGGGACCAGGGTCCACTCGCCGCGGCTGTCGAGGGGCGCGGCCTCGCCGCCCTCCCGCGCCGACATGGCGGTGACGGACTCGATCCCTGGGTGCCGCTTGCACAGCCCGAGGAGCTCCCGTCCGGCGTAGCCGGTGGCCCCGACGACGGCGACGCGCGTCACGCCGTCACCCCCGCGGACCGGGCCAGTCGGTCGAAGTCCGCCACGAGGTCGCGGGCCGCGCGGTTCGCGGGGCAGATGATCAGGATCGTGTCGTCGCCCGCGATGGTCCCGAGCATGTCGGTGCGCCCGGAGGCGTCGAGGGCCACGGCCAGGGGCGAGGCGCCGCCGGGAGGCGTGCGCAGCACCACGAGGTTCTGGGCCGCCCGCGCGGACACCAACCAGCGGCCGAGGGCGTCCACGAGGGGACTCGCCGAGGCGGCGGGGACCACGTAGCCCGCGGCGCCCTTCACGGCCCCGAGCTCCCGGAGGTCCCGTGACAGGGTCGCCTGGGTGATGTCGATGCCCCGGGCAGCCAGGGCGTCCACGAGAGACTGCTGGCTGGAGCCGTGCCCCTCGCCGATGAGCTCGACCACGAGGGCGCGCCGTTCGGCGGCGGTGGAGATGGATGACTGCATAAATCCCAATATTGGGGCGCATATTTATGCAGGAGAGTTCGTCGTGCGCAACCCGGTTTCCTTGCTAAATCTCGCTACAACGGGGCCATGCTCCTCGCCCTCGTCACCCCGGCCCGCCGCGCCTGCCCACGGACCGACCCCCTTCCCGCTGGTCCCAGACGCCCCCTCGCCG
>CBFHHK010000480.1:0-1604 GCA_965655435.1 Planctomycetota bacterium | reverse complement strand
CGTCGCTGGTCTGAGGCCATGAGGTCGAGGATCTGCGCGGCGAGGCGGGCGGGATCCTCGCTGGGCACCAGCGCCCCGTGGACGCCGTCCTCGATCAGCTCACCTACGCCACAGATGTCGGTCGCGATCACCGCCTTCCCCAAGGCGCCGGCCTCCAGCAGGACCATGGCAAAGGACTCGACCCTGGAGGGGAGCACGAAGGCCTCGCTGGCCCCCATGAACGCGAGGGTCTGAGCATGGGGGAGGTCCTCGATCATCCTGACCCGCTGGGTGAGGCCGAGCTGCTCAATCAGCGCGCGCGTGGCCGCGGAGGTCTCTCCCGCGCGGCCGATCATCACAAGGTCGAGGGGGTCGATCTGCTCGGCGACGCGCTGAAACCCCTGGAGCAGGACGTCGTGCGCCTTCTTGTGCTCGAAGGTGCCGACGCTGCAGAGGTAGGGCCTGGGGTGCGGCGGCACCTCAGGCTCGCTCGCGCAGGTGGCCGTGATGCGGTCGACCACCACGCCGTTATGGATGGTGATGACCACGTCCTCGTCGAGCTGGTACTCGGCGGTCACCTCGTCCCTCAATCCCTCGGAACAGGCGACCACGTGGTCCGCCTTGCGGAGCATCCAGCGCCACAGTCGGCGCTCAAGTCCCCGCTGCCCGAAGGTGGAGCGAATCTCAAGGCCGTGGAGGGAGATCACGATGGCGTAGTCCGGCCCACCGAAGGCGCGGGCCATGAACCAGCTCAAGAGGTCCAGGGACGGGAAGTGTGCGTTGACGACCCGCACGCGCTCCGCCCTCGCGAAGGCGCGAAGGGTGCGCAGGTGGCGAGGCAGGGTGAGGAGGTAGCGGAGCAAGCCAGGAAGGCGGAGGCCTGACCGGCGCATCGGTGACCTCACGCGCAGGAAGGCGCGGTCGAGGCCGTCGACCGTCTCCCGGCGGGGCCTCACGTCGGACCACGAGTTGACCGCGAGCAGCGGGCGCATCGGACCGGAGCCCGCGAGCTGCTCCATGAGGGCCCTCACCACCTGGCTGACGCCCCCGATGGCGCCGAGATCCCACGCCAGCGTGAAGAGGAACGTCTCTCGCTGCTCGGTCGGCGCTCTGCCCTCGCCAGGGCTCTCCTGGGGGGAGTCCGGAGGACCTTCGATGGGGTCCGAGGATGTGGAGGGGGCCCGCTTCAAGGTGGCGATTTGGTGAGCTGCGCGGGGCGAGTGAAGCCAGCCTCAGCGCTGGGGAGAGCTTACGCGACAGGGGGAGGGTCCGTGCCGCGACCCAGGGTCAGTCGTTGCCCGAGGCGTAGCCGAGCTCCGCGAGCTGGGCGCGGAACTCGGGGGTGGAGCTCGCTCCGTTCCCTTCCCAGCGGCGCGGGTGGGCTTGCCGCAGGGCCTTCAGGGTCTCACCGGTCCCCGCTTCGGTCCACTCGAGGGAGGAGGCGCCCCGCGTCTCGCCCGGATCGGCATCGAGGGCGAAGAGGGTCGTGGTCGGGTTCGCGTCCTCGGGGCGCAGCGCCTCGGGGTACCAGATGAGCTTGGCGTCGTTGCGTTCGAGTGCGTACGTGAGCTCTTCTGATCCCGAGGGGCGGTAGAGGACCCACCGGGTCGGGACCCCCGGTTCCT
>CBFHHK010000479.1:0-1611 GCA_965655435.1 Planctomycetota bacterium | reverse complement strand
GAAGCGCGACTGCGGCGTTGGCTGGAGGAGGCGGACGGTGACCCGCGCGTCTCGCGCGTGGAGGCGGTGGAGGCCCGCCTTGACCTCGCGCTCTTGTTGCTGCTGCGAGGAGAGGATCGCCGCGCCGCCCGGCTGCTCGAGGACCTCGAGGGAGAGTCGGTGGGGCGGGCTCGGAGGTGGATGTTGCTCACCGTCGCGCGCCAGGAGGGCGGCGACTTGCTCGGCGCCCTGGATGCGACGCTGCGCGCCCAGGGTGCGGCCGCGGGGGAGGTCCTCCCGCTGGTGCAGGAGGCGCTGCTCAGCGAGGCCTTCCTCGATCGACCGGAGGTGGCCAGCGCTCTCTGGGAAGAGGTCGCGGAGCTCGCCGGCGACGGGGCCACGATCGGTGATCTGGTGCAGGGCCTTCGGGCGCGGGTGCGCATGGAGCGGAGCCGCGCCGCGGCGGAGGGTGAGACCCCTTGAGGGTGGTGCTCCAGCGGACGCAGCGCGCCGCCGTGCGCGTGGAGGGCGAGGTGGTGGGCGCCATCGGTCCCGGTGTCCTCGTGCTCCTCGGCGTTCTGGATGGGGACGGTGCAGCGGAGGTCGATCGCCTGGCCTCCAAGGTGGCGCAGTTCCGCTTCTTCGCCGACGCCGAGGGGCGGATGAACCGATCTGCCCTCGATCTGCTGGCTGCGGGTGACGAGGTCGGGGTGCTGGTGGTCAGTCAGTTCACGCTCGCCGCCGACGGGCGGAAGGGGCGGCGTCCATCCTTCGATCGGGCCGCAGCACCCGCCCTCGCGGAGCCCCTCTACGAGCGCTTCTGCGCCAAGCTGAGGGCTGAGGGACTTCCCCTGGAAACAGGTGTATTCGGGGCTTCTATGGCGATTGAGCTCGTCAACGACGGCCCCGCGACCTTCGTTCTCGACGACCCTGCGGGCTGAAGGTGTCGAGGGCGTTCGCGGGTGGAGGGGACCTTCGTGGGGAGCTGATGGATTGTCCGTATGCTGCGGGTGCTTGACGCAGTGCCGGATCAGTGCGAGCATCAGGCATAGACCCGTGTCGCGTCGCCGTGAGGCGGCGCCTACGCTCGGTCTCGTCGACAGAGCCCATGACCGATTCCCAGTCCAGAACGATCACCAAGCGCGAGCTGGTGAACCGCATCGCCGAGGAGACGGACCTGACCAAGGTCGCCGTTCGAGATGTGATCCAGAGCTTCCTCGACTCCATCGTCGACGAGCTCTCACAGGGCAACCGGCTCGAGTTCCGTGAGTTCGGGGTCTTCGAGGTGCGGGAGCGCGCGGCCAGGCTGGCGCAGAACCCGAAGACCCTCGAGAAGGTCGAGGTGCCAGCCAAGCGGGTCGTCAAGTTCAAGGTCGGCAGGGTGATGCGGCAGCGCGTCTGCGATGAGATCGGACCGGACGAGATCGAGGCGAGTCCCGCCCCGGCCGAGCCCTCCAGCGAGCCTGCGGCACCCCGTCCGCAGCCGCCGACTCCGCCGCCGACCAAGCCTGGCTCGCCCTTCTAGCCACCGGGCCGGCCACTGGGTTAGCCACTGGGTTAGCCACTGGGTTAGCCACTGGGTTAGCCACTGGGCCAGCCACTGGGCCAGCCACTGGGCCAGCCACTGGGCCA
>CBFHHK010000478.1:0-1618 GCA_965655435.1 Planctomycetota bacterium | reverse complement strand
CGCTGGCGGCCATCGATGCCGCGGCGCTCGAGGGGGACGACGACGAGCGCTTCAAGCTCGTGCAGCGCAGCCAGGTGGAGACCCTGCGGGCCCTGTCGGCGAGGGCCGCCGGGGACGCCGAGGGGGAGCAGCAGGCGGTGGAGCGCGCGGCGACCCTCGTGGTGGCGGCCCAGGAGCTCGGCGGTATCAACTTCGACGACCCGCTCTTCCTCATCCTCGAGGCCATCTTCGAGGAGCGTCCCGGTTCCATTCCGACCCAGCTCCTGGACCTCGCGGCGGGCACGCCCCTGCACTCCTGGCGCCTCAAGCGGGTCCTCGAGCACCTGCCCGAGGACCTGGACGCCGCCCAGTCCGAGGCCGTTCGGCGCTACCTGGAGGCCCTCTCAGGGGTCCTGGACCAGCCCGTCGCTCAGCCCGCCCCGCCCCTCCCCGGCGGTTCGGAGCCCGACTCCAACACCGCGCCCAAGGGTGGGGAGAATTTGTCTAAGTAGTTTCCGCCTTGTGACTGGGTGTTGTCCAGAATGGCACAGCGCTCGCACCCAACCCCCTCGTAGACCCATGTTCCCGACCCTCCCTCAAAGCACCTCGCTCCGCGCGCTCGTTCTCGCGGCCTCCGCTCCGCTCCTCGCGTCCCTGGCCCAGGGGCAGGTCAACTCGACCCCGACCTCCACCCGCGGGATGCTGATGACCGTCCCCAGCGGCTTCCTCGCCGTGGACGCCAGCGGGCAGCAGGACCTCAGGGTGAGCCTGCCGGGCAGTCGGGCACAGAGCTCACTGACTTGGTCTCCGACCACCTTCGTCACGGGATCCGAGGACAACCCAAACTACTCGCCGGCTGCAGTGGCCTCCGGGCTCGTAGCGAGCGAAGTCGTCTGGGTGGGCGGAGCGACTTCCACACTCGAGCTGTCCGGCGTCTCCACCGGCAACGCCATGTTCCCCTATGCCGGTCCGGACGGCGTGATCACCGCCGGGACGGGATCCATGGGCTGGTGGGCGTGCTCGGTGACCGTGGGCGGGACGGACGCGCCCTCGTTCGGCGAGCCGTCCAACGCGACCTGGTCCTCGCTAACGGAGCCCAAGAAGTCGGTGGTGACCTATTACCCCGGCACCAATACGGGGCTCAGCAGCTCGTTCGTCGACGCCCTGCACGTGGAGAACCTGCCCCACGAGTGGGGGATCGAAGGGGCCGCGTTCTCCGACGTCCTCGGGCTCGACCTCGGCATCGGGATCGTGTCCTTCGACCCCACCAACTCCCGCAGCGCGCCCTTCGTCTCCGACCGCAGCCAGCTCTTCTTCAGCCTTTCCCCGGGGAGCGCCGCGAACTGGTTCGCCTTGTCGCCTCCGGCGCACGCCGTCACGAGCGCGAGCGGCCCGCAGGTGCTGGATCCGGCGGCCATCTACTGCCTGACGTGGACGCACGGTCCCTCCGGCTGGGGATGGTCCAACCTTGAGGTGGCATTCAGCCGTGAGGACCTGTTCGGCGCGGCGCTCTCCGGCGCCACGGACCTCGAGATCGATGGGCTCTCGGTGTACTGGAACGGGCCCCAGAACCGGCGGGACGTGATTGTCTCCACTGCGCCCTTCGAGAACGGCAGCGGTCAGGTCCAGTACCACGTGG
>CBFHHK010000477.1:0-1646 GCA_965655435.1 Planctomycetota bacterium | reverse complement strand
TGGCTGGCGCTCGCGGGGCTGGTGCTGGCGAGGCTCGCCATGGCGTGCGCCGGTTGGCATTGGACCCTCGAGCTGTCCACGCACTTCGCCTTCCAGTACGGCCTCCTGGCGCTGGCGGTGATGGTCGGCTTCGCGTGCCTCGCGCGGCCCCTCGGGGTGGGGCTCGCCGCGATCGTGGTCGTGCTGCACTCGGGGCCGCTGCTGGAGCTCACCGGGTCTCCCCCGGAGCGAGGGGCGCCGACCCCGGACGTGACCCGTCTGCTGATGGCGAACGTGCGGACCAGCAACGCCAACCGGCGAGGCCTGCTCGAGCTGGTGGAATCGACGCAGCCCGACGCGGTGCTCCTCCTGGAGGTGAGCGAGGCCTGGCTCGCGGGCCTCGCCCCCCTGGAGGTGGAGTTCCCCCATCGGCTGGCGGCGCCCCGGGGCGACAACTTTGGCATCGCCCTCTACTCCAGGCGGCCGTTGACCGACGGGCGGATCGTCCAGCTCGGCGCCGCCGGGGTCCCGTCCATCGAGGCGGCGCTCGAGGGCTCCAGCCTGCGGCTGCTGTTGACCCACCCCGTGCCGCCCATGGGGGGCGGGGCGGCCGCCCAGCGAGATCGCCAGCTCGAGGCGGCCGCCCGGCGGGCGCGCGAGCTCGGACCGCGGGTGGTCCTGGCGGGAGACCTCAACGCCACGCCGTGGTCCCCGGTCTTCTCCCGAGTCCTGGACCTCGGCGCCCTCCGCGACTCACGGGACGGCTTCGGTCTCCAGCCCACCTGGAGCGCGGGCCTGCCCGACCTCGCCCGGATCCCCATCGACCACTTCCTCGTGGGCCGCGACGTTCGGGTCCTGCACCGCGAGGTCGGCCCGCGCATCGGCTCGGACCACCTGCCGGTGCTGGTGGAGCTCCGCTGAAGGGGGCCTCAGCCGTTCACTCCCCGAGCCGAAAGTCGATGGGGCCGATGTGACCGAGGCGCTCGGCGCGCCAATCGTGTGCGAAATCCCAGCAGACTTAACGCTTGATCTGAACGCGAACGGCGTCCTCGACTCCTGCGAGGCTGTCGGGTCCACCTACTGCTCTCCCGGCATAGCCAATTCCACCGGCAACTCTGGAACCGTGACCGTCCTCGGCAACACGACGATCTTCCTCAACAACGTCGAGCTCACCGCGAGGCAGCTTCCTGTGGGCTCCTTCGGCTTCTTCCTTACCTCGCTGACCCAGGGCGTCACCACGAACGTCCCGAACAGTCAGGGCACGCTCTGCCTCGCGGGCAACGTGGGCCGCTTCGTCGGTCCTGGGCAGATCCAGGTCTCACTTGTCGGTGGAGTGATCGCTCTCGGCGTTGACCTCAACTCACATCCCACTCCCACCGGCCTCGTCTCGGTCCTTCCCGGCGAGACCTGGAACTACCAGCTCTGGCACAGGGATGCAGTGGGGGGACAGACCACCTCCAACTTCACGGACGCGGTGGCGGTGACGTTCCAGTGAGGCTGATGGCTGCTGTGTAGGCCCTGTGGGTGTACGGTGCCAGGCACCCATCCACCGCTATTGCCCCCGGCACCGACGAACTGCCAGGTGTCAGCCTCTCCCACGGCGGCGCGGTAGTCCTCGGCTTCACGCAGTAGCCGTCGGTGGTGACCAACGAAGAGGCGGCGCCATG
>CBFHHK010000476.1:0-1650 GCA_965655435.1 Planctomycetota bacterium | reverse complement strand
TCGCCGGTGTCTGACGAAGACGCGGGCGCTGGAGAGGAGGTGGAGGGATGCGGGCCGCTGATCGGCGGGCGAGTGTACGAACAAAAAGTTCATCACGATCCATCGGGCTCGCTCCCGGACGTCGAGCCGCACGTGCTCCTGCTGGGCGAAACGTCGTCACCCCAGGCTGAAGACGGCGCGCCGTTAATGATGTACCAGGGGCGAAGCATGTGGACCGTCATGGAACATTTCCTCACGGATGTGAACCGTCACGAACGCCCGGGCCCGCCGGGGAGGCACGAGGCTCTCGCCGAGGCGGCGGTGAGATCGGGCATCGCCGTATGGGACGTGCTCGCCGAGGTGCACGTCAAGGGCCGGAAGACGAAGAAAGCGAAGGGTGAGCCCTCGCCGCCCAACGAGATCATGGACATGTTGTGCCGTGTGCAGAGTATCCGGAAAATATGCTTCATCGGCGCGAATGCGAAGGCCGCGTTCGTGAAGCACTTTGGCGGCCACGTCGACGGCGACAAGATGACGGTGGCGAATAGCGCGGTCGACGGGGGTGTGCCCAGGGAGTCGTTTCGGGAGATTCGATTGATCGTCCTGCCGAGCTCGAGCCGGGCCAACGCGCGGGTACCGATGGCGGAGAAGGTGCGCGCGTGGAAGGAGGCTCTGATGAAGCCGACATGAACGAAAATTAGCATCTTGTTGAAATATTCACCCGCACACACAGCACGATTCGACTCACAGATCTGAGAGCGCACACGCATGTCTGCTGGCGGCTCTTCCGGGGGCGTCCCCGGCGCCGATGCCAAGATGATGGAGGACGCGCAACGTGCCTTGGTCGCGTTTTCCGGCGTCCCCGCGGCCGCCGTCTCCGGAGAGGGAGGCGCCGAGACGGAGGTGAGCACCCCATTCTTCCACTGAAGCGCGTGAAACTCCCCGCGCCCCGCCCTCCGAGCTGACACCATGCCTCCCCTCGATACCCCAGATCGACCTCAACGACTTCATGTCGCTTCGTCGCCCCCAGAACATCATGTCGGGCCTATCCTCCGGCATGCAGTCCGTCGGTAAGGGCGTGCTGGGCGGCGCCGCGGCTCTCATCGCCGCGCCCGTCGTCGGCGCCAGGTCCGAGGGTTGGTCCGGCTTCGCCAAGGGACTCGGCGCGGGGCTCGCCGCCGCCGTCGCGCTGCCCGTCGCCGGCGCCGCCGTCGGCATCACGCAGATCGCACGCGGTGCGTACAACACCCCGGAGGCCATCATGGAGGCCAACGCGGGCAAGCGATGGGACTCCCACCGACGCGTCTGGGTCGCGGAAGATCTCGTGCAGGAATCGCTAAAGCTCTCGGAATGCTCCGACGACGACATCCTCGAGAAGGCGCGCGAACGCGCCAAGGCCAGGGGTGAAGCCCCGGGTCTGGAGGGTGCGCTCGGGGGTGGATCATCCGGCGGCGACGTCGCGTCCACCGAGTACTACGACGCCCTCGAAGTTACGCCCGCCGCCACCGCCGGCGAGATCAAGCGAGCGTATTACCTACTGGCGCGGAAGCTACACCCGGATAAGAATCCAGACGATCCAGAAGCGCACCAGAAGTTCCAGCGCATCGGCGAGGCGTACCAGGTGCTGAGCGACGAGAATTTGCGTAAGAAGTACGACGAGCGCGGCAAGGA
>CBFHHK010000475.1:0-1660 GCA_965655435.1 Planctomycetota bacterium | reverse complement strand
CTCCCTCGAGCCCGACCGCGGGCCCCACGCAGCTGGTGGCGACGAGCAGGAGGAGGCCGGAGGTGAGCACGGCGGTGGCGAGCATGGCGCGGAGGGTCATGGGAGGAGAGCGTGGCGCTGGAGTCTCGGAGAATTCGGGCTCCAGGGGAACAGCGACTTCGCGCGCGTCGGGCACCAGAGGCAGGAAACTGACCGCGCAGATCGGTAGGATCGGGGCCGTAGGGGGAAGAGGGGCGCGTTCCGCACCCTGCTCGAACATCATGATGGGTTTTTCTGAGCTGGAGCTGCTGCTCCACGCGAACACGACGTGGGTCCTCGGACTCTTGCCTGCCGGGGGGACGAGCGTCCTCGAGAAGCTGCCGCTGATCGTCGGCGGCGCGATCATCGGCGGATCGGTGGCGTGGTTCTTCGCCAAGCGCCAGAGCCTGACCCAGCACCGGGTCCAGCAAGAGCTGTGGGACCGCAAGTTCCGGCTCGCCGAGGCCGACCGGGAGTCCGCGGTCACGTCGCTGAACCAGAACAACATCGACGTCAAGCGCATCAAGGGGACCTACGAGGCCCACGTCCAGCGCATCACGGCGCTGCAGGCGGAGCTGGTGAACGAGCGCGCCCACGTGGAGCAGCTCCAGACCCGGATCGACGAGCATGAGCATGCCACCCAGGGCTTGCTCGTGGCCCGCGACAGCAGCGACGCCGCGGCCAGCGCCGCGCGGACCGAGGCTGAGAAGAAGTCGAGGGGGCACCGGGAGATCGCCCAGGAGCGTGACGGCCTCGTCGCCCGCGTGAGCGAGCTGGAGGGTGAGCTCGAGCAGGCCCGAACCCAGATCACCGAGGACACGCGGTCCTTCCGCGCGTCCATCGCGGAGCGGGACGAGCAGGTCGTCGAGTGGCAGCGCCGCCACGCGGAGGACCAGGAGTCCACCAGCGCGACCCTCGCGGGCCTCGAGGAGAGAATCCTCGAGCTGGAGCCGACGCCCGCGCTGCTGGAGGAGACCCGTCTAGACCTCGACGAGTCCCGCGCCGAGCGGGCGCGACTGGCCCGCGACAACGCGGCCGCCATCGAGCAGATCGAGGCCAAGGCCGCCGAGGAGCTGGAGGATCTCCAGCGCGCCCACGACGAGGCGCAGCGCATCACGGGCGCCGAGGCGGCGCGGATCCAGACCGAGCTGCAGGAACAGCTCGCAGAGCTCCAGCCGCTCCCCGAGCAGCTCGAGGCCGGGCGCGTCGAGCTGGAGCTGGTCCGGGCAGAGCTCTCGGGCCTGCTCGAGTCAAGCACGGCCGAGAAGGAGGCCGCGGCCGAGGACCTCGAGGCCCTTCTTCGCTCCAGTCAGGAGGCACGCGAGACGGCGTCCTCCGAGGCAGGCATCATCCAGGGTCAGCTCCAGAGCCGTCTCGCCTCCCTCGAGCCGCTCCCCGAGCAGCTGGAGGCCACGCGCCTGGAGCTCGAGTCGGTGCGGGCCGAGCTCGCCCTGCTCCTCCAGTCCAGCGCCGCCGCGGAGACGGCTGCCGCGGAAGAGCTGGCTGCCCTGCGCCGCTCCAGCCAGGACAGCCGCGAGGCCGCGTCCGCCGAGTTCGACGTCATCCAGGGAGAGCTCAAGGGCCGTCTCGAAGAGCTGGAGCCTCTCCCCGGGCAGCTCGAGGGCACCCGCCTCGAGCTTGA
>CBFHHK010000474.1:0-1685 GCA_965655435.1 Planctomycetota bacterium | reverse complement strand
CGGGCAAGCTCTCATCCGCAGTGACCCACTGCTCGCCTTGATGGCCGCCCTCGGAGCGCTCGGGCTCCTTCGCAAGGGCCGGTGGCGGCCCACCACTCAGGAGGGCTGGATCGTCGCCTCGTTCGCTATCCCGTTCCTCGCCTGCTTCGCTGCCTACGACCTCTCCTACCCCCGGTTCTTCGTTCCGCTCCTGCCGATCGTGGCCTTGCTCGCTGCACGGAGCCCCGCTCGGCGCGTGGCTGCTTGGGGCCTCCTGATCGTGTCCCTCGCCACATCTGCACGCTTCGCATGGCTGCGGACTCAGCCCGACACGCTCGAGTTAACGTCCCAGTGGATCGTGCGGGAAGCTGCCGAGGAACCAACCCTCGTCCTCGCATGGCGGTCCCTTCCATTGACGGAGGGTCGGGATGAGCTGGTCGAAGAGGATGTTTGGTCCCGCTCCACCTGGGAGCGATACCAGCTGGGGGCGAGGAACGGGGAACTCCACGCCGAGGCGCCTACGAGATTCCTCAGCGCGAAGGAGGGTCTCGCGGTCTCACGGGGGCAGGAAGGAGAAGCTCTTCTCGCCGCGCGCCTGAGCGACCCGGCGGTCACCTTTGTCGTGACCGCCGTGGAACCCCTCTTGGACGACGATCGCTCCAGGGAATCCATCGTCATGCAGCAGCGCGCGCTTGCCGAGGCGGGTGCTTTGCGAACCGCAAGGATCCCTGCAAGTTCAAGAACGACCCCTGGCCCCTACCCGGCCCTCACGCTCCGAGGGTGGGGTGCCATGGACGTCTGGCGTCGACGTCACCTCGGCCCGCAGATCGAGGTGTACCGCCTCCCCGGCCGCTGAGACCCGTGGGGCCTCCCCTGGGATCCGGGAGGGCCCGCAAGCTTGGGGCGATCCAGGAGCGCTCCAGCATCCCTGATTCCATGTCCTCGGCGGAGCGCCGCGTTGGATCCGTCAGGGACGAGGGCCGACGGCAGGAGACCTCCGCGGGCGCTCCCAGCGAAGATGGAGCGGTCGCGGGTCATGGGCGCTCGAGAGATGGGGCCATGGCTAGCCCCAGCTCACCCTCCGCTCGCCCCTTGCCCACGTCGCGTCACCCGTCCCCATCAGCCCGCGCTGCCGATCGGCCCGAGTCCCCGACCCGCCCGCGATTCCTGACCTGCCCCCGTCTCCCGACAGGTCAGGCTTCACGTTCCACCGGACGTCACGGGGCGCCGTGCTCCCCGTGGACCCGCACCTCCGAGTGAGCAGGGGAACCCCCTCCCCCCTCCACGGCGCCACCGCCCCATTCGGCGAGAGCTCTGGGCGTCGCGCCAGACGCGGTTTCGGCCTCCCCGTCCACCAGCTCCTCCGCCCCGTCCCCTCTGTCTCCGCGGACGGCCCTCTCCAACTACGCTCGCGTGAGCCAACCCCAGTGGGCCGAGGACCTTGTGCTGATCATCGTTGCCCGGCTCGCTCTCTGACCGCAAGCGTCCACGGCTTCGACTTCGAGTCGTTCCCACCGCCGCTCGATCGCCTCGTGAACGAGTCACCACCGCCGGCGCTTCGCTGCAGAACCAAGCCTGACAGCCATACCACCGTCGCACTCTTGGGCCGTCCAAGGCCTTCGACTTAGCTCACGCTATTGCGACACAGGCAAACCTAACGCCCGCCCTTGAGCGACAGCAAAGGCAAAAAAGAAGCGGGCCCCCCC
>CBFHHK010000473.1:0-1707 GCA_965655435.1 Planctomycetota bacterium | reverse complement strand
GAAGGCGATCAGCAGCGCGTCCGAGGTGGACGCCAGGTCGACGTCGCTCTCCGTGATGGGGCCGACGCCCGCGTGGACCAGCTTGACCTGAACCTCGTCGTGCTCGAGGGCGTCGATCTCCTGACGGATGACCTCGACCGAGCCTTGGACGTCCGCGCGGACGATCACGTTGATGACCTCGCGCTCCGTCTTCGGGGCCGACCCGAGGATCGCCTCGAGCTCACGGCTCGGCTCGCGCTTGGACGCCAGCATCTTGGCCCGGCTGGAGCGCTCACGCTCCTGGGCGATCTCCTTGGCCTGGGCCAGGGTCTCGATGACGTGGAAGGGCTGCCCGACGCCCGGGAGGGCGTCGAGGCCGGTGACGGACACGGGAGTCGAGGGACCGGCGACCTTCAGGGTCTTGCCGCGATCGTTGATGATCTGCCGGACCTTGCCGTAACCCTCGCCGGCGAGGATGACGTCGCCCTTGTTGAGTGTGCCGTCCTGGACCAGCAGGTGAGCGATGATGCCCCGACCCTGCTGGATCTCGGCCTCGAGCACCACGCCGGCGGCGGGGCCGTCCGGGTGGGCGCGGAGACCGAGCTCGGACTCGCCCATGAGGAAGATGTGCTCCAGGAGCTCCTCGATCCCGTCGCCGGTCATACCGGAGGTCTCGAACATGGCGGTCTTGCCGCCGTACTGCTCGGGGACGAGCTCCTGGCCCATCAGCTGCTGGATCACGGAGTTCGCGTTGAACTCGGGGCGGTCCTTCTTGTTGATGGCCACGACGATCGGGGTCTCCGCCGCGCGGGCGTGGGCGATGGCCTCGACCGTGCTCGGCTTGACGCCGTCATCTCCAGCGACCACGAGCACGACGATGTCCACCGCCTTCGCGCCTCGGGCGCGCATCGCGGTGAAGGCCCCGTGGCCGGGGGTGTCGACGATGGTGACGGTGTGGCCCAGACGGGTCTGGACCTGGTAGGCGCCGACGTGCTGCGTGATGCCGCCCGACTCCTTGTCCGCGACCTTCGTCTCGCGGATCTTGTCGATCAGCGTCGTCTTGCCGTGGTCGACGTGACCGAGGAACGCGACGGTGGGGGAGCGCTCCATGAGCAGCTCCTCCTCGATCTCGCCCCGCTTCTTCGCGACCTCGTCGATCATCAGCTGCTCAGCCGTGACCTCCTGCTTGATCTCGAGCGTGACCCCGAACTCTGAGGCGAGGAGCGTGGCTGTATCCCCGTCGATGGTCGTGTTCAGCGTGAACATACCGAGCTGCTGCTCGAGGGCGCGCTTCTGGACCACGCTGCTCTTGAGGGAGAGGCCGTCGGCGAGCTTGGCCATCGTGATCGGCTCTTCAATCGCGACCGTGCTGCCCCTGTAGGGCGACTCGGTGACCTGGTCCCGGCCACCGCCACGACCACCGCTGTTGCGGCGACCCGGAGGACCGCCGGCAGCGCGGTTCCGCCGCAGGAAGCGGCCCTGCTCGCGCTCCCGGAGCTCGGCGGCGGTCATCTTGCCGCGCGGGCCGGCGGGGCCGGCCTGGCGGTTTCGATCACGGCCGAAGGTGGGGCGGACGTCGGGCGTCGCGTCATCCCTGGACTGGAGCCGGCGGGAATCCGGACGGCTGCGGCTGGGGGAGGCCTGCTGGAAGCTGGAGGGGTCGATGAAGCCGACGACATTGCCCTTCCGGGCGACGCCTTCGGGCTGGGCCTTCGCGGCGGCGGGGGC
>CBFHHK010000472.1:0-1708 GCA_965655435.1 Planctomycetota bacterium | reverse complement strand
GTGCCGAGCGCGGGCCTCAGCCGGCCCGCCTCGGCTGCCCCGCCTCGAGCACCCGGGCTCGGCCGCCCGCCCCCGGACGGGACCGTCTTCCCGGGCGTCGCGCGTTGCTCCGATGGGCAACCCGCCCTCGCGGACTCCAGCAGGCCAGCTCATTCCAGCGGCCTGAGCGGCTCCTCAGGTCGGCCCGGAGCCTCCCTCCCAAGGGGCCCTCTCGCGCAGGGAGGCACCCCTCGGATGGAGTTCCTCGCTGCGCCCCGCCGCCTCTGCGGCCTCGCGAGAGCCTCGCCAGGATCAGGAGAGGCCCCGGAGGCGCCCTGGTGCCCCGATCGGGGGAGCAGCCGGGATTTATGCTCGGTGCCATCCAACGAAGCACGCCGACGTCCGATAGTTCTCCCATGAAGCTCTCCGCGCTGATCCTGCCCCTCGCCGTCTTCGGTCTCGCCGCGGCCTCAGCCGAGGCCACCATGAACCAGCAAGGGAGAGGGTCCCGAACCCGTGGTGCGGCGAGCCAGAGCACGCAGCGCGGCGCCAAGCCGCGCAGCGCCGCCCCGCGCAGCGCCGCCCCACGCGGTGCCGCCCCGCGCAGTGCCGCTCCACGCAGTGCCGCTCCACGCAGCTCCAATCCGCGAGGCGTCGCAGAGCGCGGCGCTGCTGGACAAGAGCGGACAGGGCGAGGGGCCAGCGGCGACGGAGCCCCGGACGGAGCCCCGGACGGAGCGATGGCCGACGACGGCGTCGTCCAGCGGGCTGTCGGTGCCCTCCCGCCGCAGACGCAGCGCCAGTACTTCTCCATGGCCGACGCGAACGGGTCCGGCTGGATCTCCTTCTCCGAGGCGGAGGCGACCATGCGCTTCGACGCCCCGCGCTTTCGGATCTTCGACACGGACAACGACGGGCGCCTCACCCTCGCCGAGTTCAGCGAGTTCGTGAACATCGAGGCCACGGCCGGGCGGATCACCGCCGAGCCGAACGTCCCTGCGGGACTGGTCAAGCCGCCGACGCGGAACGCCGAGCAGCTCCGGACGGCCTACGACATCGACCTCGACGGGGCCATCAGCTCGCTCGAGCTCGAGCGGCTCCTGATCGACTACCAGGGCAGCTCCCCCGACCGTCTGGACTCGGCGACCACCCTGGACCGACACGACTCTGACGGGTCCGGCGTCCTTGAGCCCGACGAGCTGGACCGGATCGCCACCCTGCTCGCCCCCCGCGAGGGAAGGGGAGCCCCGACCGAGACCGTACCGGGAGGGCGGTCGGTCATCGACATGTTTGGACGCCCTCTCGACCGGGGAAAGAACCTCCCCCCCAAGATCAAGGGCCCGGTTCCACCCTTCCACCGGCTCGACGTCGACCGCGACGGCTTCGTCAGCCTCGAGGACCTTGAGCGGCTGGAGGGCACGGCCTTCGCGCCGATCCGCCTCTCGAGCGTGCTCGCGACCCTGGACCTCGACGGAGACGGGCGGATGAGCGAGGCTGAGTTCGTTGCCTCCATGTCTCCGCCCCAGCAAACGTCAGCGGGCGAGGTCATCCGCTAGGCGAGGCCTCATCCACGAGACCGCGCTGCTGCGTCCGCTCCGAGAGCGGCGCAGGGCGGCCTCGGAGCGACTCCCCGGCGCGGGCCTTCGCTCCGCTGGCGTGAGCCGCGTCCGGGACCACTGCGACGGCCTCAACGGCAGCTTTGGTCACTGCAGCTTTGGTCACTGCGGCG
>CBFHHK010000471.1:0-1717 GCA_965655435.1 Planctomycetota bacterium | reverse complement strand
CCATCGCGAGCGGCCGGGTGACCGGGCTGCGGCCCGACGGGACGACGGGCCCCCTGGTCGGGATCCGCGTCACGACCCACGGTGGTCGGCGCTACCTGGGTGACAGCGTGACCAACGCGAACGGTGAGTTTCACGCGCTGGGGGTCAAGTACGACCCGGAGTTCGAGTTCACCACCTCATTCGTGGTCCGGCCACGGCGGTCACAGCCCTACCTGCCCGACGTGCTCCGGAACCAGGAGCTCAGCACCGCCGCCGGGTCAGGCGCGAACCCCGTCGGAGACATCGAGATCAGCGCCGCCGCCTACGGCAGCGGACGGGTCGTCGATGCCTTCGGTGAGGCCATCGATGACCGCACGGTCTCCTTCCGCGCCCGGCGCATGGACCGCAACCCCAGGTGGCACATCGGCTGGGGCCGGGCGAACGCCTCGGGCGAGTTCTTCACCAAGCTCGCCACCCAGACCCGGCTCATCTTCTGGACGCGCTTCTGGAACCAGGGCTGGTTCCGCAAGCGCTTCACAGACGAGCGGACCTTCAGCCTCGGCGAGCAGGTCGACCTGGGCGACCTCCAGCTGGGGAAGGCCCCGATTGTGGAGTTCCGCGCCCTGACCTCAATTGAGTCCGCTGGCGGGCATGCCTCGCCCATGGCGAACGCCTTCGTGCAGCTGGTTCGAGTCTCCGACGACAAGGTCATGGACTGGGGCCGCACCGACAGCGGCGGCGACCTGCAGCTCCGCGGCCCCGCGAACGACCCGCTCAAGCTCCGCTTCAGCTTCTTCGTGAACAGCTACTGGATCTTGGGCGTGCCCTTCGATCCGGTCTTCAGCCAGGCCTTCGAGCCACAGGAGACCGAGACCTTCACCCTCAATGGGCCGATGACGGATCTGGGGGACTACTACATTCTCTCGCCCCTCAAGAGCCAGTCCCTGGAGCTATCCAAGGTCCTGTCGGAGGTTGATCCGGCGGTCTTCACCCTCGGGGCGTACGTCCAGGGTGCACTCCTCGTCGCTGCGCAAGCAGGCGGCCACCTGGCCGTCCTCGCGGAGCCTGAGCTCGACACGAGCGTCGCGAAGAACCTCCTCGAGGAGAGCGCGGCCCTCTACGGACGGATCTTCAACTACCTCAACACCCCTGGCCACGTGAACGACCCGAGCGCCCAGGCGGAGATGTCCTCTGCCGTGGCGGCCACCCTCAATGCCATCAACCTGCTGATCGACAGCCTCGAGCTCTGATCCCCATGAAGAATCAAACCAAGATGATCGTCGCCGGGGCCCTCGCTCTGGCAATGGGCCTGGCCAACGTGTCCGGCACACCCGCCCCCCCCTTCAGCCAGGCGAACCCGGCCGTCGACTACGCGCCGGCAGCCGCGGCCCTGGCGTCCCTCAAGGGGCAGCTAGAGCAGATCCCCAGCGAGTCGTGGAAGCACTCACTCTTCCAGGAGAGCGCCGTCCACGCGGCCGCCAGCGCTCAGCTGACGTTCGAGAGCGCCAAGGCCGAGACCGACCTGGCGAAGGCCGCAGGGATCCTCGAATTCGTCGCCTGGCACCTCGACTCCATCATCCTCCACGTGGACGGTCAGGCCGGAGAATCTGACACCGCCCACGAGGACGACTGGGTCGAGGACGCCACCCTGACCGCCTCGATCCACGGCCTCGCCCTCGAGGCCCGAACGGAGGTCTTCCGCGCGCGACGTAAGCCGTGACCGGCGGCGCGAGAGGAC
>CBFHHK010000470.1:0-1722 GCA_965655435.1 Planctomycetota bacterium | reverse complement strand
ACCACGTCGGGCGGTCCCGCGGCATCCGCTGGCCGGGTCTGGATCAAGGCCTCCAGCGTCCGCGTCACCTGGGGAACGAACAGGTCGAGGAGCGGGTCACGGCGAGCCGCCTTGATCTCCTGCTCGATGCCGGATTGCACCACGAGCACATCCGGGCCGCTGACCGTCGGGCCGCCGGGACGGCTGGAGAGGAGGACCAGGATCGCCAGCGGGGAGAGCCCGAACGCGAAGGCCTGGACCAGGTTCGAGCGCGTCCCGGGGGGGCGAGTGAGGGCGAGGGCCACGTCGGCGGCGAGCCCGCCCAGGGCCGCCATCCCCCAGGTCAGGCCCCAGGTGCCGAACCAGGCCGCCGACCCCACGAGCCACTCGGTGTCGTGCATCAGGAAGCCGAGCCGGAACCAGCCGAAGGAGAGCGGCACGGGGAGGGTCCACCGCACCACCTCGGCGAGCATCCACGCCGCCGGCGCCAGCAGCGCCATGGGCCAGGCCGGAGCGCGCCGCAGGGCGAGGCCGCCCAGGGCCGGGTAGATCGCCGGGATCATGGCCATGGGGAGCAACAAAGGTGGGAAGAAGGCCACCATCCAGGCGAAGACCGCCGCGAGCCCGATGGAATGGGCGGCCCACTCGGCGAGGAAGGCCCGACGGCCCGGCCGGCGAGCGGCGAGCGCCCAGGGCCCCACCGCGAAGAACGCCAGATGGCCGAACCCGTCGGGCCGCAGTACCCCAGGTTGGGCGAGGCCGATCAGGACCCAGGTGGCGAGCGTCCAGAGGAATCGCGCGCGGGCTTTGAGGGGCGTTCTCATTCTTCGCTCGGGGTGGGCCAGGAATGGTCGTGGGGACTCGTTACAGACGTTTTTCCACCTGGAAGCGAGGCCCGGAGTGCCTGAGCGCAGACACTAGGGCCGGCCTGACGCCGTGTCGCGCGCCGGAGGGCTTACCCGGAGTCCGCAACCAGTCTCCACCGTTGCGGCTCGAAGTCTACGGACTTGGGGCTCGACTCCCGCCGTTCGAGGGCCAACTCCCCGGACGACCGACGCCCACGGCGTCCACACCCAATGATCGACCGCAGCCAGCCCGCCTCCCCCCCGCCCCCCGGAATCGGCTCAGCCATCTGGCCGGCCTCCTACCGAGGGGCCCCGGGCATCCTCGCCCTCCTGCCGCTGCTCCTCTGCGCCTGCAGCATCGAAGCTGGCCAGGCAGGGTCCCCCGGTGAGGGCGCCTCGACCTTCGAGGGCCTCGAGCGGTCCACCGCGCCGCGGGTGCTCACCGCGCCGCTGGTGCAGCGTGAGATGGTCCGAGCGCTGTCGACCACGGTCAACGCCGAGTCGGAGCAGGAGATCCAGATCTTCCCGCGGATCTCCGGCGTGGTCACCGCCGTCGCCGTGGAGGAGGGCGACGCCGTCGCCGCCGGAGCCCCCCTGATGGAGCTGGACGCACGGGAGCTGGAGGCCGCCCTGGCCGAGTCCCGCATCGCGCTGCGAGAGGCCGAGGACGGCAAGCGAAACCTGGAGTTGTCCGTGGACGAGGCGAAGGCCCGCCTCGAGAGCGCCCAGCTGCGGTTCGACCAGTCCAGCCGGGAGCTCGAGCGGAAGGAGGACGCTGGCGAGGGCATCATCTCCCGCAACGAGCTGGACCAGCTGCGCCTCACCGTCGCGACGAACCGCGCCGATCGTGACGCGGCGAAGATCGCCGAGTCGAAGGCCGAAGCCGCCCTCACCAGCC
>CBFHHK010000469.1:0-1728 GCA_965655435.1 Planctomycetota bacterium | reverse complement strand
CCATGATCCCCGTGGTCCGGCCTCCCGTGACCCCGGTCCGCGCGCCACTTGGCGCCCACCACCCGCCGCCTGGCGCCTGGTGCCTGGTGCCTGGACGGGGCCGGGCACGCCAGGGCACCGCGCCGGCGGCGGACGGCGGGCCTCTGCTCCAGACCATCCGGCGTGGAGTCCGTACTTGCCCGGGCCGGGCTACCGGTACCGCACCCGGTCTCCCAGGCCCGGGAGCGGATACACTCCGCGCCCTTCAACCGTCGCCTGAGATCGGAAACACCAGCACCATGACTGACTCGCATCACATCCCCAAGGACGCCAAGTTCGAGACCCGCGCGGTCCACGCCGGGCAGTCGCCCGACCCGACCAACGGCGCCGTGATGACGCCCGTCTACCTGACGAGCACCTACGCCCAGGAGGCCCCCGCGGTCCCGCGCCACGGGTACGAGTACTCGCGGACGACCAACCCGACCCGGACGGCGCTCGAGGCGAACCTGGCCTCCCTGGAGGGCGGCGCCTGGGGGCTCTGCTACGCCTCAGGCCTCGCGTCCACGAACGCCCTGATGGACCGCATGAACCCCGGGGACCATGTGGTGGCGGGCAACGACCTCTACGGCGGCACGTACCGCATCTTCACCACGGTCTTCGAGCGCTACGGCGTTGAGTTCAGCTTCGTCGACACGACCGACGCCGCGAACATCCAGGCTGCGATGCAGCCCAACACCCGTTACGTCTACGTCGAGACCCCGTCGAACCCGCTCCTGCGCCTGACCGACATCGCCGCCGCCGCGGAGATCGCTCACGCAGGCGGCGCGCAGCTGGTGGTCGACAACACCTTCGCGACACCCTATCTCCAGCGCCCCCTGGAGCACGGCGCCGACATCGTGCTCCACTCGCTGTCCAAGTACCTCGGCGGTCACTCGGACCTGATCGGCGGAGCGCTCATCGGGCGCGACGAGAAGACCCGAGAGGAGCTCGCCTTCTACCAGAACGCCGTCGGCGGCTGCCTCGCGCCGCTCGACGCCTTCCTCGTGCTCCGTGGAACGAAGACGCTCGGTGTCCGTATGGACCGGCACTGCTCCAACGCCCAGGCGGTCGCCGAGGCGCTGTCCGAGCACGAGCTCGTGGACCGCGTGATCTATCCCGGCCTGCCCGATCACCCACAGCTCACCATCGCCCAGCGCCAGATGTCCCAGCCTGGCGGCATGGTCTCCTTCGAGCTGAAGGGGGGCGTCGAGGGCGCCAACGCCTTCGCCACCGCCACGAAGATCTTCACCCTCGCCGAGTCCCTCGGCGGCGTCGAGTCTCTCGTCGAGGTCCCCCCCTCCATGACCCACGCGTCGATCCCCGCTGAGGTCCGCCGCGCTGCTGGCCTCGCCGACGGACTGGTGAGGCTGTCGGTGGGCATCGAGAACGTCGACGACCTGCTCATCGACGTGGCCCAGGCCCTCGAACAGGCCGCCCGCGCGACCGGCGCTCGCGTCTGAGCCTTGGGGGGCGCCAGCCGTCGCCGGAGGCGGCGGCTGGCAGCCCGGACCCCGAGCTCCTGGTGGGTCCACGGTCTCGCTCCGCTGGAGAGACCCGGCGAGTTCAAGATCACGGCGGGTTGAGGGCCCCGCCAAGGAGGAGGCCGCCGCCCGCCGGGGGTCGCTCGGGGCCGCCGGCCATGGGTGCCCCCTCGGGCCACCGGGGGACGAGGCGCACGCCCTCGGGCGTGCCTCCGCGCCGCCGGCTCCG
>CBFHHK010000468.1:0-1734 GCA_965655435.1 Planctomycetota bacterium | reverse complement strand
CTCCGTGCCGAGGGGTTGATGAGGGCCGCCCGACTTGTGGTAGCTGCCCTTGGAGTCCACCAGCACGCCCGGGCGGCCGTCGGCCGACCTCGCCTTCGGGCGGCCATCGCGCAGCACCTCCGCCGCGATGGGCCCGTATGCCTCCTCCTCCGTCGTGGGCTGGAAGTCCTCGACGAGAATGTAAAGCGTGCCGAAGGTGCCCGGCTTCGAGGGCAGCGAGTACACGAACGCGCCTCGGGGAAGCGTGTAGGTGAAGAGTCGACTGACACCTGGCCAGGGCTCGCCGTCGCGCAGGTAGAACTCCGGCGTCGGCGGGCAGAGCACGTAGCCCGGCTCCTCCGGCGCCCGCTCGACCCAATCCACCGTCACGGGCAGCGTCTTGGGCCCTGCGGAGCGGGGGAATGCCACAATCAGCGTGTCGCGCCGAGCGGCCAGAGGCCGCCAAGTCGCGAGGGTATTGGCTTCGAGGTGGGGGAGGTGCAGATGGCGCCCGATGTGGGCCACCACGCGGAAATGCTTCAACAGCTTCCACCACTGCGCCTCCGGAGCGTACGGCAAAACCATGAGTCCCGAAAAACTGCCCGGAAGCGCGTCTCGGAGCCGCTCACCCACCAGCCGAAGTGCTGAACCAACTGTAGCAAAAGATGGGTGCACGAAGCACCGCGCTGACGAGCGAGGGGGAGGGTGGCCAGCAGCTCGAGGCACAGGATGCTCCCTCTCCGCCCCCAAGAACTCCGTAAAAGGTCCGAAGCTCCGATCGAGCGTACCGAAAAGTCCGGCGTTGAGTCGCACGCGCGGCTCCTCGACGGCCGTGCCACGCGATACCTGATCTGGCCTGTCGAGCTTGGCCCCCGGCTGATGCGTGAGGGTCAGCTCGATCTCGTGGCGCGCGCACCGCTCGCATAGGCGTCGAAGCAGCTCCTGCATCTCCGCCGCCTTCGAGTGGCCCTTCGCGCCCGTCGCCCATGCGACCATGTTGTCGGTCTCGACCAGGAGTCGGCTGCCGCCGAGCCGCTGGCCCCAGACCTCCAGAATACGCAAGATGCCGAGCAGCTCGCGCCAGTTGATAGGGCGTCGCTTCTCGGCTCGCGTGAACTTAATGCGCGTCTCCTCCTTCTGGCCCCCGAGGTAGATCACCTCGCCGGCGCCGAAGTCGCTCGCGTCGGTGCCGGCCTGGACGGCCGCGCGCGCCCGTCTGGGCGGTGAGAGCGGGATGCAGTTGTTCGTCTCCAACCGCTGATCCCACCAGTCCAGGTCGCGCCAGAAGGGGTCGCCGATGGTCATCGCCCTCCAGGCCTCGCCGCGGGCGCGCACGGCGCCTCGGCGCCACTCGACCTCGAGCCCGGAAAACGCCGCGAGCATGCCCTGCATGTAGACGCGACCGTGGGGCATCACCTGGGACGCGAAGACCAGGTGGCCCAGGAGCACGGCCAGCTCCCTCGGCTCGGCGATCACCTGCGCAGGGCCGCCCGGGCGAGGTCGCCTCGCCAGCCACTCGTCCAGCCGGGCGCGGAGCGCCTCCTGCCGCCGCCGAGTGAGGCCGATGCATCGGGGTGTTCTCGGGCTGTTGCAGATGAGCATCCCGAGAAACTCGATGACTCGAGCCGGGCCCCGCCGCTTGTGCGGCGCCCACTGCAGCCCCAACTCCGCCAGCAGCGCCTCGAGGATGCGGCTGGCGCGGCGCGTCTCCTCCTCCGAGTCGCCCACAATCAGGGCGTCGTCGACGTAGACAAA
>CBFHHK010000467.1:0-1745 GCA_965655435.1 Planctomycetota bacterium | reverse complement strand
AGTCCGAGGCGAAGCGCGGGCCCCGCCGACATGGCCACGAGCAGCAGGCAGGCATAGACCAGCGGCGCGAAGCGCACGAACTGAACCCAGTGTCCCTCCGCGGTAGCGCCCAGCACCATGCCAGTCACGGCGGCCACAAGCATCCAGAGCAGCGCGAAGCCAAGGACGAGGCCAAGGGCCCGGGCGCGCTCGCGCCCCGGAGGCACCGCCATCCATCCCGCGACCGAGGCCACGACGCCGAGGCACAGTCCGACCCGGGCCAGCGTGGAGCTCAGGCCCGCCCCAAGAGCGCCGAAGAGCCGGGCCGCGCCGCCTTGCTCGCCGACCTCCGCCCCGTGAATGTCCACGATCTCCGCCCCCACCGAGAAGGCCATCCAGGCCAGCGGCAGCAGGCCAGCGAGCGTCGAGAGGACGAGCGCAGGGGAGAAGATCCGGCGCCAGTCCGTCCACGCGAGCAGGGCAATGACCGCCAGGACCGCGAAGGGCACCTGGTAGCTGAAGTAGGTGCCGAACCCCGAGGCGAGCCCGAGCCCGACGAGGACGCCCCGGGGTACTGCCTGGCCCGGAGGCGTCGCGGCGCACCGCAGGCCGAGATCAAAGATCAGCGCCATCCAGAGCAGGCTCTCGAAGTGGATCCCCAGGTGGAGGAGCGACTCTCGCTGGAAGTGCGCCGGCCCGAAGATGAGCAGCGCCCCTGCGAGGCACGCGGCGCCCCGGCCGGCGTGGCGGGCCACGAACCCAACGGTCACGCCGAGGATCAGCAGTCCCCAGGTGATGGCCGCGGCCTTGTGGGCGAGGACGCAGGGACCGAGCAGCCAGAAGAAGGGCAGCTTGAACCAGCTTGCCACGAACCCGCCGCCCTCATACGGGTGGTAGGGCAACCGCGCGAGGGCCACCTCCGTCCCCCCGGAGAGCCCGAGGGACACCGCGCCCTTTTCCAACTCCTCGCCGTAAAAGAACACATCCCCGAGCGCCAGCACCATCAGGGTGCGGACCACCAGGTAGGTGAGGAGGAGGGCGGAGAGGATCCGGGCCATGGTCCCGAGGGTACGGAATCAGCCCCGCGCAATCCCGTCGCTACCATCGGGGCCGCGTGTCCGCACCTAGCTCTTCCCCTCAAACCCCAGGGCCCCACCCTGGAGGCACGCCCGTCGCAGCGGCTCGGGTCGGATTCCCACCGGCCCCGCCCCATCCCCGCCGGGCCTGGCTGGGGCTCGTGGGCCTCGTCCTCGCCACCCTGGTGATCTGGGGCCCAGCATCCATCCCTGACCGCCCGGGCCCCTCCTTCGACGACCGCGAGGCGGTGGTCGGCAACCCGGTGGTCGACGGTGCCCTGCCCGCTCACGCGGCCTTTGACCGCGATTACTGGCATCACCTCGAGGACGCCGGACACTTCCGCCCCCTCGCCTCCCTGCTCCTCCGCTGGGACCACTCCCGCTCGGCGCCGCTCGCGCCCATTCAGCAGGGCCAGCAGAGCCAGCAGGCCCAGCAGGGCCAGGCGCCGTCCGGCCGCGCTGTGCGCGAGCCGGACTGGCTCGCGTTCCGGCGGACCAACGTGGCGCTGCACGCGCTCGTGATCCTGCTCCTCGGCGCGGCGCTCCTCCGACTGGATCGCGGCCACGGGCTCCCCACCCCGTGGATCGGGCTCGGGCTGCTCGCCCTGCACCCTGCCTGCGCCGACGTCGTCGCGTGGATCTCCGGGAGGACCTCGCTCGTCTCCGCGCTCGGCGCAGCCCTGGGTCTCC
>CBFHHK010000466.1:0-1750 GCA_965655435.1 Planctomycetota bacterium | reverse complement strand
GCCGCCGGCGAGCGGCTCGCCGCCCTCGACGTTCCCGCGCGCATGAGCGGCACGCTCGTAGGTGCCGCGATCCCGGCGCTCGCCGCCTGCGGCCTGGCGCTGCTTCTGCTCCTCGGGGTCGCCCCCGCGCTCCAGCGGCGAGGCTCACGCCCGCCTGCCCGGCCTGAGCGCTTCATCCCGGGCGGCACCTCCATCGTGGCCTGGGCCCAGGCGGTCAACCGATCCTTGCTGACCTGGACCCTCGCGCACCGCTGGCAGGCGGGCCTGCTCTCCGTGGCCGCGCTCATGTCGATCGTGGTCCCCTGGGGGAACACCACGGTCACCGCCTTCGGAGAGGACGAGGACACGAGCAAGCTCTCGTTCTGGGTGGACCTCGAGGACAACTTCACGCTCGGGGAGGCCAGCGACGAGATCGCCTCCTACGAGGAGTTTGTCGACGGCTACAAGGAGGAGTTCGGCTTCCGCAACGTCATCGCGCGCTTCGATCCGGGGGGCGGCGAGGTCGAGATGCGCTGGCCCGAGCGGATCGCGCCGGACCAGCTCGACCTCTATCGAGCGCAGATCCGCCGAGAGCTCCCCCGCCAGGCTGGACACCGCGTGTACTTCCGCGACAAGGCCGACGTGAGCGACTCGTCGAAGCAGTTCGTGAGCTTCGAGCTCCGCGGGCCGGACCCCGACCGCCTCCGGGAGCTCTCCGTGGAGGCCATCGCCGTGCTCGAGCGCGTCCCAGGGCTGGAGGACGTCTCGGTGACGAGCGAGGACGCCCCCGACCAGCTCCTGCTCGACGTCGACGGGGACACCGCCTTCTCCTACGGGGTGTCCTCGCGGTCCGCGCTGCAGAACGTGTCCTGGGCCCTCCGAGGCGCGCAGCTCCCCCGCTTCCAGGAACAGGACCGCGAGGTCCCGATGCTCATCGAGTACGACGACACGGTCTCCGCGGGCCTCGACACCCTGCGCGACCTGTCGATCTGGGGCGACCAGGGCGAGGTCGCGCTCGCGACCTTCACCGACGTCCGCTTCCAGCCCGCGCCCTCGAGGATCTCCCGTAAGAACGGCCAGATCAGCGAGGCCATCACCGCGCGGCTCTCGGACCCCGCGCGGCAGTCCGAGCTCGTTCGCGCTGGGTACGTTGCGCTGGAGGGCCTCGACCTTCCGCGCGGCTACGAGCTCGGGCGAGACACGAGCGTGGTCGTACAGGGCATGCAGGAGATGCGTGACCTGCAGAACGCGATGCTCCTGTCGATCGTGCTGGTGTTCCTGCTCATGGGGATCCTCTTCGAGTCGCTCCTGTTGCCGCTCAGCGTGCTGACCACGATCCCCTTCGCTGTCCTCGGGGCCTTCTGGACGCTGTTCATCTCCGGCACCCCGATGGACTCCATCGGCTGGATCGGGATCATCATTCTCGTGGGCGTGGTCGTGAACAACGGCATCGTCCTCATCGACAAGATCCACCGCCTGCGGATCGACGAGCGGTACAGCCGGCAAGACGCCGTCATCGAGGGCGCAGGCGCCCGGGTTCGCCCCATCCTGATGACCGCCCTCACCACCGTGGTCGGGCTCATGCCCATGGCGCTCGGTGAGGCCCCCCCCCAGGGCATCGACTACAGGGCCCTGGCCACCTGCGTGGCCGGCGGCCTCGCGATCTGCACCTTCTTCACCCTCTGGGTCGTCCCCCTCGCCTACACCGTGATCGACGACCTCGCGCTGACCCTCAGCTGGCTGGGCCGGCGGTCGTTTGCCCGCAAGCGGG
>CBFHHK010000465.1:0-1751 GCA_965655435.1 Planctomycetota bacterium | reverse complement strand
ACGCCCATGGCCTGGAGCATGATGCTGATGCGTTGGCCGCCCATGAAGATCAGGGGCAGGAACACGACCACCGACGTCATGGTGGCCAGGCCGACGGCGAGGCCCACGTCCCGCGCGCCGAGAACCGCCGCGGTGTGCGGAGACTTCCCCTGGTCGCGCTGGCGGGCGATGCTCTCGATGACCACCACCGCGTTGTCCACGAGCATCCCGATCCCGAGGGTCAGGCCCGTCATGGACAGGACGTTGAAGGACCCGCCACGCGCGGCCTCGAAGGCGATGGCCAGCAGCGCGGAGACCGGGATGCAGAGGGCCACGCAGAGGGTCATGCGGGCCCGGCGGAGGAACATGAACAGGACCAGGATCGCGAGCCCGCCTCCCTGCACCGCCGTGTTCTCGAGGCGCTCGATGGAGCTCTCGATGAAGTCCGCCTGGTTGAAGAAGACGGTGGTAGAGATCCTCCCCGAGACCCGCGGGTCGTCCTGGATCTCGGCCATCTTGGCCTCGAGGGCGCGCCCGACCTCCACCACGTTGGCGTTGCCCTCCTTCTGGACGAGGCCGTAGTACGCGTAGCCTCCGTCGATCCGGGTGATCTGGTCTCGCACGGAGTTGACGCGCTCGACGGTCGCGATGTCCTTGATGCGCAGGCCCGGACGGACGGGGTACTCGCGGATGTCGTCGAGGTCCTTGAAGCGCATGTCCGAGCGCAGCAGGAAGTCCTTGCCGCCCTCGCTGACCTCGCCGAGGGGCTCGGCGAAGTTGTCGGACGCGAGGCTGCTGACCAGCCTGGAGATGTCGAGCCTGGCCGCGGCGACCTTGTCCTCGTCGAGGAAGACCCGGATGGAGTCGTCGAGGAGCCCGAAGATGCTGACGCGGCTCACCCCGTCCACGGCCTCGAGGCCCTTCTGGACATACTTGTCCACGAGGACCGCGGCGTTGTCGCTGCGCTCCTCGGCCACGGCGGCGAACCACATGATCGGGAGGTCGCCGTCGTCGCTCGCCCAGATCCAGACCTGCTCGACCGTCTCGGGCAGGTCGGGCCGCGCCCGCTCGATCCGGTCGCGGAGCTCGGCCTTGGCGAGCTCGGTCTCTGCCTCGCCGTTGAACTTGACCCTGAAGCGCACCTGATCGTTGGACGAGCTCGATGAGATCTCGTCGATGCCGGACAGGGTCCGGAACTGCTCCTCGAGCACCCGGGCCACCTTGTCCACGTTCTCCTGCGCGTTGGCGCCGGGGTTCGGCACGAAGATCGTGAACCGCGTTCCCGAGAGGCCCCCGGGGAACAGCTGCAGGGGGATCCGCCCGTAGGCGATCACGCCCATCAGCACCAGGGTGACGAAGAGCACCCCCATGGCGATGGGGCGCGAGACGGTGAGGCCGAAGAAGCCCTTCTGCTCACGTCGATTCATGGCTGCTCTCGTCGGATCATGGGGGTAGGTGGCGGGTCCGGGCTCCTCGCGCGGGCCTCAGCTCGCGGGGGTCGCGCTCCCGGCGCGGTCACGGATGAGCAGGCGATACATCACGGGGATGACGAAGAGGGTCAGCAGGGTCGAGCTGATGAGGCCGCCGATGACCGCGATGGCCATGGGGGCCCGCAGCTCGGCGCCGGCGCTCCCGAGGAACTGCTCGAGGCCAGGGAGGCCGACGAGCCATCCGGTGAGGGGCACGAGCCCCAGCACGGTGGTGGCGGTGGTCATGAGGATCGGGCGCAGCCGGGCCCGGCCAGCCTCGAGGATCGCGTCCGTCACGGGCAT
>CBFHHK010000464.1:0-1754 GCA_965655435.1 Planctomycetota bacterium | reverse complement strand
CGGGCCCTACTCCAACGCCGCCGTCCTCGTGCGGACCTCCGAGCCCCATGACGCCATCAAGGCCGCGCTCGGAGAGATCGAGCTGCGGCTCGGTCGGGACCGCTCGACGCCGGACTCGGTCGCCATCGACCTCGACATCCTCTTGATCCAGGATCAGATCGTGCGGGAAGGCGCTCGCATCGTGGTGCCCCACCCCGACCTGGAGACCCGGCGCTACGCGGCGATCCCGAGCGCCGAGGTCGCCCCCTTCCTCAAGCACTCCATCACCGAGACAAGGCTCTCCGATCTCGCAGCGTCCCTGGCCTGAGCCCGCGCTCGGGGGAATCTGGTCTCAGAGCATCCAGCCGCCCGCGACCTCGAGGTTCTGGCCGATCATGTGGCCCGACTCCTCCGAGAGGAGCCAGCGCGCGGCCCCCGCCACCTCGGCCATCTTCGCGGGGCGACCCTGGGGAATCTTCGCCTGCAGCTCCGGGGAGAGCGTGTCGGGCGCCGCGCCGTCATGGGGCACGAAACCGGGCGAGATCATGTTGGCGCGGACCCCGTGGGGCGCCTCCTGCAGCGCCAGCCCCCGCATGAAGACGAGCAGCGCCGCCTTGGCGCTGATGTAGGCCGTGGTCACGGTCCGGGCGCGCCAGCGCTCCAGCCCGGAGCAGCCGAAGAACACGTAGGCCCCGGCGCTCGCCCGGATGTGCTCCCGGGCGGCGTCGGCCACGTGCACGGCCGTCATGAGGTTCCCCTGAAACATGGACTCGAACATGGCCGGGGTGGTCTCCGTGAGCGGCGCGGTGAGGTAGGGGCCCACCGAGTGCACCACCGCATCGAGTCGACCCTCTGCGTCCACGACCTCCCGGACGATCCGTCCCGCGTCCTCCGGCGACGTCAGGTCCCCGAACCGGACACTGCCCGCACCCAGCGCCTCCTCGAGCTCGGCCTGCTTGCCCTCCTGGCGCAAGGTCACGTGGACGCGCCACCCCTCCGCCCGCAGCAGGCGAGCCACGCCGAACCCGATGCCCTGGCTCCCGCCGGTGATGAGGGCGACCTTTTGTCGCGACGCTGTCTCCGATTCGCTCATGATCCGTGGATTCGTCCCGGGCGCGCCGACGAAGCGGGGCGCGTTTGCTGAAGGGGGCGGTCCGTGACCTAGGATGTCGCCAGCGGCCCGCGAGAGGCGGCGACATCCTAATGACCGACCAACCGATCACAGACTTCCACGCGCACTTCTTCGCGCGCCCCTTCTTCGACGCGCTCGCCCAGCAGAGCCCCCTCCCCGGCACCCCCGAGGAGAAGCTCTCCGCGGCCGCCGCGAAGGCCGGCCTCGAGCTCCCCGAGGGACCCGTGGCGGCCCATCGGGACCGATGGCTGGCGGAGATGGACCGGCACGGGGTCCAGCGCCTGGCCGCCTTCGCGAGCGCGCCCGAGGAGATCCCGGCGGTCGCCGAGGCCGCTGCGGGCTCGGACGGACGGCTCGTGCCGATCGCCGTGTGTAACCCGGTGGCCCCCGGCGCTGCGGACCGGCTGCGCCCGCTGCTGGAGCAGAAGGGATTCCGCGGCGTGCTCCTGTTCCCGGCGATGCACCACTACCACGTGGCGGACGAGGCCGCCCGCCCCGTGCTCGAGCTCCTCGAGCAGCACCGCGCCGTGGCGTACGTTCACTGCGGGATCCTGGTGGTGAAGTTGCGCGACCTGCTCGGCCTGCCGCGCCCCTACGACCTCAACTACGCCAACCCCCTCGACGTCATCCCCGCGGCCAACCG
>CBFHHK010000463.1:929-1772 GCA_965655435.1 Planctomycetota bacterium | reverse complement strand
GGCGCCGGGCGGCGGCGACGGCGAGGAGGGCGCCGAGCACCGTGAGCGCGACGGGGGCCGCGGTCGCGAGGCCGCCCGCGAGCACCTCGGCTCCGGCCTCGGGGACCAGCATGGCGAAGAGCTTGGCGAGCTCTGCCTGGTGGAGGAGCGCGGGGAGGACAATGGGAGAGGCGCCGTGGAGGGCGCGCAGCAGCACGGGCGGCTGGCCCTCGAGGTCCCCGCTGAAGTGGAACGCAGAGATGGCGAGGAAGGCGGCGAGGGAGAGCGTCGGCGCCACCATCCAGATCCCGACCACGGCGGCGGCGACCGCAACGTAGCCGGCGGTGAAGAGCAGCCAGCGTGCAGGGCCATCGACCGGCAGGCGGCGGGCGGCGTGGACGACGTCGAGGGCGCCGTGGGGCACGCCGAGGAGGATCACGGCGGCGGCCACCACGAAGAGCTCGAGGGCGGGCCAGCCGGTGCCGAGCGCGGCGCTCGAGGCGACGGCGGCGAGGGCCGCGGCGCAGAAGGTGAGCGTGTGCCTCACCCGACCTCTCCCAGCGGTTGACGTAGCGGGCGGCGCAGGAGGGCCGCGCCGGCCTCACGGAGGAAGGGCCCGGGCGGGAGCGACCTCACCACGGCGAGGGCATCCGCCGTGGAGCCGAGGTCGCTCAGGAAGCGGATGACGCGGTGGGTGGGGGCCGCGGCGAAGAGGCGGGAGAGGAGCTCGGGGCCGCGCTCCGGCTCGCTCCTGAGGACGCGCAGGAAGACCGCGTCCATGCCCCGGCGCAGGGCTGAGTCGGTGGCGGCGGGGAGCGGCGCGTCGCCGGCGAGGAGGGCGCGCGAGCACGACCCCGCCCAGGC
>CBFHHK010000463.1:0-919 GCA_965655435.1 Planctomycetota bacterium | reverse complement strand
CGCAGGGCTGAGTCGGTGGCGGCGGGGAGCGGCGCGTCGCCGGCGAGGAGGGCGCGCGAGCACGACCCCGCCCAGGCCTGGATCCGCTGGAAGGCATAGCCGGTGCTCGGGCGAGCGCCGCCGTGAAAGAGCCCGGCCTGGACCCAGGAGGCGGCGGGGGGCGGCGCGTCGAAGCCCATGGGGAGCACGCCATGCTCCGACCGGACCGTGGACGCGGCGCCGCCGGCGCCCCGCTGCTCCAGGGCGCGCTCCAGCTCCGCAGAGAGGTCCGCTGCCGCGAGGGCTCGCGCCCCGAAGACCGTCGTCTCGACCAGCGCCTCGTGCGGGCTGAAGGGCAGCACGTAGGTGAACTGCACCCCCCGGCGGTTGGGCTCGTCGAAGTCCATGAGGGTCACCGCGCTCGGATCGAAGCAAGGCTCCTCGGTACGCACGACCCGCCCCAGGAACGACTGCCAGAGCACGCACTCCGGGGCGGCGGCGGGGGGGCGGGTGTCCACCAGGTGGCGCGCCTCGAGGGGTCCCTGGTCGGTCTCGACGACCCAGCGGCCCCGCACCCGCGTCGGCTCGGACGTGACGCGGACCCCGAGGTCGAGGCTGACCCGCGGGCTCCCTTCGATGCGCGCGCGTGCGTGGTCGTAGTAGGGGAGCGAGGGGAGCATCTGGTAGGGCGTCTCGCTGCAGTCGTAGCGCCTGAGGGCGCCCCCCCGACCCACGGACATGGCGTCCCACCTGGCGGCGACGAGGGCGTCGAAGCGGTGCGGAGCCGTGCGCCAGAAGCACCAGGTTCGGTCGTCCTCGTAGTGGGTTCGGGACTCCAGGACGTGCGTAAGGGGGCTGGCTGCGCCGGCCTCGGCGAGGCGCAGCCCGAGGGCCAGGCCCGCGCAGCCGCCGCCGAGCACGAGGAGGTCGAGGTCAGGCA
>CBFHHK010000462.1:0-1782 GCA_965655435.1 Planctomycetota bacterium | reverse complement strand
GGCGGGTGCGCGGAGGGAATGGGCCGCCAGTCCAACGAGGAGAAGCTGGTCGGCGTCACGCACGAGGCGCTGGGGCCCGACGGACTGCAGATGAAGATCTGGCCGCCCATGCAGACCCGAGACGGTCGCGCGGTGCGGACCGGCCCGGAGGTCTCGGCCGGGCCGGAGGACAGTTACATCGCCTATGGACCTGGCTGGGCCAGCGTGTCCAACGCGCCCTTTCGTGGGTTCAAGCACGACGGGCTCGAGGGTGGGATCAGCACCCCGTTCATCGTCCATTGGCCGGCGGGGATCGGCGCAGATCGTGCGGGGGAGATCGTGCACGGGCCCGCGCACCTGATCGATGTGATGCCGACGTTCTTGAGCGCAGGGCGCGGCACCTACCCCACCTCTGCCAATGGCTCAGCGATCCAGCCCATGGAGGGGGTCGACCTGCTCCCGACGCTGCGAGGGGAGGAGCTTGTGCGCGAGGCCCCGCTGTTCTTCGAGCACCACGGCAACCTCGCCATGCGGGATGGCCGGTTCAAGATCGTGTCGACCTACCGCAAGAGTCAGCCCGTCCGGTGGGCCCTCTACGACATGTGGACAGACCGAACGGAGCTCGTGGACCTCTCGGCCGAGCAGCCGTCGCGAGCGGCGCGGATGGCGTCGCAATGGCAGGCCTGGGCGGACCGAGTGGGCGTCCGCCGGTGGCCCTACTGAGCGTTCGTTCCAGCGATCGAGGTGCGGAGGGGCGCCCTCAGAAGAGGAACATCACGCCCTCGAGCTCGCGGAGCGCCGCATAGAGGTCGATGACCGAGCCCGCGTCGGGGCACACGGGCTCCACGGTGACAGATTCGTGGCGTCCGCCCGCGGCGGTCTTCACGCTCGAGGACGGCGACGTCTCCAGCCGGAGCAGCTCCTGGACGCACGACGTGACCCTCGCCGGTAAGTCCGTCCCCGTGGCACCGATCACCTTGAAGGTGAAGGGGCAGGGGAAGCAGTGACGAGACTCGAGGAGCTCGACGGTGGGAGGCTGGTGATCCATCCTCCTATTGTGGGGGACGGGGCCCGAGGATCGACCCCGGGCCCGCGTAGTTCGCGCGCGGGAGTCAGTCCGCGAGGATCCCGGGGAGGCGCGACACGAGGTCCTTCTTGCCCGACTTCGAGATCGGGTCGTTGCCGAGGTACACGTCGAACATGGCCCACGCGAGG
Source organism: Planctomycetota bacterium (assembly GCA_965655435.1). Lineage (GTDB taxonomy): Bacteria > Planctomycetota > UBA1135 > UBA1135 > Saltatorellus. The sequence continues at coordinate 588 of CBFHHK010000462.1, read as the reverse complement.
TCCTGGGACTTGAGGTCCGGCTTGCGCTCCCCGTTCACCACGGTGCAGAGCGTCCCGTCCGGGTGCCACGTGAAGCGCAGCTCGTTCCCCTCCTTCAGTTCGTCGAGGGAGAAGAAGCCGCGGAACGTGGTGAGGTCCTTCAGCTTCTCGGCCTTCGTGCCCTCCATGGCCTTGCGGCGGGAGAGGATGCGCGGCTCGAGGGAGTCCTCGAAGGCCTCCACGATGTCCTCCGCGTCCACGTCCCGGCAGAAGCGCATGCGCAGCTCCTTCGTGCCATTGGGGCTGAGGAGCGTCTTGTACAGATCGGCGTCCTTGCCGAGGGCCTTGGCGCTCTTGCCCTTCCAGGCGGCGAGGTCCTTCGCCACGAAGGCGGAGTCCGCGTAGACCACGTAGGAGTAGACGTTCACGTTGAAGATCGTCTTCTCCCGGATCGCGAGCCCGATCAGGTCGAGGTCCTGGGGCTTGGCGCCCTCCTTCTTGGCGTCGGCCTCGCTGAGGGTGGACTTGATCGTCACCGGATAGCGGTGCTTGCTCTCGCCCTCCTTGGCGGTCTCGACCTCCTGGATCGTCGGGAGGGAGTGCGGCACG
>CBFHHK010000461.1:0-1791 GCA_965655435.1 Planctomycetota bacterium | reverse complement strand
AGCCGGGCACCCGGGACCGGCCCCCAGGAGAACTGGCGGCACCGCGAGGCCGAGGGATGCGCCCGGCAGGGTCGCCGTTCCGTCCGAGGCACGGGCGGTTCATGTGGTATCGCCTCCACCCGGGCGTCAGAATCTCCGGGAGCGCCATGCCCGCCCTCCACCATATTCCCCCTGGGCCCCCGGAAAGAGGTCCTGCGGAGCCGACCGCCTTGGCCTCGCAGCCCGGCCCCCGGCGGCGCGGACTCCGCTCCTTCGCGCTGGCGGCCCTGTCCCTCTGCGCGGCCTGCGCTGGCCCCGCGACCGAGCGAAACCTGGCCCCGCTCTTCTCCTCGCACTCCGCCGCTGGCGGTGTGCCGGAGGTGGAGGCCCTGGGCGGCGCCGTCTTGACCCGCAAGGACCCGAGCTCCGGCGATCGGCGCTACTGGGCGGTCCGCCCCATCATCTCCACGAGGCGAGAGGCGGACGGCGACCAGCGGTCCTGGTTCATTCCACCGTTCGGTCAGATCAAGAAGGACGCGTCCCAGCAGTCCGAGGTGTCCCAGTTCATCCCCCTTGTGCGATACGCGAGCCAGGTAGAGGACAGCGGGTTCAAGACCTGGTCCCTGCTGATCCTCCCGGGGATCTACGTGGCAGCCCACGAGGACGGCCGGGTGCAGCGCGCCTTCTTCCCCTTCGGCGGCGTCGTGGAGGACTTCCTCTCCCTCGACCGCGGCACCTTCGTGCTCTTCCCGCTGTGGCTACGGACCGAGCGCTACGGCCGGACGACCGACCACTTCCTCTGGCCCTTCTTCTCCTACTCCCGCGGGTCAGGCGGGACGGCCTGGCGGGCGTGGCCCATCGCGGGCAACGTGAGTTGGGACGGCCGGTACGACCGCTGGTTCTTCCTCTGGCCGCTCTTCCACTGGCAGCGCAACGACATCCAGTACGGCGACGAGCAGGAGCGCTCCTCGTGGATGTTCTGGCCCCTCGGCGGACAGGCTCGGCGTGAACAGGCCACCAGCACGTCGGTGCTCTGGCCGCTGTTTGGCTTCGCCGAAGACAAGCGGAGCGGCTTCTGGGCGTGGGACGGCCCCTGGCCCCTCGTGGTCTTCCAGGGCGGCGATCCCGAGCGCGCGACACGCAAGCGCGTGTGGCCCTTCTACTCCTCTTACAAAGGAGACGGCATGACCTCCCGGTGGGTCGCGTGGCCGCTGGTGAACTGGCGCCATGAGGAGTACGACGACGGGACCAAGGACGCCTTCAAGGCGTTCCCCCTGTGGCGCAGCTACACCCGGGAGCGGACCTTCGTCACCCCCCAGTCCACCGGGCCCCTGGGGACCGAGCGCTACCGAAAGGCCTGGCCCCTCGGGCGCGTGCGAACCGCACCCGACCAGGACGACCTCCACGTCATCGACCTGAACCCGTTCCCCGACTACGAGTTCGTGGACGAGCACTACGCCTGGCTCTGGGAGCTCTACACCCGGCGCCGGAACGGTGAGGAGGTCCGCGCGCGATCCTGGCTCGGGCTCTGGAGGCGCGAGAAGGACGCCGACGAGGACCGCCGTTCCCTCACCTTCCTGTGGAGCGCCCGCGACTACACCCGCGCCGGTCAGGAGGCCCGTGAGCGCTCCCTGCTCTTCGGGCTGTTCCGGTACCGCACCAGCGACACGGGAGGCTTTGAGCTCCTCCCCCCTTCGTTCCCCGGCCCCGGCTGGCCCATGCGCCGGACGCCCTCCTCCACCGCCCCCGCCCTCGGCCCCGCCCTCGGCCCCGCCCTCGGCCCCGCCCTCGGCCCCGTGCGAGGCACTGCCG
>CBFHHK010000460.1:0-1799 GCA_965655435.1 Planctomycetota bacterium | reverse complement strand
GAGCGCCTCCGAGGCGAGCCCCCCGCCAAGGGTGCTCTCGAGCGCCTCGTGGTCGGCCGCGGGCCGTGGATCCTGATGCTCTGGCTGGTCGCGGCCGTGGGGGGCGGGAACTGGGCTCGCTCAGCGCTGGGTGGGGGCCCGGCGCCTGGAGCAGCGCTCGAGCCCGCCCCGGGTCGGTCCCTGGTTCAGGCCCTGCTTCAGCCGCTGCTTCCGCCGCTGCTTCCGCCGCTGGGCCAATCACTGCACGAGGCACGGCATGGTTCAGGGCATGGTTCAGGGCATTGCGCTCTGGGGCCAGCCCTGACCGGGGCGCTCGGAGGGCGGTCGGAGCGGACACCGCTCACCCGCCTGGAGGGGTGGGCCGACGCACCCCTCGAGCTCGTGGGGTCCGCGGCCCGGGGGCGCCCCCCTGGCTTCGGCGCCTCCGTCTCATTCGTCGCCGCTAGCCCGGGGGGGCCGGGCTTGCTCATCGGGGCGCCGGCCGGTCTCTCGGTGAGCGGCGGAGGGCTCGTCCTCGGTGCGGCGCGAGGCGGCGATGGGCCGGCCTGGAGGGTCGGCGGGCTCGCCTCGTGGTGGCCTGGGCCCTCCGGTGGGGCTGGTGTGCCCGGACCGATGGCCCCACCCAGGGGGGATGATGAGCAGGGGCGCGTCCTCGCCTCTGCGGGCGGGTGGGCCGCTCTGGGGGCTCCCAGCGCGCGGATCGGCGGTGCGCAGACCGGCGCCGTCACCCTCGTCTTCTTCCGTCCTGGCGGAGGTCTTGGGACGACCGCTCAGATCCTCCAGCCACCGGCGGGGACGACGGGGGGGGGCTTTGGAGCTGCGCTCGCGTTCCTCGAGGTGGCCGGCGAGCCGACGGCGTTGGCCGTGGGGGCTCCGTACGAGACGGACCCCGGGACCGGCTTGCCGGTGGTCGGCGCGGTTCACCTGTTCGAGCCGGTCGGAGGAGCTGGCGGGGCGGCGCACTCCCGCTGGCGGTTCGTTCGAACGGTGCGGCCGGCATCGCCAGGGATCGGGATGTCTTTCGGCGCGGCCCTCGCCTGGGTGGACGGAGCCCTCGCGATCGGCGCCCCGGGGCACGGCAGCCTGGCGCCGGGCGCGGGAAGCGTTGTCGGCGTCTCCACCTCCGGGGATCGTCTCTGGTCGCTCCGGTCCTCGGAGGCGGGCGCGAGGTTCGGAGCGACCCTCTGCGCGCTGCCTGTGGCGTGGGGGGCGGGGCAGCCAGGCCTCGCCGTGACCGCCGTTGGACGTGGAATGGTCCACGTCCACGATCTCTGGGCAGGCGTTCCGCAGGAGGTCACGGCGCTCCGCGGCCGGCCAGGCGGAGGCTTCGGGCTCACGCTGGCGGCGGTCGAAGGGCAGCTGCTGGTGGGGGCGCCGTTTGAAGGAGCGCGCGGAGTCCCCCTGGCGGGGCAGGTCAAGCGCTTCCTCGCTGGTCAGGGGACCGTGCCCGTCGAGACGCTCTCCGCGCCATCGCCGACGATCGGTGGAGAGTTCGGGGCGTCCCTGGCGGCGACCTTCGGGCGTGATGGTGTCCGTCGCCTCGCCGTCGGTGAGCCGGGCAGCCACCATGGCTGCACGTCGACCGCCACCGTGTGCCGGCCCGGTCGCGTGGCCGTCTTCGTGTTGCCCTGATCGGTCCGCTCGGGAGCAAACGAGAGCACAGGACAATGACGTTCAGCAAGCGCGTCCGGCAGCAGCAGTGGGGGCTGGCCAGGGGGCCAGTGAGGTCACTCGGACCAGCCCCTGGCCAGGTCTCCGGACGGGGCCGTGGTGCCCCGGCGAAAGACTCCAATCTCGAA
>CBFHHK010000459.1:0-1802 GCA_965655435.1 Planctomycetota bacterium | reverse complement strand
GCTGAGGGGTGGATCGGTCATGGAGCCGTCGAGAGGGGCCTGCCGGGGACGAGGCGGTGACCAGATCAGGGAGAAGAGCGCCACGCGGCGCGGCTCGCCTCCGTGTGGACCACCGGCGTGGGGATTCGCGGGCCCGGCGGTTCGTCGGCCAAGGAGGTCGGTGTGGCGCTGGAGCTGCGCCTCTTCTTCGAAGTACTCACGATCGTGCGTTCTGGAGGCCTCGCTGTTTCTGCAGGAGCCGGGTCGTCCAGAGCTGGGACAGAACGCGGGGCGGCTCGCTCAGATTGGAGGCGGGGCGTCGACCCGTGTCCCGAATCTCGCCGGTGATTGGCCCGCGCCCCATGAGCGTCCCCAGGCAGGCGGGAAGCCGGGGTGGGTGGTGGCGGCGTTCACCGACCTTGAGGTAAGGACGAAGAGCCGCCCAAGGAGCGCAGACTCGGCTTGGTCCGAGTCCCTAGCGTTGGCGACGGGGAAGCGCCGGAGCGGAGGAGACCACGGTGGTGGTGTGCTGGCGGGGACCCACCGCGTGCGACCAGCGGATCAGAGGGTCCGGGACCAGCCAAGCTGTCTCGAAGGAGAGCAATGGCCTCGCGAGGCCGCAGGTCAGTCCTTGCGAGCCGCAGGAGCCCACTGGGGAGGACGCTCAGCGGCGAATCTATTCTCCCCTGCGCGATCGGAAGTGCCCCTGCCGCCTTCCAGGGAACCCCTGCCGCCTTCCGGGGGATTGGGGGGGGCTCCATACGGCGACTTCGCAGCGCGCCCGGCGGGTCGAAGCCGCCGCCGCCGCTGACGGCTCGCGCCGGCCCGCCCCATCATGCAAGAGGTCGCCGACCTCCACCCAGAACCCCTCCGCAGCGCGCCCTGAGTCTCCAGGGTGACCGACCTCATCTGCTCGGCCCTCGCTGATCACATGAACCACCGCCTCCAAATGTTCCCTCACAGGGCCTACCACGCGTCACAAGGTGACGTCTCTCGGCTGGATGACTGGGGACGCTCTCCATCTCTTGCTTGGAGGTTATCCCGCTTGATCGAGCGGACTTTGGGGCTCGCCCCTCCTTTGACCCGGAAGACTCATCGGCTCCCTGGAAAGGGGGCCGTCCGTATTCGGTCCTGGCGGCGATTCACGACACGACGGTCTTCGAGGTGCATGCCGCTTCCACGGAAGGTGGTTCGACGCGATCACCTCCTTCACGACCGCCCTCAACTTCCCGCTGGTCAAGGAGAAGCGGTGGGGCATCGAGGGGTGGGGGTTCGTGCCCTCCAACCACGAAGAGAATCACCTCAAGGAGAGGGTCTCGGTCCAATGTGCTCGCGGCTCCAATCTGGACTGTTGACACCACCCGTCCGAATTCCCCGCCTCCCCCGTCCGTCGAGGCGCCGAGGTGCATCGAGGAGCGGTCGTCGTCCGGAAGGTCGTATTCTCTTCAGGGCCTTTGGGCCAGGCATTCGATTCGAACCGGCGTCCTGAGGCGGCTATCGAGGAAGCGGATTCCTGCTCTTTGGCGGCGGGCACTCGCCGCGGTGACGGCGTCAGAATCAAGTGAGTGCCTCGCCCCCGACCGGGTGTGATGCCGTCTGCGGCGGGCTTGAGCCGGCCGGTGAATTGCAACCTCGTCCTCGACCGAGGCGCTGACGGGGCCCTCAGCGGGGGGCTCGATTCTTCAGGGATGCCGGGCAATGTATGCCTGGATCGGACGAGTCTTGCCATCGCTTGGGAGCCCCTTCCTCTAGTCCACTGCCGGGAAGGAAGGTGACCAACCTCGGCCCGGGGTCAGCCCCGATACCGGGCGAGTCTTCCCAGC
>CBFHHK010000458.1:0-1807 GCA_965655435.1 Planctomycetota bacterium | reverse complement strand
CGGCGAGGGGGACCGCCACGACGAGCAGGTAGGGCCCGGCGATCCGCAGCCCCTTCCGGCGGCCGAGCACGAGCAAGGTCCAGAGGCCTGCGGGGAGGAGCCACGCGAGCGAGAGGGGCGCGAGCCAGAGGCGAGTGGCGACACCATCTCGCCTCTCCATCCAGGGTTGATAGACGTCGCCGTAGTGGCGCCCCGTCAGGGTGTACCAGAGCTTGACCCCGGCGACGGAGAGCGCCCGATCCGGCTCCGCCCTCCACCACTCCAATCCTTGACCGAGCCAATAGCGGCTCGCCTCGTTCCACCCTGCGGTCTCGTCCCCGAGCGCGAGGCGAGCCTTCACCAGAGAGTCCAGCGCCTGCTCTTCCTTGCTGTTCACGACCCCGACGGCCGCCAGGGTCCCATCTGCGGCGGGGTTATTGCCGTGGTAGAACGTCAAGCCTGCCTGAGAGCTGACCGGGATGAACTCCCCCGAGGCCTTCCAGTTATGGATCGTCGCCGGAGCGATGACCGAGATGCTCAGCAAGGCCGCGACCAAGGCGGCCCGCTGGCCGCCCGCGCCGCCGGCAAAGAGCCAGAGCGGAACGAGCGGAAGGAGCGCGAGGTAAGGCGGAAACGCGAGACAGCAGAGCCCCGTCAAGACCCCGACGACCGCGGCGCGTCGTGAGGAGGCGCTGCGCCCAGCGCGCACCTCGGTCCCGGTCAGCGCATCGAGGAGTCCGACGGTGAGGGCCAGCTGCAAGGACCCCGCCAGCACGCGGTTGGTGGCCGCTGCGGGCTCGTCCAGCAGGAGAAAGAGCGCCGCCCCAAGCCACCCCACCCAGGACGCGAAGCGCGGCGAACCGACGGTCGCCGCGAGCCGCCGCGTGATCCGGCCGATGAGGACCAGGGTGATGAGGTACAGCACGACCTGGCAAGCAGCCAGGGCCCCGAGGCCGCCGCCGAGGACACGAACCAGGGCCGCCCACCAGACCATGAGCGGCGCGGTGTCGAAGGGTGCGTCGGCCACCAGCTGCCCCCCGCTGACCGCTCCCGCGTGCGCCCAGACCACGGCCGCGTCGACCTGGGGGACGAGCACCATCGGGTTCTGACTGAACGACTCCGCTCCGATGAACAGCTGCGCCATCGCAGCCAGCGCGACCAGCAAGAGCAGCCCGCGCTGAAACCGGCGGACTTCGGCCGGGTGCCCCGGTCGACCAGGCGCGGCCTTGGTCCGTCCCGGCCCCGTGCCGGTGGCCGGGGAGGGTGCTGATTGAGCCGAAGCCATGGGCTCCGAGCCTAACCCCTGGACCTCTCAGCCAGACGCTCCGTCACCTCCACGATCTCCGCGGCGACAGAGAGTGCGATCTTCCGCGGCTCCTTGGAGCCCTTCGAGACGCCGATCGGGCAGGTGACCCCACCGAGTTGCTCCGCGGTCGCTCCCCGCTGCTCGAGGCGGCGCTTGAAGCGTGCCCACTTGCGGTCCGAGCCAATGAGCCCAACGTAGGGGAAGGACCCCCGCCGGAGCGCACGAGCCACGACCTCCTGATCGATGGAGTGACTGTGCGTCATCACCAGCAGGAGGGAGTCCTCTGGGAGGCTGTCGACCTCTTCCTCCGGCGCGTCAATGAAGAGCACCTCGTAGGGCGGTGCCTCGGGGAGCGGCGGCTCCACCTCCTCAGCCGAACGCGAATCAATCAGCAGCACGTCGAGCCCCATGTAGTCCGAGAGGCCAGCAATCGCCTGAGCCACGTGCCCGCAACCGAAGATGACCAGGCGCCGCCTGGTCCAGCTGAAGCTCTCGAAGAACAGCGTGACCACGCCGCCGCAG
>CBFHHK010000457.1:1306-1814 GCA_965655435.1 Planctomycetota bacterium | reverse complement strand
TCCATGCCCTGGTCTTCAACGAGCAGCTGCACCCTGTCGCCGAGGCCTACGAGGAGTTCCCCCAGCACTTCCCGTTCCCGGGGGGGGTCGAGCACGACGCCAGGGAGATCCTCGATGCTGTGGATCGCGTGGTCGAGCAGGTGGTCTCGATGGTCGGGACCCCCAGGGTCATTGGCGTCACGAACCAGCGGGAGACCGTCTTCCCTCTCGACGTGGACTCTGGAGAGACACTCTCGCGAGGGATCGTCTGGCAGGATCGACGGACCGCGGATCGCTGCGAGGAGCTGAGGGCGGCGGGCCATGAGGAGTTGGTGCGCCAGCGCACTGGGCTCGTCCTCGACCCCTACTTCTCGGCGTCGAAGATGGAGTGGATGCTCCGCGAGGACGCCTCCGTGCAGGCGGCTGCGGCGAGGGGGGCGCTCCGATTCGTGACGGTGGACGCGCTCATCATCTCGCATCTCACGGGAGGCGCGAAGGTCGCGACCGACCCGACCAATGCCTCGCGGAC
>CBFHHK010000457.1:0-1294 GCA_965655435.1 Planctomycetota bacterium | reverse complement strand
AGATGCTCGGTCTGTTTGGCCTCGACCGCTCCATGCTCGCGAATGTCGAGAACAGCGCAGGTGACTTCGGGCACGCTCGGATCAACGGAACCGCGGTGCCGATCCGGGGCGTGCTCGGGGACCAGCAAGCGGCGCTCTTCGGCCAAGGCTGCTGGGACGCCGGCTCCGCGAAGATCACCTACGGCACTGGCTGCTTCCTGCTCCTCAACACGGGGCAGCGCCGCGCTCACTCCGCTGCGGGTCTCCTCACGACCATCGGTGCGGACGCGACCGGGGCCCCTTGCTTCGCTCTTGAGGGCAGCGCCTTCGCTGGCGGCTCGGTGGTGCAGTGGCTGCGGGACGGGCTCGGAGTCCTCGAGGAGGCTTCGGAGTCCGCCTCGATCGCGATGTCAGTGGAGGACACAGGGGGGGTTGTCCTCGTGCCGGCGTTCGCCGGACTCGGCGCACCGCACTGGGACCCGGCAGCCAGGGCTGCGATCCTGGGGATGACGCGCGGGACCACCGGCGCCCACATCGTCCGCGCGGGGCTCGACTCCATCGCGTTCCAGTGCGCTGAGCTTGTACGCGCTCTCCGCGCTGATTCTGGGCTGCCGATCGACCGGGTCCTTGTCGACGGAGGCGCCGCTGCGAACGGCTACCTCATGCAGCGTCAGGCGGACCTCGCTGAAATTCGGATCGAGCGCCCCTCCGAGCTTCAGACCACCGCTCGAGGAGCCGCGGCGATCGCAGGAATCGGTGCGGGCCTCTTCACTGACCCGGCGGGGGCTGAAGGCCTGAGCAGCGGTCACACCGTCTTCGAGGCGAACCTCACCTCGGGGCAAAGGGAGTCGGAAATGAATGCCTGGACCGCTGCCGTGGAGCGAGTCTTGAGCCGACCCTGAGCCGCTCCCGTGGGGGCGGCGGGGGGCCTCCGAGGGGGTGAGGAGCACGGGATCCAGATCCGGGACGATTCGGCTCCAGCAGAGCTCCGAACGGCCGAGAACCCGGTGTGGACCGTGTCCCCGAAGTTCGACGCGCTGCCGACGTGGCGGCGACGAGGCCCTTGGATCGCCGCCCGGGAGCTCCCGAGCCGCGTTCAGGCGAGGCCCCGAAGCAGAGCGTTGGGAGTCCGGCGGAGACGGGGCGGTCTGGGGACTCGCGCGCCGACGCGGCCCTCGAGCGCGCCTCCAGGGCCCTGAGCGCGCTGGACCCTGAGGCTGATGGAGAGGTGGGGGCGCGGCTGCAGGAGCTCCGCGATGCGCTTGCTCGTGGGTCTGCGGCCGGCGACGCCCGCGCGGAGCGGCTGCTCTCACGG
>CBFHHK010000456.1:0-1821 GCA_965655435.1 Planctomycetota bacterium | reverse complement strand
CCCCTCCCTCCTGTTCCCCTTCAACCACCCCCACGATCCGCTGCTCCGCCAAGTGGCAGCTTGGATCGCTTATCCACTATCCACCATGTCCACTAATCGCGGAACAAGGCAAACAGATGGCATCCACCCTTATCATCGCAATAAGCACAAGTCCGGAATAAGGCTATTCGTTGCTTTCCTCGCAGCGCTGACACCAGCTTTCAGCCAAACTGCGGACTGCAACCATCGGGAGGAATTCCAAACCGCGAGTCCTGGCGATTCATATTCGAACTATGAAGATTGCGTCATACTCACATTTGGGCCGCCCACGGCATCCGTTTCAACTCCTGCCAGGTGCCTTAGCGACTCCTATACTCTAAAGGACTTCGTATACCGATGCGCCCCTGGAGACACCCAGCACCACTGCGACCCGAAAAAATATAAGATCTCGTTCACACGTGCGGAAGGCGGCTCATGCCCGACTCTTCCCGACTTTAGCGACGTGGATCTTGACTCGGTGAGTGGGTTCCTTCGAAGCATCCCCCGAATCGTGGCGGAATCCCTGACGTGCAAGAAGCCAACGAGGGAGGATGGCACGGTGGACTCGGCAGAGACTATCAAGTGCAGCACGCAGGCCGAGGTGAACCTCCAGCCGGTGGGCGAGCAAGCCGGTGCGAGCGGAGTTGGACCTGGTGGTTCAGTACTGGAAGTCCGAACCACTCCGCCGACCTACAACAGCAGCCAGAGCAGCTGGGTCAACCCGTTCCTGAACGAACTTAACTACGCGGAGAATGTCACTGCCAACGAGCTCGGCGGAACTCTCGGCGCCATCGCACAAGCCCAAATGAGCCTTGCAGGAATCGGCTTTGCGGCGACAGTCTCGGTCTCTCATTTCGATGCCGCGGGGCTCCAAGAGCCGTCTCACAGACGAGAGATCAAACTGTCGGGTCGAGTCTTGCCGAACGGCGCTTTTGACTGCACACGGACCCTCCCCTGCACTTACAACGGCAAACCGGACTTCTACCATGAGTCGATGTCGTATGATGGTGATGCGCTACGAATCGCCAACCCCGAGAGCGAGAACGCGACGGAGGTTCAAGGACTCGCGAATTGCCCAGCAGCTTTGCGAGCGGAATACCTCGAGGCAATTCAAGAGGTATTCGAATGGTGCGCGGACCCATTTGACATTCCCCTCGTCTCGGACGCGAGCTGGGTCCAGACGTCTGTCGACAGCGAGGGCAACTTCACTGTCTCGCGGATGCACCCTAGGATCAGCGGCGGGGAATTCGCGGGCGAGATTTATCACCTTTCACGGCGAGGAGGCGTCGATTTTCTGCAAAGGCACGAACTCAGCGACCCGGACGGCACGACTTGGTTCAGAACGGATTTTGGGGGCTATTTCGAGCTACGATCGGGAGACTGGCGCCCTCGAACCATCACCTCTACACGTTTCCTCGACCCGATGGCGGGAGATCGCCGTGTCGCGACCTCCCTAACCATCCAGAAGGCCACTGTGCTTGATGGCCAAGCAGCGGCGACGGTTCCCTCCGAGATCGACTGGCAGCGCAATTGGCTAGTATTGTCCTTCTAGATTGCGGTTAGACCTCGGTCACATCGTCACCTTGTGGGTCCAACCGTGTACGGAGTCGTAGTGAGGCAACCCCCGAGTTAGGTCCAGTCGTTCCTAGGATTTCAGGGCGGCAGCAGGCTCCACCTTCGCCTTACCAGAGTTGGTTGAGTGCGTGACGGACCTTGGATTCGAGGAGAGTACGGAGTCGTAGCAACTATCGCGCACAACTCCGCCCTCGTCGCCCTGGTCCCCCACCCGCGCGAGCACCAGTG
>CBFHHK010000455.1:0-1838 GCA_965655435.1 Planctomycetota bacterium | reverse complement strand
CACCACGGCAATCTGCCGAAGGACCTGACCAAGTGCGTGAAGGACACCGACCAGCCCTCCGCCGCGCTGGTCCAGGACCTGGAGGAGCGCGGGCTCCTGGACGACACCATCGTGGTCTGGGGCGGTGAGTTCGGTCGGACGGTCTACAGCCAGGGCGAGCTCACCAAGGAGAACTACGGCCGGGACCACCACCCGCGCTGCTTCCCCATCTGGCTCGCCGGCGGCGGGTTCGCGCCGGGGGTCACCCACGGCGAGACCTGCGATCACTCCTACAACGTGGTGCGGGACCCCGTCTCGACCCACGATCTGCACGCCACGCTCCTGCACCAGCTGGGCCTCGACCACGAGCGGCTCACCTACCGCTTCCAGGGCCGCGACTTCCGCCTCACGGACGTGCACGGGGAACTCGTCAAGGGGATCCTGTCCTGAGCGCCGCCACGCAGGGACGTGGGCGTGGAGAGTCGACCCTGTCATGCTTCTGACCAAGACCGAGAGAGCCGCCACATGCTGAACCAACCCCTCGCCGTCGCCGCCCTGTTCCCTCTCCTTCTCGGATCTGCGTCGGGAGCCCAGGACGGCGGCGACGTCCATCCGTGGGTGGCGAAGGTCCGGGTTCCCGCCGTCAGCTTCTTCGAGCTCAACTTCGGCTACAGCACCGACTGGTTCGATGCGGGCGAGGGTCTTGCGCCGACCTTCGAGGGCGAGCCGGAGGAGCTCCTCTCCGAGGCCGCGGAGCGGCTGGACGGGGGGGAGATGACCGCGCAGGTGCTCCACCAGCTGGTCTTCGGACTGGTGGGCACCGACCAGTTCGAGGAGGGCCACATCCGGCTGCTCGACGGCTGCTTCCAGCTCTATGCCGCCGAGGTCGAGGAGGACGCTGAGGACTTCGAGCTCCGCCTGAAGTTCGCGTCTGCGCTCTCCCTCGGGGCGAGGCTCTTGCGCTCGAGGGAACTCCTCGACGGGTGCTTCGAGCAGTACGAGAGCGCCCTGGAGCTCGAGCCTGACGACCACCGGGTCTGGAGCGCCATGTCCGGACAGTGCTTCGGCTTCTACCTCCGCACCCGGGAGGTCAAGGAGGACCCCTCGCTCCTCGACCAGGCGCTGGAGTACGCGGAGGCTGCGGTGGATGCGGCACCGAAGGAGCTCGGTCCGCGCCTGCGACTCGCGGGCTGCCAGATGGGGCTTGTCGCGGCCAGGCAGGCTGAAGATGCCGTCTCCTTGATCGCCGACGCCATGGAGGAGCTGGCGGACGGGGCGCGGAGCTGTGAGGGCGGTGAGGAGGTCGCGGCCTGCGCCGAGATCTGCTGGACCTACTACCGCACGATTCCGCTCCTCCTGGAGGCGACCTCGGGTGAGGCGGCCGCTCCGTCGCCCTCCGAGACCGGGCCCGGTGTTGAGGTGATCGAGGCGCGGCTCGAGGATGACTTCGAGGGCCTTTCGAAGATCGAGGACGGCGACCTGAAGGTGGAGTGCGCGCGGGCGCTCTGGATCGCTCATCTCCTCGCAGGGGACGAGTCGGAGGACGAAGCTCGCCTGGAGCAAGTGCAGGACCACGGCCTCGAGGAGGCCGAGGCCTACCGGATCGGCGTCAGGGTTCCCTCGATGTTCGGGCGACCGAGGCCGCGTCTTGTGGAGGCCCTCGTCGAGATCGCTTCGGCAGACGACGACTGGTCCGTCCTCGCGGCTCACTTCCATCGAATGGGCGAGAACGCGGCGGCCCTCGACGCCCTGGGCGAGCTGGAGGCGCCGACGTTCGCTCAGGACCTCGCGGAGGCGATCCTCCAGCTCCGGCTAGGTCGGACAGAGGAGGGGCTCGAGCGGCTGGAGGAGCTCGGGGA
>CBFHHK010000454.1:0-1852 GCA_965655435.1 Planctomycetota bacterium | reverse complement strand
TGACTTCCGGGTTCCTGACGTTCGGGTTCCTGACGCTCGGGTTCCGCGGGTTCGGCAGAGGGCTCCGGCCCCGGGAATTGCACCGGATCGTGCCCCGTGCCGCGGCGCGTGCAGGCCGCTGGATTATTCTTGGCCGCGCCCTGCTCACTCGCTCTTCGCTCGATGGCCATGCCGATGATCTGCTCCACTGCCCCAGGCAAGCCCCGCTCCCTGCGGGGGCTCCTGTCCCGTACCTCATTCAGCGGGGGCCTCTTGCTCCTCGCCAGCTGCACCGCGTCGCCCCAGACGAGCGTCACCCGCCCGGTCTCGGACCTGCCGGACCTGAGCGGGCTCGAGGTCGCGGGCACGGACCTGTTCATCGCGGTCCACGACGCCAAGGATGAGCCCGACGAGGTCGACCGACCCCGGGTCAGCCTGCTGATGTCGCCGCAGGACCCGAGGGGAGTCCTCTGGAGGCCCATGCGCATGGACTGGCCGACCCGGCCGAGCAACGACCTGGAGAGCGTCGCGCGCATCGGGGCCGGGGACCGCTATCTGCTCTGCGAGAGCGGCAACGACGACCCGCTCCGGTCCCCGCGCATCTTCCGTGCGCTCCTCTCGGGGAACGAGATCGAGATCGAGGCCGAGGTGGACTGGCCGGTCCCGATCTCCAACGTGGAGGCCACCGCGGTGGCGAGCGTGCAGGACCAGCTGTACTTCCTCTACGCCGAGCGGGCGGACAACCAGCCCTCCACTCAGCTGAACTGGGCGCCCTTCAACCCGGGCACCATGCACTTCGGCGCGTTCCAATCGGTGACCCTGGACAGTCTTGATCCCGAGAAGATGGCCCGGGGAGTCGTCGGGCTCGACGTGGATCCTGGCGGCCGAATCTACACGGTCGCCTCATTCGACCCCGAGGCCGTCGGCCTGCCCGGCGATCCGGACTTCGGGCCCTTCAGGAGTTCGGTCTGGCGCGTGGGGCAGATCCGTCCGGCCGAGGGGGCGGCCACGATCGAGCTTGATCCACAGCCCACGCGGGTCGCCACCATCGACGGCTTCAAGTGCGAGTCGGTGACCCTCGGCTCCGAGAGCCCGCAGCCCACCGTCTACATCGGCTTCGACGACGAGAACTACGCGGGCACGCTGCGCCCCCTGCTCCCAGCCGATGGAGGCCAAGGGGCGAACTGAGCCCGAGGGCCCGCCACGTCAGGGGCCGCGGCCGCGGCTGCGTTCGCGGCAGCGGCCCGTGGTCGTTCAGTGCTCCTCGCCGTCCTTCGCCGCCGGCGTGGGGACTCCGTAGCGGAGCTCGAGCGCCTGGGCGCCATCGGGGCCGGGTGTGAGCACGTGGACCCGGTCGTAGGCGTCGTGGGGGAGGTGCCCCTCGGGGACCCGCGTGTTCATGGACGTCTCGGTGAGGTCCCGGAGCGTGACCCCCAGCCGCGCGGCGATGGCCGGGATCGTGTTCGAGTGACCCGCCACGACGATCACGTCCGTCGCCTTGGCTCCTTGGAGCCGAGCGATCAAGCCGTCCATGTCTCGGGCGGGGAGGGTCTCGCTGGTGAGGTCGAGCTGCTCCGCCAGCGGCGCCAGCGTGTCCCGCGTCCGCTTGTATTCGCTGTGGATGAGCGCCGTGACGCCCGCGGCTGCGAACATCCGCGCGAAGGCCTCGGCTCGCTCACGGCCGGCCTCCGAGAGGTCCGGGTCGCGCGGGTCGTTCTTGGCCTTCTCCGTGTGTCGGACGAGGATCACCCTGGCCTGCAGCCGCTGCGCCGCGGCCGCGGGGTCCGGCTCTTGGCCCCCGGCGAGGGCAGGGAGCGAGGTCAGCGGAAGGGCGGCGGTGGCGGCGAGGAACTGGCGTCGAGAGGTGCTCATG
>CBFHHK010000453.1:0-1897 GCA_965655435.1 Planctomycetota bacterium | reverse complement strand
CAACGGCTGGGTCTGCCTGAACCAACCGCAGGCCCGACGCACCGTCAATGACCCCGGCGGCCTCCGAGCGCCCACTCCTCACCGGTGGCGTCTTCCAACGGGCTTGCCGGCCCCGCCTCCCTGCGCTGCGGCACCAACGCCTCCACGGCGCACTCCAGCGAACGAGGGGGTGCCCCCACGGCTCCGGGCCACCGATTTCTGGGGAGGGGTGGACTCCAGGCCGCGACAAGAGGCTCCCCCCGAGCAAGGGGCACCCGCGAGCAAGGGCCTCGCAGCGAGAGGGCAGCGGCGGCCGCAACATGGCGTTCCCGCCGCAGCGACAGGACCCACGGACCCGGACCAGCGGGGCCAATGCGGTCCGGGGAAGAAAGGGTGCGGGTTAGCGAGAGCCGAAGGCGGGCCGAAGGGAGCTCGCCGCCGGTCAGAGGGAGATCGAGAGCAGCGTCCCGCTCATCGCCAACATGAGCGCAGCGGGGAGCGACTTGATCAGCGGGTCGTTCACCTTGACGTGCATCGCGAGCGCGCCGAGCATCAGCACGACGAGGACCGAGGCGGAAGGCATGAGCAGCTCGGGAAGCCAGATCCCGGCGATGAGTCCGACGGCGCAACCGATCTTGAGCGCCCCGACGGCGTAGAACACCGGGGTGGGCAGGCCGTAAGCGGCGAACTCCTGGCGGAGGGAGCTGGAGTCTCCGCCGCGATAGCCCGTGGGGTTCCCGGCCCGGACCAGCCAGACGTTCAGGAGGCCGAGGCCCAGGACGAGTTGGAGCACGATGTCGAGGTTCAGATCAGGCATGACGAGAGGGGGCTTGTGGTGTGTGTGGCTTGTGGAGTGAACGGATTGGCGCCGTGAATCACCGGCGGCTCGATGCGACCAGTGCGCGGAGCGCGACGGGATCGGCCAGCGCGATGAGGTTGAGCGCGAGCATGATCAGCGCCGGCGTGATGCCCGGCGGGAACATCGTCAGGTTGAACGCCGCGATCCCGAGCGTGATCGGGAGCTGGAGCAGCGCTCCGACGAATCGCCAGCGCGGGGTGAGCAGCAGGATCCCGGTGACGACGTGCCCGAGGACGACCCAGGCGAACAGCCCCCCCTCCCTCATCAGGCGCCACATCTCGGCGCCGAGGAATTCGTCGCCGGCGGGCGGCTCGATCAACTGGAGCACGTGGTTCGCCGCGGACCCCAGGAGGGGGATGGAGAGGCCGGTGCAGGCCAGGACCCGGACACGGCCCATGAGCAGACCACCGGGTTCACCGAGCCTTGTGGACCGAGCCACCGCGGCGCCTATGACGGGAGCAGACTTCACGAGGGGAACTGCCCCACAGCCGCGCGGAAGGCGAGGAGCCCGTTCCCAACCATGAGGACCAGCGCGGGGCTCGACTTCAGCAGGGAGTCGCGCACGCGAATACGCGCCAGCACCGCGAAGAACATCAGCAGCCCGAGGCCCCCGGCGGCGAACGGCAGGAGCGCGGGGAGCCAGAAGCTCACCACGAGCCCGAGGCCGCCGAGGATCTCCAGCCACCCCGTGAGCACGCGAAACCTGGCCGCACCGAAGCGCTCGAACTCGGAGACCATCGCGGTACGGTGCAGACAGAGCCCTCCGTAGCCAAGGAAGACGATCGCGGACACGATCCGGCAGGCTTGGAGAATGAGGTCCATCACTGGGTGTGGCGTTCGGACGCGAGGGGCCGTTGGATCCGTCTCCCCGTTGGATCCGCCGCAAATCTCCCGCCTGAGGCGGTCGTGGGGCGACCGGGAGGCCCGAGGCCCACACGAGGCGCAGCACCTCCCCCGGGCCGTCTCTCCGCCGCGCGGAGCCTGGGGGGCTGCCTGAACGAGACGACCGCTGGGGCCAAGGGCCCGACAGGACCCTGATGAACGCTCGCCGCGAGGGCC
>CBFHHK010000452.1:0-1903 GCA_965655435.1 Planctomycetota bacterium | reverse complement strand
GCCCTCGGCGCCCTCAGCAGCCTCGCGGATCCGCTCCCGGATCCCGGCGCCGAAGGCCTCCGGGTCGGGCCGACGCGGCGCCAGCGCCGCCTCCAGCTCGTCGGTGAGCGCGTCCCGCTCGTCGTCCAACCAGTCGTCAATCTTCAGCCCGTCGCTCATGAGTTCACCTCCACGGCCCCGTCCGACTCCAGCAGCCGCCGGAGCTCCGTCCTCGCTCGCCGCAGCCGTCCCTCGACGGCGCGCTCCCCGATCCCAAGGAGGGCGCCGATCTCGGCCAGCCCGCTGCCCTCCACGTACCTCATCATCAGGACCTCCCGCCACGACTCCTGGAGCCGCCCCACCGCGGCGAGGACCGGCTCCGCCTCGGCCTCGGGCCGGGCGTCCACCGCCTCCCGGTCCAGGGCGTCCCGGTCCCCCACGAGGGTGAGCCGGTGGCCCTCGGAGCGGCGGCGCGCCCCGGCGCGCAGGAGGTTCAGGGCGATGCCCCGCAGCCAGGCGCCGACGGCGCCGTCGTCCTCCCAGCTCCCGTCGAACCGCTCCCGGCCCAGGTAGGCCTCCGAGAAGGCGTCCTGGGCCAGCTCCACCGCGTCCGCCGGGCTCGCGCCCCGCGCACCGAGCAGCCCCACCAGGGGCCCGCGCCAGCGGTCGATGATCCGATCGAGGTCCATGTCACCCCCATTGTCGCGGCGCCCCGCCCAACCCACGCGGATCTTCCGAAAACCGCAGATCCCGCTCGAAGGACCCCCAGGGGTGCCCGAGCGCGCCGCAGCGCGTGGGGAGCCGGCGCTGGGGCGTGCCGAAGCGTCTCCCGAGCGGTTGGATGAGCCGCCTCGGCCCCGCAGGACGCGAGCCTGAGCCTGGCCGATCAGGACCAGAGCACCTCTGACCACGCCGGATCTATGACGGGCCCCTGCTGGGCGGGCTGGGCGCTGGAGAGGGCGCCCCGGGGCGTAACCGTTCGGCGCCGGAACCGTCGAGTCCTGCGTGGGGCGCGGCACAGCGAGGGAGCCAACGGGGCCCGAGGTCCTCCGCCGCGATGCCACGACGTCGCCGCTCCACGGCCTCGTGCGCGAGCACCTCGAGACGTTCCTCGCCCGCTTCCAGGACGAGCACGGCGGCCGGCGACTCCCGCGCTACGTCGAGCAGGAACTGCGCGGCTTCCTCGCCTGCGGCGACCCCGCCCACGGCTTCTGTCGGATCCACTGCCCCCACTGCTCCGCCGACCTGCTCGTCCCCTTCTCGTGCAAGGGTCGCGCCTTCTGCCCCTCGTGCGGGGGGCGCCGGATGGCCGAGGTTGCGGCGAACCTCATCGAGCGGGTGCTCCCGCCCGTCCCCGTGCGGCAGTGGGTCCTCTCGGTCCCCTGGGCGCTGCGCCTGCGCATGGCCTGCGATCCCCGCCTGTGCCGAGCCGTCGCCCGGGCCTTCCTGAGGGCCGTATCCGCGTCCTACCGGCGGAGCGCGAAAGAGCAGGGCCTCCTCGAGTTCGGCCCCGACCCGGAAGGACCGTGTGCCGAACCGCTGTGCCCCGAAGCACCGTGTGCCGAAGCTCTGCGCGCGGATCCTCTGCGCGCCCCGCGCGCCCACGCGGGCGCGGTGAACTTCGTGCAGCGCTTCGGGTCGTCCCTCGCGCTGAACGTCCACTTCCACGCGCTCTTCCTGGATGGCGCCCACGTCGTCCGCGGCCCGGCGAGCCGGCCGCGCTTCCATCCTGCGCCCCCCCTGACCCCCGACGAGCTCCACCGCGTCCAGCGGGACATCGTGCGCCGCATCGAGCGCGTGCTCCGTCGCCGAGGGATCCTCCAGGACGACCCCGCGTCCGACGCCGGCGCGCCCGAGGACTCCGATTCGCTGCTCCCCTTCGTCCAGGCCGCCTCGCTCCAGTCGAAGGTCGCCCTGGGCCTCG
>CBFHHK010000451.1:0-1921 GCA_965655435.1 Planctomycetota bacterium | reverse complement strand
TGAAACCCCTCCACACCCTTGTGGGCGTGATGCTCGCCTCCGCCTTCACACTCACCGACGCCGTCGCGCAGCAGCAGCTTGCCGGCCCCTGGGCCCACGACGCGAACGCCAACTGGCAGACCCTCTACGTCTCACCCAACGGGGATGACGCGAACCAGGGCTGGACCTCCGCTGACCCCTTCGAGACGATCGGCGCCGCCGTCGCAGCCGTGGATGGTCTGATCGCCCAGGGGCTCATCTCGGTGGCGCAGACTCCTTCGATCTACGGCAACGGTGGCGTCACCATCAACCTCGCGCCGGGAATCTACACGGTGGCGACGCCTATCGAACTCCCCGCCTTCGGAGTCTGCATCGAAGCCGGCCGCGGCGGAGCCGGGTCGCAAGTGGTCGTCCGCGGCTCCCTGCCCGTGCCCGTCTTCAGCATTTCCGAAAACTACGGTCCCTTCGATGCACTCGGAGCCGCGGGCCAGGGCCTGCTGCCTGCCTCCGAGATCCGGAACCTCACGATCGAGTGCCCCTCCAACGCCACCGGGTTGTCCATCGACATGCGGTCCGCGGCCCCTGCGCCCGAGGCGGACATCTCGGTCGGGGTGATCGGTTGCGACTTCGCCGCCATGGGGATGTACCCGGTCCTGGACCTTCCCATCGGGATCCAGATCTACAGCGGCTCCGGGCAGCGGTCCATGCGGAATCGAATCGTGTCGAACGACTTCGAGGGGCTCCTCTACGCGGTCGACATCCACGGTGGCTCAGCTGCGCACAGCGACCTGATTCGCTCGAACCAGGTCCAGGGGTGTGCCATGGGCGTGGTGGCGGAGGCCGGTACCGGCCGGGCGTCCGCGACCCGGCCTCGGATCCTCTCCAACATGATCGCGGGGTGCGGCAGCCATAACTTCCAGCCCGTTGGGGGGCTCCCCATCGGCGCGGGCGTCTTGCTAGGTGAGTGCTCGGGGCAACTGATCGGGAACACTATCGCTTACACGCGGAACAGCTGCCCGTCGTCCAACAACTGCGGGACTCCTGTCGGTTACGCCTGGGACGGCGCGGCCGGGATCGTGGTCTTCGGCCCGAGCGGGTCGATGGATGGGCGCTCCTCCCTCGTCATCGCCAACAACCTCCTCTTCAACCCCGCCTACGTGAGGGGCAACGCTGCCGTCGAGTCGGAGGAGATCGTCCTCGAGCAGGCTCAGGGGATCGATCACCTCATCGTGGCGAACGACTTCGACGGGACCTCCAACCTCGTGACGCCTAACGACGTTCAGGTTGGCTCCGGAAACGTCGCCATCGGGGACCCGGGTTTCCAGAGCGGCGCCCTCGGGGCCTACAACCTGCACTTGAGCGCGGCGTCCCTCGGGATCGTGAACGAGGGCGACCTGGCCTTCGTCATCCCCGGCCAGGCCGCGTCGTTTCAGATCGGCCAGTCGAGCTTCGACTCGAATTGTGCCCTCGACGCCGACCTCGACTCTCGCACGGCGCGGGCCGCCGGGGCGCTTGGAGCTTCTGTACGCCGAGGTGCGGACCAACCCGCGGACACGCAGCTCCGCGCTCCGGCCTCCGCTTCCGTGGATGCCAACGGCAACGTGAGCCAGTCCTCGTCGGGACAGCTGCTCCTCGAGCTCGACGCGCCGGTGGGCTCGACGGCCTTCGTCTTCCTCAGCGTCGCCATGCCGGAGGGTGCGGAGCAGCAGCACCTCTTCTTGCCGGGGATGGGGAGCCTCGCGCTGGGCACGGATCCCGCCGGCTTCGTCTCGGTCGGGGAGCTGCTGGGGACAACTCAGTCGACCTCGGGACTCCTCATCACGCTGCCGATCCCGCCGAACATCATCGGTGAGGCCGAGAACTATCTGCAGGCCTGGATCTTTCGCCCGGACGGGACCCAGACGCTGACCAACCGGCTGCGCCTGGACCAAGGGGCCTGAGG
>CBFHHK010000450.1:0-1924 GCA_965655435.1 Planctomycetota bacterium | reverse complement strand
TGCTCGGCGGCCTGATCAGCTCCACGATGCTCAACCTCGTGGTCCTCCCTGCCGCCTACGCCGTCGTGCGAGGCCCACGGGGCGCTGGGGAGACAAGCTAGGCCGCGCGCTTGATCTTCATGCGGAGCCAGGGAGGCGAATCGGGGTCCCGCTGAAGGGCTGTGAACGTCACGGTGGGCTCGAGTTGAGGGAAGCCTGAGCGGGGGGAAGCTCGAATGGGCGGCGGCCCGGGGTGACGGCAGCTTGCGTTGATCCACGTCGCTCATGGTGGCCGAGGAAGCAGCGAGGTTCTTCGAGGGGGAGCGGTCCAGCGACCCCGTTCTCGTGGCGCGGCGGCGAGGTCGGACGGCGGTGAAGTCGGACGGCGGGGAGCCGGTGCGGAGCCGGTGCGGAGCCGGTGGGGAGCCGGAGGAGAGCCGGGGGAAGATGACTCGGCTGCGATCTCTCCTCGCCGCGAGGGCAAGGCCGCCGTCCTCGACGGGCAAGCGCTCGACCTGTGGAGGGACGCGACCCGTCGTAGGGCGAAGCCGACTCGTTGAATCAACGAAGGGGGCTCGGAGAGCTCCCGGTCAGGATCCCTCTTGCACCCTTCGATCTCGACAGATCACGTTCAGGCCCACCTGGGCCTGAACGTGATCAGATTGTGTCCGCGGTGGGCCCATCTAGAGACTTCGGGGCGTGCAAGGCCACATGGACCTCCCGTGTCGAGTCCGTTGTCCATGTCTGTCGAGGGCGAGGTCGGGCGAGAGGGCTCGGCCTTCGGCAAGAAGCTTCGAATGGCGGTAACCCTCCCGTTGTCCATGGGTAAAATTCCTGATGATGAACCACAGCCGAACCCAATACCCGCTTGCGTTCGCTCTGGCGACGATGGCCCTCGGGTCCTTCACCTCGGCGCAGACCTTCGGCCCCCAGCAAGTGATCACGCAGAGCGCGGACGGCGCCACGTCGGTGTACGCCACGGACCTGGATGGAGACGGGGACGCGGATGTGCTGTCTGCGAGCTTCTCTGACGGCAAGATCGCGTGGTCCGAGAACCTGGGCGGGGGCGCCTTCGGTCCCCAGCAGGTGATCACGCAGAGTGCGGCAGGGGCCCAGTCGGTCTATGCCACCGACCTGGACGGGGACGGAGACGCGGACGTGCTGTCGGCCAGCTACAGCGACGACCAGATCGCGTGGTACGAGAACCTGGGTGGGGGCACCTTCGGTCCCCGTCGGACGATCACAAGCAGTGCAGCAGGTGCCTACTCGGTTTATGCCACTGACCTCGACGGGGACGGGGACGCGGACGTGCTGTCCGCAGGCTCCAACCAAGCCACGACTTTCCCCGGGGAGAACAAGGTCGCGTGGTACGAGAACCTGGGCGGCGGGAACTTTGGTCCGCAGCAGGTGATCACGGCGATGATGACGGGGGGCTTCTCGGTTTACGCAACGGACCTGGACGGAGACGGAGACGCGGACGTGCTCACGACCAGCTCCGATTGGAACGAGGTCCGGTGGATCGAGAACCTTGGCGGCGGGAACTTCGCCTTCGCGGAGCTGATCACGTCGAGCGCGGCTGGGGCCTTCTCGGTCTACGCCAGTGACCTGGACGGGGACGGGGACGCGGACGTGCTGTCTGCGAGCGCCTTCGACGGCAAGATCGCGTGGTACGAGAACCTGGGCGGCGGCGTCTTTGGCGCTCAGCAGGTGATCACGGGGAGCGCGAACGGTGCCAACTCGGTCTATGCCAGCGACCTGGACGGGGACGGAGACGCGGACGTGCTGTCTGCGAGTTACTCGGACGACAAGATCGCGTGGTACGAGAACCTGGGCGGGGGGGTCTTTGGCCTCCAGCAGGCCATCTCGACGAGCGCGGACGGGGCCACCTCGGTCTACGCGACCGACCTGGACGGGGACGGGGACGTGGACGTGCTGTCTGCGAGTG
>CBFHHK010000449.1:0-1940 GCA_965655435.1 Planctomycetota bacterium | reverse complement strand
CCGGCCGATGAGCCCGCCGCCGCCTCAGCGCCCACGGGCCTGTACGCCCTCGACGCCACCGCCCTTGGCGGCGATGCCATGCCGCTCGCCTCCCTGCAGGGTAAGGTCACCGTGTTCGTCAACGTCGCGAGCAAGTGCGGGTACACCGGCCAGTACGCGGGCCTCCAGGAGCTCCAGGAGGAGCTCGGTGGGGACGACTTCACGGTCGTGGGGATCCCCAGCAACGACTTCGGCCGGCAGGAGCCGGGATCCGCGGCGGAGATCCAGGCGTTCTGTCAGGAGAACTACGGCGTCACGTTCCCGATGCTCGCGAAGACCGGGACGAAGGAGGGGGACAGCCCCATCTTCGACGGCCTCGCGGGGATGACCGGGTCGCGGCCGGGCTGGAACTTCTGCAAGTTCGTCGTCTCCAAGGACGGCAGCCAGGCGCAATTCTTCAAGTCCGGCGTGGGCCCCGACAGCCAGGAGCTGCGCGGCGCCATCGCCGAGTATCGCGCCCTCTGAATTCCGGGCCAAGTCCGCCCGCGATCCTCGCCGAGAGAGATCCGTGGGGGCTTCAGCAGCCCCAGGAGCCCCAGCAGCCCCAGCAGCCCCAAGAGCCCCAAGAGCCCCAGCAGCCCCAGCGCTCCTGGGGCTCTCTCTATTGGGGCTCAGGCGCTCTATTCGGGCTCAGGCGGCGGGCTCCTCGAACTGGAGCGCGTGGAGCTTGGCGTAGAGGCCGCCGCGTGCGAGGAGCTCCTCGTGGGTTCCGCGCTCACGGATCTCGCCGCGCGCCATGACAAGGATCTCGTCGGCGTCCCGGATGGTCGAGAGGCGGTGGGCGATGACCAGGGCGCTCCGGCCCGCCAGCAGCGCGCGGGTCGCACGCTCGATCCGGTGTTCGGTCCCGCTGTCCACCGCGGCGGTGGCCTCGTCCAACACGACGATGTCCGGCCGCGCGGCCAGGGCGCGGGTGATGGCCAGCAGCTGGCGCTCCCCAGTGGAGAAGGTCGCGCCGCGCTCGGCGACCTCCGCGTCCAATCCACCCTCGAGCCGCTGGACGAGGTCCCGGGCCTGGGACGCCTCGAGCGCCTCGGCGAGGGAGGCCTCGGTGACGCCCTCTCGCTCCATGATCAGGTTGTCTCGAACGGTGCCTGCGAAGAGGAAGTCCTCCTGGAGGACGAGCCCGAAGCGGCTCCGCAGGGTCTCCAGGTGAAGGGCCTGAATGTCCACGTCGTCCAGAGTCACCCGCCCGGCCTGGGGGTCGTAGAAGCGTAGCAGCAGGTTGACGAGGGTGGACTTGCCCGCGCCCGTGGCGCCGACCACGGCCACGGTCTTGCCCCGCGGGACCTCGAAGGAGACGTCCCTGAGGATGGGCGAACCCTCGACGTACTCGAACTCGATGTTCTCGAAGCGGATGGCCGGGGGATGACCATCGGACTCGGGCAGCGCCTCGGGGGCCGCCGCGCTCGCGACGGAGGGGGCGGTGTCGAGGACCTGGAAGATCCGCTCGGCGGAGGCGAACGCGCTCTGGAGGACGTTGTAACGCTCGCCCAGCTCCCGGATGGGGCGGACGAGCATGTTCAGCAGGAGCCAGAACTGGATGAAGGCCCCGTAGGAGAGCGCCTCGCCGGTGATCGCGACGACCCCGGCCCACAGCGCGGCGCCCTGGATGATGTAGACCGCCAGGGACATGGCGGGGTAGAAGAGCGCGAAGAGGAAGATCGTCCGCTGGTTGGCCTCGAAGTAGCGATCGAGGGCCTCGTTGAAGCGGCCGGCGACGCGCTCTTCGCGGCGGAAGACCGGGACGACGCGGATGCCGTTCAGGACCTCCTGGAGGTATCCGTTCAGGCGCGCCAACCGGGCTCGGACCTCGCGGTGGGCGCGCCGGGCCCCGCCGCGGAAGCCGAGCGACACACCAATGAGCAGGGGAGTGGTCAGCAGCGTGATGAGCGCCAGCT
>CBFHHK010000448.1:0-1946 GCA_965655435.1 Planctomycetota bacterium | reverse complement strand
CCTTGCTGCGGGAGATCTTCCCGATCTACTCGTACGACAAGACGATGTGCCTCGAGTACGTCGGCTACGAGCTCGGCAGGCCGCGCTACGACATCGACGAGTGCCGAAAGCTGCGGATGACGTACGGCTACCCGTTCAAGGTACGCCTTCGTCTCGTCAAGCCGGAGCCGGTGGAGGAAGAGGTTTACCTCGGCGAGCTCCCGATCATGCTCGGGGGCGGCGAGTTCATCGTCAACGGCTCCGAGCGGGTCATCGTCAGCCAGCTGCACCGGTCGCCCGGCGTGGACTTCCTCATCGATGCGGCCTCGGTGGATCGCCCCCTGCACTCGTGCTGGATCATCCCCGAGCGCGGCTCGTGGGTTGAGCTGAACGTCACCAAGAAGGAGGCGCTCAGCGTCCGCATTGACCAGAGCGGTAAGTTCAGCGCGGTCACCTTCCTGCGCGCCCTCGACGAGAACCTCGGGTCGGACCAGGCGCTGCTGCGCCAGTTCTACCCGACCAAGGTCGTCAAGAAGACGAAGTCGCAGACCGCCAACGCGTTCGCGAAGAAGATCACCGACCGCATCGCGGTGGGGGACATCGTCGTCCTCAAGACGGGTGAGGTCCTCGTGCCGTCCGGCATGCCGATCCCCGAGACCGCCGCGATCGAGATCGCCGGTGGAGACCTGGCCGAGGTCGAGGTGGTTGACGCCGACCCCCAGGACCTCGACATGCTCATCATCAACTCGCTCCACGAGGAGCCGGGTGTGAAGAGCCATGAGGAAGCCCTGATCAAGATCTACGGGCGCCTGCGCCCGGGCAACCCGCCGCAGATCGAGAAGGCCCGGGAGCTCTTCCACGAGAAGTTCTTCGACGTGCAGCGCTACCGCCTCGGGCGGGTCGGCCGCTTCCGCCTCAATCGGAAGTTTGACCAGGGCATCGGCGAGGACGTTCAGGTGCTCAAGCCCGAGGACATCGTCAACTCGGTGAAGTACATCCTCGATCTCCGCGGGGGACGCGGTGAGATCGACGACATCGACAACCTCGGTAACCGCCGCGTGCGCTCGATCGCCGAGCTCGCCGGCGAGGAGTTCCGCAAGGGCCTCCTGAAGCTCCGCCGTACAGCGCAGGAGCGGATGAACCTCGAGAACCCCGAGACGGTCTCGCCCCGAACGCTGATCAACTCGAAGACCTTCTCGAGCGCGGTCGACTACTTCTTCGGTCGCTCCGAGCTGAGCCAGGTCGTCGACCAGGCCAACCCGCTGAGCCAGCTGACACACGAGCGTCGCCTGTCGGCGCTCGGGCCGGGCGGCCTCAACCGGAAGCGCGCGGGCTTCGATGTCCGTGACGTGCACCTCTCGCACTACGGCCGCCTCTGCCCGATTGAGACGCCCGAGGGCGCGAACATTGGCCTGATCTCCTCGCTCGCGATGTACGCGACCCTGGATGACTACGGCTTCCTCACCACGCCCTTCCGCAAGGTCGTGAAGGGGGTCCTCAGCGACGAGGTCGACTTCCTCCGCGCTGACGAGGAGACCGGCATGGTCATGGCGCCCATCGACGTCGAGCTCGACTCGAAGAACAAGATCCTCTCGAAGCGCGTCCTCGCGCGACGGGACGGCGACAACGTCGAGGTTCCGCCGAGCGAGGTCGACTACGTCGACGTCTCCCCGAAGCAGATCATCGGCGTCTCCGCCGCGTTGATCCCCTTCCTCGAGCACGACGACGCCAACCGCGCGTTGATGGGCTCGAACATGCAGCGCCAGGCCGTGCCGCTCCTCATCCCTGAGGTGCCGGTCGTCGGCACGGGCATGGAGAAGGCCGTCGCGGCCAACTCGAACATGCCTATCTTCGCCAAGCGCGCGGGCACGGTCGAGTACGTGGACAGCCGCGTGATCATCGTCGGCGACGACGAGTACCACCAGCAGAAGTTCCGCGGCATGAACGAGCGCACCACCCAGAACCAC
>CBFHHK010000447.1:0-1955 GCA_965655435.1 Planctomycetota bacterium | reverse complement strand
GCCGACGGGTCCTGGGGCGCCGCGCTCGAGATCGGACGCAAGGATTGGGACGACGTGCGCATGTCGCGCAGCGAAGACATCGAGATCGTCGCGCTCCTCGACGGCCCCGGCGGCCGCGGCCGCGCAGTGACGGGCTATGAGGCCCCCCCGGAGAACTGGCACCTCGGCGGGCCGGGCACCGAGGCCGCCATGCGCGTGCTCGTGAACACCGAGCGCCTGTTCGTGGCGCGGACCAGCGGCGAGGAGCCCGAGGGCAACAGCCTTCCGGAGCCCCTCCGCAACGAGCTCGACCACCCCTGGAAGGTAAGACTCTCTCTCGGCCGCGACGGCGGAGAGGATGAGCCGTTGATCCTCACCGGTCACCTGGACCGAGGCGACGAGCACCTCGACCTCTCGGAGGTGGCCATGGTCTCCGCCGACGGTCACCTGATCATCAACGGGGCGCTGTCCCGCATCGACCCTCCCTCCGCGGCGCCCGTGACCGCCGTCCTTCGGCAGCGCGGCGAGCTCAAGACGCCGGCCGGCGGCGAGTCGAGGCTGAGGCGCGCCCTCGCGCAGCTGGGCAACCAGGTCATGGCGCCAGGGTCGATCCAGACCGGCCCCAAGGTCATGCCCTTGCTCGTCGTGCGGCTCCCCGATGAGGACGAGGCGAGCTCGAAGATGCTCGAGGCAGACATCACGTTCGTGTACGGCTCCCGCCGCGTGGCCGCAGACACCTACGGGTGGTCGCTGGAGGACGAGGCCGGCCAGGTCTTCTCTCGCGACCTCGAGGGCGAACGCGCCGCGCTCCGCACCTTCCTGGACGCCGGGGGGAGCCGCAAGCTCGACCCCGAGGAGGAGATCGCCACCGCGCGGGTCCCCGCCAAGGACATCGAGTTCCTCATCGCGCGCCTGCTCGCCGAGGGCTGGGACGTGGAGGCCGACGGCAAGAGCGTCCGGTCCAGCACCGGTTCAGCCGCGTCGGTCCAATCGGGCATCGACTGGTTCGACCTCGACGGGCACGTGTCCTTCGAGGGACAGGAGGTCCCCTTCCCCGCTCTCCTCGCCGCGGCGGAGCGCGGCGCCAAGTTCGTGACCCTGCCTGACGGGTCGCGCGGCCTCATGCCCAAGGACTGGGCCTCCCGGTGGAAGCTGCTGGAAGTCGGGCAGACCGAGGACGGCAAGGTGCGCTTCAGCAAGGAGCAGGGCTGGGTCCTCTCGGCCCTCCTGGAGCGCCAGGCGAGCCTGGACGCCGTGGAGATGGATGAGCCCTTCTCCGACCTGCGCTCGCTCCTGAGCGAGGCCTCCTCCCCGGTCCCCATGGACGAGCCGGAGGCCTTCGTGGGCGAGCTGCGCCCGTACCAGCGCGAGGGCCTGGGCTGGCTCAAGCAACTCAGCGACCTCGGCCTCGGCGGCTGCCTCGCCGACGACATGGGCCTCGGCAAGACGGTCCAGATCCTCGCCTACCTGCTCCACCGTCGCCGCACCGCCGATGAGCGCCGCCCGTCCCTCGTCGTGGCTCCGCGCTCCGTGATCTTCAACTGGCGCGCGGAGGCCAAGCGCTTCGCGCCGGACCTCGGCGTCGTGGACTACACGGGGGCCAAGCGCCTCGAGGCGCTCGACAACGCGGACTCGCCAGACATCCTCCTCACGACCTACGGCACGCTCCGCCGCGACCACGCCGAGCTCGCCCAGATCGACTTCGACCTGGTCGTCCTCGACGAGGCCCAGGCGATCAAGAACGCGTCCAGCCAGACCGCCTCTGCCGCGCGGAGCCTCAAGGCCCGCCAGCGGCTCGCGCTCTCTGGTACGCCGGTCGAGAATCACCTCGGCGAGCTCGGCTCGCTCCTGGAGTTCCTGAACCCTGGCACGCTCGAGGGGACACGGCTCGGCCAGCGCCTCCGCGCCAAGGGCCGCTCCGCGCGGCTCGACGACGAGTCCCGGGACATCCTCGTCCGTGCCGTGCGCCCCTTCCT
>CBFHHK010000446.1:0-1961 GCA_965655435.1 Planctomycetota bacterium | reverse complement strand
GATCGAGCCGCCGTAGTAGTCGCCGACCTCAAAGGAGGTCTCGAGCCCGGCGAGCCGTCGGTCATTGGACTCGAAGCGAAGGCGAAAGCGCGTCTCGTCGTAGTCCCCCGGGGCGACCTGGACGCCCCCGTTCCCGAGGTCGAACGGAGAGTCGATCGTCTCCGCCTGTCGGGTCACCCGCAGGGAAACCTCGTCCTGGCTCCAGAACTGCAGCCTGGCCACGTCCAGCGGCACGCTCCAGCGATCCTCGTTGCCCACGAGGTCCCGCTCGACGATCAGATCCGCCCCGCTCTCCACGGTCCGGAAGAGGCTGGACTCGTCGTCCGACCGCCAGGTTCGCTCGGCCCCTCCTTGGTACCGGTCGACCCCCGCGCGGCGCACGAAGCCAAGCGCGGGATCGAAGCCGTCCTCCACACGCTGCGCCCGGAAGTCCGTCTCCCAGGTGCTCGAGCGGCTCTGCGCCTGAAGGCCGTAGGCGAGCCCCGAGGCCTCATCCGCGCCGCCGCTCCCCATGATGTAGGACCAGAGGAAGCCGCTGTGTCCCTCGCCGAACAGGCGCGCCGAACCGAGGCGCAGGTCCACCCCGGCGGTGTAGCGACCGCCCTCGCCGCCGGGGTCACCGCTCGTCCCGATCAGCCCGACGCTGCGCCCCTCGCCGAGCGCCCGCTGCAGGCGGAGCACGCCGAGGTTCTGCGCGTCCACTCCGGGGGCCATGGGGTCCATGCCCGAGGCCGGGACCGGATCCACGGCGTCCACGTAGGTGTCGAGCGCACCCACGGTCCAGTCGCCGAAGCGCCCCGTCACCTTGACGCCGGCGACGATGGGGACGGCCTCACCGTCGTCGCTCCGTCCGACCCTGCGAGAGAAGAACGGGATGGTGCTGCGGCTGTTGCCTGGCAGCCCGAACTCAAAGGCGCCCGCGTCCTCGAGGAAGAAGTCGCGCCGCTCGGGGAAGAAGAGCGGGAAGCGCCCGACGTTGACCCGGCGCGTATCCACCTCGGTCTCGGCGAAGTCCGTGTTCGTCGTCACCAGGACCGTGGACGAAGGGGTAGGCCGCCAGCGCAGGTCGAGCCCCATGTCGAACTCCGACCCGAAGGAGCGATCGGAGGACTCCCGCGTGGCGAGGCCCTTCACGTAAGGGATCACGTCGAGCCCGAGGCCCTGCTCGAGGCCCGTGATTCCGGTGAGGCGGCCGCCATCGGAGATCTGGAAGAACGGGTAGGCCACCTGGGGCGAGGCCCAGCGGCCCCGCTCTCCGTTGGCCACGCGCTTGCGCCGGACGTTGAAGCCCCAGTGGGGCGCCGACGGGTCGAAGGACAGCGTCTTCACCGGGATCGCCAGCTCCGCGACCCAGCCCTCATCGGTGACCCGCGAGGAGCCGTACCAGATCCCGTCCCAGTCCTTGTTGAAGGACGAGCCGTTGTCCGCGATCAGCGCGTCCCCCAGCGAGCCCCCCGGGGTCACCTGGAACCAGTAGGCGAAGCGCTCCGAGGCGAAGGGGTCGAACCACAGCTCCACCACGTCGTCATAGCGCACGAAGGCGTCCCGCTCCATCTGCCGGGCGCGCACGCTGGCGGGATCGTCGTGGCAGAAGATCCCGACGTAGATGTTGTCCGCGTCATACGTCAGCAGGACGTCGGTCCGGCGCGACATGGGCTCGCCCTCAAGCGGCGCCGTCTGGGTCAGGTCCCCCACACGCACAGCGCGGCTCCAGAGGGGCTCGTCCAGCCGGGCATCGATGTCGACCTTGTCGGTCGATTCCAGGCGAGGCACCGACACCGAGGGGCGGAGGACGGCGCCCTGTGCTCCCTGTGATCCCTGTGCTCCCTGCGCATCCTGGGGGGCCTGAGCCCCGGAGGCCGTCTCGACTCCGGCGAGGAGGAGCGCCGCCAGGGCCACGAGCCGCGCCGCGAAGCTCCGCCAGGGGAGGCCAGAGCGAGCTCCCACGGCGCACCCCTTTT
>CBFHHK010000445.1:0-1967 GCA_965655435.1 Planctomycetota bacterium | reverse complement strand
CACTCGGCGGGACCGCCGGTGTCGATCCACGCTGCGTCGCGCGTCCCCATGTCGGCGAGCGACTCGACGAGCGGGATGTGGTCCGGTCGGACGGCCCCGTGCCCGAGGACGACGACCCGCGCCTCATCACGCACGGCGCGCACGGCGAGGGGCGCGATCTCAGGGCCGATCCCGGAAGGGTCGCCAACGGAGAGTGCGAGGAGCGGCTTCACGCCAGGGATCTTAGGACGGGACCCTGCCGGGTGAAGCGCTGGACGCTGCTCCCTGCCTGACGGCGCCGCGGGGCCGGGTCTAGCGCCCCTCAGGCTCGCCCGCTCTCCGTTCCTCGTTCATGCCCCAGAGGAACGAGATCAGCTGCGCCACCGCACCAAAGACCTCGACCGGGATCTCCTCACCCAGCTCCACCATGGAGAGCAGCTCCAGCAGGTCCTTGTCCTCACGGATCGGAACGCCCGCCTCGATCGCTGTCTCCAGGATCCGGTCGGCGATCTCTCCACGACCGCGGGCCACGACAGAGGGCGCTCCCTCGGCGGCGTCACGGTCGTAGCGAAGGGCCACGGCCTCCGGCGACTTCTTGCGGGGCTCCCTCATCCCTCGAGATCCATCACGTGGTCCTCGGGCTTCACCCCGACCTTGCGTGCGTCTACCCGGGCCTCGTCCACCGACCCGTCGGCCACCGCGAGAAGCACGCGGCGCCCCTCGAGGCCGAGGGAGGACTCGAGCTCGCTGGCCCGGAAGCGGATCTCCTGAGCGACGTCCGGTCGCGCGACCACAAGGCGCAGGGCGATCTGGTCTCCACGAACGGCGAGGTCCGCCCGGATCGGCCCGAGCCCGCTGAACTCGACGCCGACCGTCACGTGGCAGGACTCCCGCCCGCGCTCGGAGCCGCGCCCGCGACCCGACGGGTTGTCACCGACGAACTGGACGGTCGCGTACTGGTCCGCTCCATCCGGGACGGCGAACCCGAAGGCCGGTGGATCACCGAACTCCCTCCGCGCGACGTTCCACGCGTGCTCGAACTCCTGCGCCGCGAGGTGCCGGCCGATCACCTCCCGCAGTCCGCTACCGGCGGTGCCAGACTCGGCGATCAGCGCCGCCGCGACCTCCTGAGGGGACCTCAGCGCGCCGCCGAGGAGGGAGTCAAGGTAAGCCGCAGCCTGCCCGGTGCCCCCTGACCGGGACGCCTGCTGGTGAAGGAGCACGCGGGCGAGGCTCCCGTCGAGAGACCCCCGACTCGCGGACCCCGCGAGGGCCTCGCGGAGCCCCTTGGCGGCGCCGTCTTCACCCGCGGCCTCCATCCTCGCGGCGAGCCTCTCGAGCAACTGCCCCCCCGCGTTGCGCAGCACGTCGGCCGCGTCATGGGCCCGCAGCTGCACCTTCGCGGAGGCCCCGATGACCTCCTGGAGGATCCCATCGAGCGCCGAGGTCAACGCCCGGGCTCCCGGCCCGCCGGGGCTGACGCCTGCGACCGACAAGATGGCGTCGAGGAGCGCCTGCCGAGCGGCTCCCGCCGAGTCCACCCCGGCGATGGTGGCGCTCGCGAGGAGAGCGAGCTGCCGGGCCACGTGGGCCATCCGGTTCAAGGCGGCGAGCTCCGGCCCGCCGTCGCGTCCCGGCTGAAACGCCAGCGCGTCGAGCCGCGAGAGCAGCCGCTCCGCGCGGGAGTCGCCCGCTGCGGCCCCGCGGCCGAGCGCATCGCGGAGCTCCTGAAGCCGGGCTCCCACCTCGCCGTCGGCCTCCGGGTCCAGCGCGCTGAGGGCCCTGGAGGCACGCTCCAGCGCAGCATCGGCGCGCGAATCCGCAGGCCGATCCGCCTCCGTCTGACCAGCGACACCCTGCCTGGGGGCCTCGCCAGGTCGCGACTCGGGGGCTCCCGGGCGGCGATCCAGAGGCCTCGTCGCCGCCACGTCAGCAGCGCGTCGAACTTCAGGGACACGGTCCACACCCGGTTCTCGGCCGTTCGAGAC
>CBFHHK010000444.1:0-1985 GCA_965655435.1 Planctomycetota bacterium | reverse complement strand
ATGGAGACGTGGGCCTCGACATCGGGCGCAAGACCATGGCGCCGGCGCTCGACTTCATGAGCCGCTGCGCGACTTCGGACACGCCCTTCTTTCTCTGGTACGCGCCCTTCCTCCCGCACCGCCCGCATAACCCGCCCACGAGGCTCCTGGAGCGATACCTCTCCGAGGGCGTCCCCGAGCCCATCGCCCGCTACCGGGCCATGTGCACCTGGTTCGACGAGACCTGCGGCGAGCTGCTCGATCACGTGGACGCCATCGGTGAGGGCGAGGACACGCTGGTCATCCTGGTCACCGACAACGGATGGATCCAGCGGCCCGACGCCCAGGGCTACGCGGCGCGGAGCAAGCGCACGTCCTACGAGGGCGGCGTGCGGACGCCGATCGTCCTGAGGCATCGTGGTTCCATCGAGCCCGCCCGCCTCGACGTCCCGGTGAGCAGCGTGGACCTCGCCCCGACGATCCTCCGTGCCTGCGGGGCAGAGGTGCCGGCGCGGCTGCCGGGGATGGACCTGCTCGCCGAGGGCGGTCCGGCGCCGCGGCCGTTGTTCGGCGCGGCCTTCACCCATGATGTGGTCGAGGTCGGTAAACCGGAGCGGAGCGTGCTCTCTCGCTGGGTCCTGGAGGGGACGAAGAAGCTCATCGTCCACGAGGACGCGGCGGTCGCGGAGGAGCTCTTTGACCTCCGCGCGGACCCCTGGGAGCGTGCGGCGGTGGAGGACGAGGCGGTCAGCACCCACCTTCGGGAGGAGCTCGACCGCTGGTGGGCTCCGTCACCTGGGCGCCCTAACTTCCTCGTGGTGGTCACCGACGACCAGCGCTTCGACCAGCTGGGCGCCGCGGGCCATCCTCATCTGAAGACGCCGGTGATGGACCGGCTCGCGGCGCGGGGGCTGCGCTTCGAGAACGCCTTCGTCACCACGCCCATCTGCGCCGCCAGTCGCGCGAGCATCCTGACCGGGCGCCGGGAGGGCCGGCACGGCTACACCTTTGGCACGCCCCCCATGGGCGCCGAGCTCGCGGGCGAGTCGGTGCCCATGCGCCTGCGCGCCGCTGGCTATCGCACAGGCTTCGTCGGCAAGTGGGGCGTGCGGTTCGAGGCGGGCGTGATGGACGAGGCCTTCGACCTCTTCAAGCCCATGGGGCTCCCCTATCGACGAGAGGGCAAGGCGCACCTGACCGAGCGCATCGGCGCTGCGGCGGAGGCCTTCGTGAGCGAGGGAGGAGAGGAGCCCTTCTGCCTGATGGTGTCCTTCTGGGCGCCTCACGCCCAGGACGGTCACCCCGACCAGTACCTGCCGCCGATGGACCTCGCCGGCATGTACGACCACGTGGACGTGGAGGTCCCCCCGTTGGACCAGGCGGGCTTCTCGGCGCTGCCGGAGTTCCTGCAGCAGTCCATGGGTCGCAAGCGCTGGCATTGGCGCTTCGATGAGCGGGAGAAGCAGGTGCAGCGCACACGGGACTACTGGACGCTCATCTCCGGCGTGGACCGCGCCCTCGGGGGGATCCTCGAATCCCTCGAGCTGGCGGGCGTAAGCGACGAGACCGTCGTCCTGCTCATGGGGGACAACGGCTACTTCCTCGGCGAGCGGGGCCTCGCGGGCAAGTGGTTCATCTACGAGGAGTCGATCCGAGTGCCGCTGATCCTGATGGACCCTCGCGGACCGGAGGAGCGCCGAGGGGAAGTGGTGTCGTCCACGGCCCTCAACGTCGACGTCGCGCCCACTCTGCTGGAGCTCGCTGGCGTCGAGCGCCCGCGCGGCTATGAGGGGGTGAGCCTCACGCCGCACCTGGCGGCCGAGGTGCCCGCGGCGCCGCGACCCTTCCTGGTGGAGCATCGCTTCGCTCACCCCGAGATCCCCACCAGCTACGGGGTTCGCGGCACGCGCTGGGTCTACGCCTGCTACGACGGTCAGGTTCCGCCTTACGAGCAGCTCTTTGACCTGGAGACCGACCCCGACCAGCTGAAGAACCTCGCGGGGGAT
>CBFHHK010000443.1:0-1988 GCA_965655435.1 Planctomycetota bacterium | reverse complement strand
GCTGGCGCTGATGGACCACGAGGGGATCGCGAAGGTGTTCGACGTGGGGACGAGCGAACGCGGCCAGCCGTACTTTGTGATGGAGCTGGTGAAGGGTGTGCCGCTGGACATGTTCTGCGAGCAGCAGCGGCTGTCGCTGACGCAGCGGCTGGAGCTGATGCAGCAGGTGTGCGCGGCGGTGCAGCACGCGCACCAGAAGGGGGTGATCCACCGTGACCTGAAGCCGGGGAACGTGCTGGTGAGCGACCTGGAGGGGCGGCTGCAGGTGAAGATCATCGACTTCGGGCTGGCGAAGGCGATGGGGAGCAAGCTGATCCAGGAGTCGCTGTTCACCGAGATGGGGGCGGTGATGGGGACACCGGAGTACATGGCGCCGGAGCAGGCGGACCCGAGCAACCTGGACATCGACACGCGGGCGGACGTGTATTCGCTGGGGGTGATGCTGTACCAGCTGCTGGTGGGGGAGCTGCCGTTCAGCGGGAAGGACCTGCGGAAGGTCGGGATGCTGGAGATGCAGCGGGTGTTACGGGAGGTGGATCCGCCGAAGCCGAGCACGAAGCTGACGACGATCGGGGAGCGCTCCTCGAAGGTGGCGGAGCGGCTACGGGTGTCGGCGGGCGCGCTGAAGAAGGCGCTGAAGACGGACCTGGACTGGGTGGTGGTGCGGGCGCTGGAGAAGGATCGCAACCGGCGGTACGAGAGCGCGACCGCGCTGGCGGCGGACCTGAGGCGGTTCCTGGAGCACGAGCCGGTGGAGGCGGGGCCGCCGAGCGCGGCTGGGTCGGTCGCGACGGCGCCGCGCGCCCCCGGCGCTCGGCGGCCCGGAGTCGTGTCCAGGGGCACGGTGATCGCTGCTGGTTGTTCCGGTGCCTCGCGACTTGGTGGAGGGCTGAACGGTTGCGCCGTGAGCCGGCTTCCGTTCCCCGCAGGTGCCCGAGGGCTGGCGAGAACAACGGGGGGGGCAGACTCGTGGGGCCGAAGCTGGGTGATGCGGGCGCGTCAGCCGTCGCGTACCTGGTCCGGACTCCGCGCGCCGTGGCTTGGTACCGTCGGGGCGCGGGGCAGTGCCCAGGGGCAAGGACCTTGTGGTGGGGGCGGCGGAGCGCCGAAGGGGCGGCGGGGGAGGCTGAAGCAGCAGGGAGTGTCAGCCAGGGCAGGTATGGGGGCTGCTAGGGCCGGGCAGGGCCCATGGAGGGCGCCTTGGGGCTGTGGTTTGGGTCCGGGGCGGAGTCCAGAGTCTCGGCTGACCGTTCAGGTCGATTGACTTTTTGACCGGACCAGCCGTCGGTGGGGGAGGGGAGGGGCGAGGGAGGTTGGCACGGCCACGGGGCGGAGAGCTCTCGAGCTTGAGGGGCCGCCGAGAAGGCGCTCGGCGCCGGGCATCGGCGCGCATCCTGCCCACGGTGCTGCTGGCTGGGAATGCGAGGGCGATCCGCGACGGACGCTTCGACGCGGTTGGCGGGGAGCTCCTGATGAGGGGCACCGGGCTCCTCCCTCTCGTCCCGGGGCCGAGCC
The DNA here is from genome assembly GCA_965655435.1 of Planctomycetota bacterium. Taxonomy (GTDB): domain Bacteria; phylum Planctomycetota; class UBA1135; order UBA1135; genus Saltatorellus. The sequence continues at coordinate 473 of CBFHHK010000443.1, read as the reverse complement.
CATCTCCGGCGGTCTACGTTGGAGGTGGCATGGTCTGACCCCTTGGAGCCCTCTCTAGACCGCTCGGCAGGCCAAGATCGGCTGGTCACAGACGCCCGGTAACAGACGCTCGGTCACAGGCCTCCGGTTACAGACGTCCGGTCAGGGGAAGAGAGCACCCACGGCATTGGGGGGAGGGCGCCGCTGCGCAGCTCTTGAATGCCGCATGCAGCCTCCATTCGTCGAATGGTGTCGATGATCGCTCGAGCCTGGGGGGGGGCGATGATCCAGGGGATGAGGAGCGAAGGAGCTCGCCGACGTCGCAGCACGGGTCCACTTGTCCACCGTTTGAGCGCGACGCGCCGGAAGAGGGGCAAGGCCACGGGCGCCATGAGGACCCTCTGGGCAGCTCAACTCGATGTCCAGAGGGTCCTCCGAGGTCCAGCAGGGCCCCTTTCAAGGCCGGCGGTCTCCACGGGATGGGGTACCGAGGT
>CBFHHK010000442.1:0-1990 GCA_965655435.1 Planctomycetota bacterium | reverse complement strand
ACCCCGGGACGCTCGGCGTCGCGCCCCTCCACCCCGGCCAGGCCCCGGCCAGGCACGAGAGGCGCCGCGACCTGGGAGCCTCGACCTGGCCCGCGATCGGAGGACGGCACGGGGTCGGTGAAGAACGCGAGAGCTCCGAGCCCGAGGGCACACAGCCCCCCCAACAGCACCAAGAGGGAACGTGTCAGGCGTGGTTCGGGGCGGGTCATCGAGCGGCTACGGGGCAGCCATCGGGCGGGTCACAACAGGCGGGTCCTGTCCCGGGCGCGGCGCTCATGGTACGCCGAGCCCGGCCACTTCGCGCGTCAGGCGTCGCCGAGGCCGAGGATCGAGCCGAAGCTGCGCCCATCGAGGGAGAAGACCTGCACCCGCTCGCCCTCGCGATCGAGGACACAGACCCGACTCCGCCGATCTGAGTCCGCGAGGGCCGAGTCCGCGGGCCCCGAGTCCACGAGGTCCAGGGCGACCGCACACGGCTGGTCCACCCCGCCCTCTCCGATCTCTCGCTCGTCCCCAGCGACACATCGAATCGGCCGCCCGGCCGCGTCGAAGAGGTGCAGTCCGGATCGATGGCCGCGCGTCACCACGAGGAAGCGCCCCTCCCCCGCCAGCGCCACCGCCTCGGGCTCCCCGAGCTCCTCGGGGATCTCAAAGGCGAAGCGGAAGACCAGGCGACCCGCCAGGGACCCCTCGAACACCTGAACGCGTCGCGCGCCAGCCTCGACCACCGCCAGCTCCCCGTCACGCCAGTCCAGCCCACGGATCCGCCGGAAGCGCCCCTCAGGGTCCCCCATGGGCGCGATAGATCGCCCCTTACCGCCCGAGGGCACCAGCACCTGAAGGGCGTGGCGTCGATCGCCGCCCGACGCCACGAGGAGCAGCATGTCCTCGTCCGTCCCGATCACCCGCACGTCCACCGGCTGGCCGAGGGCGCCGCGGGCGTCCACGCCTGGGCTCTCATCCCCCACGGACGCGACCTCCACGCCGAACAGCGTGAAGCAGCGCACCTTCCCCGAGGCGCCGTCCGCGATCCAGAGCCGGCGGTCCGCGTCCACGTCGAGGCCGTCCACCGAGGAGCGTCCCGCGTCCGAATCACGGAAGCTGAAGCGCGTCTCCAGCGGGCGGCCGTCGAGGTCGTGGGACGAGACCTCCGCGGTCAGCGCCTGGCGCCCGACGAAGAGCACGCCGGCGTGGAGTCTGAGGCTTCCCTGCACGGCGAGACTTTAGCCTCCACGGCCCGCCGGCGCCGACCGGAACCGGAGCACCACCACCTCGGCGGGGACCCCGACCCGGAGGGGCGCGCCGATGACGCCGAGGCCGCGACTGACCACGAGGGTCGCGCCGCCCAGCTCCACCCTCAGCCCCGGGTGCGAGGGGCCAAGGTCGCGCAGGAAAGGGAGGTCGACCTGGGTCCCGTGGGAGTGCCCGGACAAGACCACCCGCGCGCCGCGCGCCGCGAAGTCAGGGGCAGCCCGGGGACCGTGAGAGAGGGCCACGATCAGGTCCGGGCGCTCACCGGCCCCGACGGAGCGGAGCCCGCTCACCGCCCCCTCGACGTCCACGACCTTGCCCTCCTCGGGGTCCTCGATCCCGCAAAATCCGACCCGTGCGGACCCCACCTCGAGCAGCTCGGAGGTGTTCCTCAGGAACCGCCAGCCCGCGGGCTCCATCGCCTCGACGAGGCGCCACTCCTCCCGGTGGAGATAGTCGTGGTTGCCGAAGACCGCGTAGGTCGCGCGGGCTCCGACGAGGCTGGCGAGCTCCTCCTGGAGCGGCAACACGTTGTGGATCCCATGCACGACGAAGTCCCCTGTCCAGCAGACCACGTCCGGCGCGAGGCCCGCGAGGACGCCGCGCACCCCCTCGAGGTCCCCCCGCCCGAGGAAGGGGCCCGCGTGCAGGTCAGAGAGGTGAGCGATGCTGAAGCCCTCGAGCTCCGTGGGGAGCTCCGGGACCTCGATCCACTCCTCGCGGACGTGCAGACGGCCGT
>CBFHHK010000441.1:0-1999 GCA_965655435.1 Planctomycetota bacterium | reverse complement strand
CTTACGGAACGACGGTTCACGCGGTCGACCTCGACGGGGACGGGGACCCCGACCTGGTCTCCGGGACGCACCACCCCTTCTCTTACGACAACATCGTGTGGCATGAGAACCTGGGCGGAGGACGCTTCGGGCCGCCGCAGCGCATCCTCTCCTATCACGACGGCGACAACGTCGATATCCTCAACGCGGTCTTCACCGCAGACCTCGACGGAGACGGCGACGCGGACGTGCTCTCCGCCAGCTGGTACGACGACAAGATCGCCTGGTACGAGAACCTGATGGGCCAACGAGGAGTGGCCTTCTGCGGCCCTGCAGCCCCCAACTCCACGGGACTCGCTGGATCGATCGAGGCGACGGGTAGCCTCCACGTTTCCACCAACCGCCTGACGCTCCGGGCCACGAACCTGCCCCAGAGCAGCGTTGGCTTCTTCCTCACCTCGCAGGCCCAGGGCTTCACCCCCAACCCCGGTGGCAGCCAGGGCGCCCTCTGCCTGGGCGGCTCGATCGGCCGCTTTGTCGGTCCAGGACAGATCCGGAACTCCGGGTCGAACAGTGCCTTCTCCCTCACCCTCAACCTCGCCCAGCAGCCCACCCCCACGGGCCTCGTGCAGGTCCAGCCGGGTGACACCTGGAACTTCCAGACCTGGTTCCGCGACGTCGCGGGGGGCCAGGCCACGTCGAACTTCACAGGCGCCGTTGAGCTGACTTTCCAGTGAGTGGAGTCGGGAGCGAAGGCTCCGCCTGAGGCCCGGCGCCGAGCCGTCCGGAGCAGGCGGCAGGTCCCGCGAGCCGCCGAGGTGGAGGGTTCCCGAGGGAATCCGCGATGAGGTCGGCCCCATCGCTGGCGCAACGTCCGTTCCACCCCAAGGCAGCGGTTCAGCGCGTTGGCTTCCAGGAGTTCATGAGCGCCTCGATATCGTCCAGGACCCAGGGCGTCTGCACCACGACGAGCTGCCGCTCTCCCCTGACCCGCATCGAGTACGCGGGGACCGTGTCCCAGGACCCTCCGGCCACGAAACGGCGGCAGTAGGCCTCCGCGAGCTCGGGGCTCCGCACCAACAACCCAGGCGCGGACTCGAGCTCTCGGAGCCTCGGATCGGCTGCCAGGGCCGCGGGCTTGCCCGAGGTTGGCGACGGGCCATCGACCCGGGCCGGCCGGCTCAATCGGCCGCTTCGAGCTTGTCCAGGCGGGCGCTGAGATCCAGCAGGAGCTGCCGGACGCTGGGTGCGTACTCCTCCGGCAGCGAGCGGACGAGATGCCCATCGGCGCGCTCCTGCCACAGGCCGTTCATGTCGCCCTGGATCTTCCAGGACTGCTCGATGAGGTCCTCGAACAATCCGTAACGGTCCTTGCGGGCATCATCCAGCTGTAGGGTCAGCGCCAACGTGCAGAGGATCATGGTGACCATCGTCAAGATGGTCGGGGCGTGCTTCTTCATGGAGGATGGTTTGGAGGGCAGTGGAGTCCGGGAGGGGGTTGGCGGGCAGGATAGTCAACCGCCTCGTGGCATCTCCACCCGTGCCGCTCCGTCGGGTCCGAACCGTCCCTCGACACTGCGGATCCGCGCCCGGCCCCCCGGAAGCCGATGACCGACTCGGACCAAGGTTCGATAGAAGAACTGGCGTGGCTTAAAGCTCGCGCGTCACCACGTCGGAGCGCTTGAAGCCGATGCGGTGCGCCACCGCCTGCACCCGGGTCGCGCCGGTCGGGATCTCGACGGGCTCGCCGCCGAAGGGTTCCCAGCCCTTCGAGTCGCCGAAGCGGAAGGCGATGGAGGCGCCCTCCGTCGGGCAGTCGAACCCGATGGCTCCGCCGGTGGAGAGGGGTATGGGGTCGGGAGAGGCGGTGACCGGCTGGGTGTCGCCGCCCCAGAGACGCTCATGGACCATCCGTGTCTCGGGCTCGATCAGGCCCAGGTCGCCGGTGTCCTTCATCCAGGCCTCCATCGCCACCTCGAGGGCCTCGAAGGCCCCGCGCCCCGCCGCCGACAGGGGGACG
>CBFHHK010000440.1:0-2030 GCA_965655435.1 Planctomycetota bacterium | reverse complement strand
CGGGCCGCCCCGACCTCGAGGGCGAGGCGCTGTCCAGGGCTCGAGGGCCGTCGCGGCCCGCCCGCCGCGGGCTGCGAGGGGCTGGCGCCGGTCGGCGAGGAGCCCGCTGCTGTCAGCGAGGAGCCCGCTGCTGTCGGCGAGGCGCCCGCTGCGTCCGGTGAATCACCCGCTGCGCCCGGTGAATCACCTGTCGCGGTGGACGAGTCGCCTTCCGCGGCGCGCGGGGCACCTGCCGCAGGCGAGGTCCCCTCCACCCCAGGCGTCATGCGGAGGAGGGCGTCAAGCGAGACCGGCCGAAGGGGGACCCTGAGGTCAATCCTGTCGAGGACGGGGCCAGAGATCCGCTGGCGGTACCTACGCACGGCGGTGGGCGGGCAGCGGCACACCACGCGGGGGTGGCCGGCGTATCCGCACGGGCAGGGGTTCATGGCGGCGACGAGTTGAAAGCCAGCGGGTAGGGAGAGGCGGCGGCCCGCGCGTGCGATGTGCACCCGTCCCTCCTCCAGCGGTTGCCGGAGGCCCTCCAACGCCTCGCGGCCAAACTCGGGGAGCTCGTCGAGGAACAGGACGCCGCCGTGGGCGAGGGTGATCTCTCCGGGGGCGATGGGGCTCCCGCCGCCGAGGAGTCCGGCGTAGCTCGTGGTGTGGTGTGGGGCCCTGAAGGGGCGCTCGCGCACGAGACCATCGGTGCAACGACCGGCCGCCGAGCGGATCGCTGTGGCCTCGATCCGCTCGTCAAGGTCAGGGGCAGGGAGGAGGTCGATGAGCCGGCGCGCCAGCATGGTCTTGCCCGCGCCTGGAGGCCCCACCAGCAGCAGCCCGTGGCCGCCCGCGGCGGCGACCTGGAGGGCGAACTTCGCCTCTGCCTGGCCGCGCACCTCGTCGAGGCGCTCTCCGGTCGGAGGGGGCGCCTCATCGGCGTGGGCGGCTGAGACGGGGCTGGGTCGCTCGGGGTCCTCGGCCCCGTGGGTGAGGATCGTGAGGACGCCGCCGAGGTCCTCCGCTCCGAACGCCGACACGTCCGGAAGACCGGCCACCTCGCGGGCAATCTCGGGGGCTGCGATGACCTCGAGGATGCCCGCGCGGCGCGCCTCAAGGGCCGCGGCGAGGCCGCCGGGCGTGGGGCTCAGGCTCCCGTCGATACCGACCTCACCGAGGAACAGCGTGCCGCCGACCTGCGCGGGGCGCAGGTGCCCCACGGCGGCGGCGCTGGCCATGACGAGCGCGAGGTCGAGCCCCTCGCCGGACTTCCGCCTCGCGGCCGGCGTGAGGTGGAGGTGGAGGCGGCCGGGCCCGACCTTCAGGCGGCTCGCCCCCAGGATGCAGGCCAGCCGGCCCCGACTCTCCCGAAGGACCGCGTCCGGGAGACCCGTGAGCTGAATCTCGGTGGGGCCCTGCTGGAGCGGTTCGAAGCGGGCTTGGACGGTGACGAGGAAGGCGCCCGCACCCTCAAGGCAGGCGCCGTGGACGCGGACGATCTTCATCACTCCACTGGACGATTCAGGATCTGGCGGGTGGCGCCCCTTTCTCCGGCCCGCCGAGTCTCGCCTTGCGTGGGCACGCTCCACAGGCGAGGCTCGGCGGGCCATGAGCCACACCTACTACGACCCAGAGGACCTGGGGAAGTTCGCCGAGATCGCAGACCACGCGCCCGAGATGGGGAAGAAGTTCTTCGAGTGGTACGGGGAGGTGTTCCAGGACGGCGCGCTCTCGACCCGGGAGAAGAACCTGATCGCCCTCGGCGTGGCTCACGCCCTGCAGTGCGCCTACTGCATCGACGCCTACACCAAGGGCTCCCTCGAGCAGGGGTGCGACGTGGAGCAGCTCACCGAGGCGGTGCACGTGGCCGCGGCGATCCGCGGGGGCGCCGCGCTCGTGCACGGCGTGCAGATGCGCAAGGTCGCCGACTCCCTGGGGATGTGAGCGCCATGCCGACGCCGCCAGGCCCCTCCCTCAAGCGCTCCCGCTCCCCGCTCGCGGACCCCCGATGGCAGCGCTCGCGGCTGGACGCGGTCGACCTCGGCGCCGCC
>CBFHHK010000439.1:0-2034 GCA_965655435.1 Planctomycetota bacterium | reverse complement strand
TCAACTGCGTCGCCCTCGCCGGGGGCAACACCGGGACTCAGATGGGGGGCTGGTTCCGGGGCGAGGTCAGCTCGCTCCAGGATCTGCAGGGGCTGAAGATGCGGATCCCCGGCCTCGGCGGGAAGGTCATGGCCGAGCTCGGGGTCTCGGTGAAGAGCCTGCCAGGCGGAGAGATCTACCAGGCGCTCGAGCGGGGCGCCATCGACGCCACCGAGTGGGTCGGTCCCTACGACGACCAGAAGCTCGGCTTCTACGAGGTGGCCAAGAACTACTACTTCCCGGGCTGGTGGGAGCCGGGTCCGCACCTCTCCTTCTACGTGAACAAGGACCAGTGGGAGGCCCTGCCCGAGTCGTACCGTGCGGTGCTCGGCGCCGCCTCGAAGGAGGCGGCGCGGACCATGCAGACCCGCTACGACGCCCGGAACCCCGGCGCCTTGGCAGAGCTCCGCACCCGGGACATCACGATCCGCCCCTTCGCGGAGTCGATCATGACGGCGGCCCGCGACGCCTCCGAGCAGCTCCTCTCGGATTCCGCGGCGGGAGACGCCGCCTACGGCAAGCTCCTCAACCACTGGCGCAAGTTCCGCGACGAGAGCTTCGGGTGGTTCGGGACCGCCGAGCTGTCCTACGCCAACTTCGCCTTCCCGGGACGCTGAAATGATCACCACCTCACTCAACTCCGGGCTCCTTCGCCTCGTCCTCGTCGGGCTCGCGGGTCTCCTGTCCTCCTTCGCCTCGGCCGAGGACCCGGAGCCCGCGCCCCCCACGATCCGGGCGCTGACTGCCAACGTTCGCTACGGGACGGCCGGGGACGGGGCCCACGCGTGGCCGCTCCGGCGAGAGCTGACGCTGAACACGCTGGAGGCGGCCAGGCCAGACGTCCTGGGCCTGCAGGAGGCGCTGCTCTTCCAGCTGGACGCCGTGCGCGCGCGCTTCCCGCATCACCTAGTGATTGGCGAGGGGCGAGACGGCGGCGACCGGGGGGAGTGGACCGCGCTCCTGGTCGATGGTCGCCGCTTCACCGTGCGGGCCGCGGGGACGTTCCGGCTCGCGCCCGAGGACAAGCTCGGCGCGGTGGGGTGGGACGCCGCGCTGACCCGCATCGCGACCTGGGCCGAGCTCGCGGACCGTGAGGATGGGGGGCGGGTGATCCGCGTGATCAACACGCACTTCGACCACGTCGGTAAGCAGGCCCGCCTCGAGAGCGCGCGGCTCATTGGCCGCTTTGCGGCGGGCCGGGCGGAGCTGCCGACGGTGGTGCTCGGCGACTTCAACGCAGGCGAGAAGAGCCCGCCGCTGGCGGCCTTCGCCGAGGCGGGCTTCCGCGACACCTTCCGGGACGCCAACCCCGACGAGCCCGACGTGAAGACCGGCCACTGGTTCAAGGGCGGCCGCAGCGGGGCGATGATCGACCACGTGATGGTCGATCGCCGTCTCGAGACCGTCGAGGCCTGGATCGACTGGACCGAGGCCGAGGGGCAGTACCCGAGCGACCACCGCTTCGTGGGGGCGGTCGTCCGGCGGCGATGAGCTCGCTCGGCCTCGGGCGCCAGCCGGGGGTCAGTTGAACTGGAGCTCGAGTCCGTCGGAGAAGTTGGACGTGGGCGTTCCGCCGGCGCTGTCCCGGAACCACGTGGTGAAGTTCCAGGTCTCGCCCGGCAGGATCGGGACGGGGCCCGTGGGCGTGGGGTGCAGGGTCAGGTCAATGCCGAGGGACGCGGCGCCGGCGGCGCCGGAGTTGACGATCTGACCGGGCCCCACGAAGCGGCCGATGGCGCCGCCGAGGCAGAGGTTGCCCTGGCTCCCCCCGGGGTTCTGGACGAAGCCCTGGGACTGGCTCGTCAGGAAGAAGCAGAAGGAGTTCGGCGGGAGCTCCGTGGCCTCGAGGGTGAGGTCATTGGCGGCGGTGAGGGCGCTGCCTGACGCGCCCATGACGGCCGGAACCCCGGTGGAGTTCGAGTTCGCGGCGCAGTAGTTGGTGCCCAGGCTGGAGCCCGTGACGTCCCGGACCTGGAACGCGTTGAGGTGGGGGCG
>CBFHHK010000438.1:0-2037 GCA_965655435.1 Planctomycetota bacterium | reverse complement strand
GGGTTGATAGAATATGATCGCTACTTGTTGTCGAGCGCTTCCTTTACCTGGCGCATCTTCCCCCGTAGGTTCATCATGGCCTGCAGGCAGTTCTTCGTCTCCGTCGCCTCGTCGCCCAACGATTGCCTCGCGATCTCCAGCGCCTGCACGTGGATCCGCTCCGCATCGCGCCAGTTGTTCATGTCCACCAGCACCCGCCCCAAAAACAGCAGCGATCCCACCGCCTCCTTCACCGCCTTCGGCTCGTCCGGGCCCAGACTGAGCCTCGCCGCCGCCGCCGCCTGAAACGCCCCCGCGGCGTACGCCCTCAGCCGCTCCTCCTTCCCGCCGTGATCCCGCATGTTCTCGTGGAAATACGCGCACGCGAGGTAGTGGCACGCGGCACCCTGCTGAAACGGCATGTGCATGATCAGCGCCGCCGACGCCCGTAGCGGCCGCTGCGACTCCCGCCACGCCTCCGCGGCGAAGAGTTGTTGCCCGAGGACGTAGAGCTTAGTGCCCACGTCCTCGGCGCCCTCCATGACCTCGGGTTTGCCCGGCATCCCGCCCCTCATCTTCCACCCGTCGCCGATGCTGAACAGCACCTGCAGCGCGGCGCCCTCGCGCTTCGGCATCCCCTCGTCGTCCACCGCCGCCTCGTCCACGTCTTTTCGGTCCTCGTCGTCGTAAAGCGTCGCGGCGCCGCCCTTCTTCCCGTTCGTCTTCCCGTTCGTCTTCCCGGCATCCGCGTCGGAGGTTTCGCCCTCGATCGCGTCCACGATCTCGTCAATCTCGCTCTTCTTCTGTTTCGTATCCTTGTTCGTGCTCTCCTTGGTCTCCTTGCTCGTGCTCTCCTTGGTCTCCTTGCTCGTGCTCTCCTTGGTCTCTTTTTTCTTCTTGCCAAAGTCGAGCAAGTCGGAGGTCCACGCCACGCCCTCGTCGCCGTGTTCGTCCCGGAGGCACTCGCCCAGCGGCGTCAGCCCCGCGAACCCGAGGGAACACGCCGTGGCCGCCGCGCACCGCCCCAGGTACGCGATGCACAGCTTCTTGTCGCCGGCCTTGTCGTAGGTCTGCGCGGTGAGCTCGTAGACGTCGCCGACGCTCGGGCTCGACTTGGCGGGTCGCAAGGGATGCGCCTCCAGTCTCAAGGCGCACCTGGCGATCGGACCTCCTCGGAGCCGCGCGGACATGCGTAGGCCGTCGCCGGGGTTCTTCGCGATGCCGATGGCCTTCTCGAGGAGGCAGCCGATGGTGCTGGTGAGCAGGGCGACGTCGCCCTCGTCGCCCGCCTTGTGCGCGTCGCGGATGGCGTTCTCCCATCGACGGATCGTGGCTTCGTATTTTTCCCGATTGTCGCGGTTGCGGAAGAAGATGCACTGGTGCAGGAGCTTATCGCCGAGGTCCACCACCCCGCGCTCCTCGATCGCCTTCGCCGCAGCCTTGTAGTGGGTCTCGGCCTCCGCCGTCTTGCCGAGCGCCGCCTCGGTGGCGCCGAGCCAGGTGTACGCGTCGCCGAGCTCGGGATTGTTGCCCTCCTGCTCGACGAGGAGGTACTCCTGGGGGTTCTCGCCGTCGAGCTGCTTGGCGAGGTGGACCGCGTGCTGGAACACGCGCTCGGCCAGCGGCATGGCGGGCCCACCTTTCTTGTGCAGCGTCGCGCCCACCTGCATGATCCACTTCGACGCCTCGCGCATCCGCCCCCCGATCCGATTTTTCTCGGCGTTGCCGAGGCACTCGAGAAGCCTCTGCCGATCCACCGCCTCGGGGGGCAGCGACGTGATCACGTTGACCAGCGACTCCATGGCTGATCTCTTCACGGACGTTAACGGCGAGATGCGCGACGAATATCCACCCTACCACCCGATGGATTCACTCGGCGCCGCGAGGTTCTGCGCGATCGACCACCAAAGAAACCTATCTCGTCCGCCCGCGGCTCGCGTCTGGTGACAGCTTACTTTGTCGTTCGTTGCCGGCACCGCGGTGTGAAAAATGTGTTTACTCGCATCGTCCTACCCTCGCCGTCGTCCCGTCTCCGTCGCACAAATCACGCCTCTCGTC
>CBFHHK010000437.1:0-2079 GCA_965655435.1 Planctomycetota bacterium | reverse complement strand
CCGGGGAGGGGACGGCAAGGTATGCACCCCATGCACCTCCTCACCCGGCTGCTCTCCCTCGGCACATCCGGGCTCTCCGGGCTCTCCGGGCTCTCCGGGCTCTCCGGGCTCTCCGGCACAGCAACGACTCCAGCGTCAACCGCTGGCTCGCTGTTCGGCGCTCACCCGCTTGAGCGAGCCGGAGCGCCCCACGTCCACTCGCTGCCAGACTCCTATGAGGAGATCCGCGCTCGAGAGCTCGAGGGTCTGCTCTCCGGCCTCAGTGAGCACGCCGTCTGGTGCAAGAAGAAGAAGCTCTGGAGGCAGCGTGCCCTCACGTACGCCGCGGTGCTGCAGCTGGACGAGGAGAACGCGGAGGCGCACCGAGGGCTCGGCCACAAGCGACAGCGGGATGGGACCTGGAAGGCATCACGAAAGACCGAGCCCGTCGATCGTTCGGAGAAGGCTCTTCCAGAGTGCTTCGCGCGGCGAGCTGAGGTGACAAAGTCCTTCGTCCGCGCCCTGCGCGCGCTCCATGACACCGACACCGAGGAGGTCACTCCGGCGACCAAGGCCCGCATCATCGCGGATGTGATCGCCGTCGATCCGGACGACGCGTGGGCGCGCGGGGTCCGCAAGGAGGTCAAGGTCGAGGGCGAGTGGATCATGATGGAGCTCGCCAACTCCGCCACGGGGCGGGAGCGCCTGGTGGCGCTCGCCGCCAAGACCCGTGGTGAACTGAAGCCCCTCGCCGAGAAGGACCTGACCCCCGTCGAGGCCAGCCTCGAGCTCCCCTTCACGGCAGCCCTTGAGCAGGGAGGGGTCCGCGTCGTGGGCACAGTGAGCCGGGAAGAACTCGAGGCGTGTGCCAGCAACCTGCGGCTCGCGCGGCCGCTGCTGCGGGCGCATGTGGGCGCCGGGTGCGCTTACGCCAGCGACTTCACCTACTTCCTCCTGTCAGGATCCGCGGAGCAGGCCAAGTTCCTGCGCCAACACCCCGAGGTCGGTGAGGACGAGGTGCCGTTCCTCATGACCCTTGAGAGCGCCACCCTGCCGGGAGCCCGGCACTTCGGGAGCTGGGCCAGCGGCGCCGCTCGCCGCCTCGACTCGGCGTGCCGGCAGGCGATCTCGAACCTGCTCTACAACGAGCACGAGATCACCTCGAAGTACGGGTGGGCCCTGGAGGGGATCGGGCTCTACTTCACCCACAAGGTGACGGGCACTCACCTCACCTGGTTCGTGGCCCCGTCGCGCTACCAAAGCGCCAAGGAGGACGCTGCCATGCGGACCAAGCTCTCCAGTCGCGATGTGGATTGGATCGAGGAGGCGCGGTTGCTGCTCGCGGCTGGCAAGCTCCCGGCGTTTCACTCCGTGGTGGGACGAGATGTCAATCGGCTCTCGACGGGAGACCTGCTCCTCTGCAACGCCGTGATCGCCTTCTTCGTCGAGGGCCGCCCCGGAGAGCTGCCTGGGATCCTCGACAAGATTGGAAAGGGCCGCCCCGCTCACGAGACCTTCCTGGAGGAGCTTGGCCTCGACCTCCGGCAGTTCGACCAGCGGTTCCACGCCTGGCTGGCGGCTTCAGGGGACTAGGACAACCAAAGGCCGGCCTGCGCTTCGGCGAGGCGCACGCCTCGGTCGCGGTCGAACCGCGCAGCAGTGCGCCGGGGCGTCCACGGGGCCCATGGGCCTCCGTTGCGATCAGCCTGGCCCCCTGCCCCCTCGCGACCTCGACCGTGGGGCCGCGACCCCGCGGTCATGGCCCCGCTAGCTGGCGGGTCTGTGGGCGACCGCTCCTCGGCGCACCGGGTGACACGACCGACCCGTCGGGACGAGAGAGAGCGACTTCGGGACCCTCCACGCTCGAACTGGAGGTGCAGGGCAGGGGAGTGGGCCACCAGGCATGCCCAGGCCGCGACGGCCCTCCGCACGGCTCTTCATGAGGCTCTCCACAAGCCCCCCCCATCCATCAGCAAGACTTCCTCCACCGACGGGCCCGGCCATTGGCCCGGCACCCAGCGGAATGGGTGACCTGGCCCAGGAGTTCTGAGGTCGCACGCTCGGGAAGGACGCATCGGCGGACCGACTCCTCCCGGACCA
>CBFHHK010000436.1:0-2085 GCA_965655435.1 Planctomycetota bacterium | reverse complement strand
TGCCCGCCCTGGGGCCCGCAGCGGCGCTCGCCTCGACACCCGCGGCGGCGCCAGGCGCTCGCCACGGCGGCCGCAGCGACGTGGCTCAGGCCGAGCCCACGGCCCGGGTCACGATCGCGTCCACGAAGGCCTCGGGGTCGAAGCGCTCGAGCAGCTCCATGGTCTCGCCCGTGCCGATGTAGCGCACTGGCAGCCCGAGCTCGCGGTGGATCCCGAAGATCGCGCCGCCCCGTGCGGTGCCGTCGAGCTTGGCGACGATGAGCCCGGTCACATCCACGGAGCGGGTGAACTCCTTGGCCTGGCGGATGGCGTTCTGACCGTTGGTCCCGTCGATCACGAGCCAGGTCTCGTGGGGCGCGCCCTCGACCTTCTTGCCGATCACGCGCCGGACCTTCTCGAGCTCCTGCATCAGGTTGGACTGGGTGTGCAGCCGCCCCGCGGTGTCGATGATGGCCACGTCCACGCCGCGCGCCTCGGCGGCGGCGCAGGTGTCGAACGCGACCGCAGCGGGGTCCGCGTTGTCGCTGTGCTGCCGCACGATCTCTGCGCCGTTGCGCTCCGCCCAGATCTGGAGCTGGTCCGCCGCGGCGGCTCGGAAGGTGTCGCCGGCGCCGAGGATGACCGACTTGCCCTGCCCCTGGAAGCGGTGCGCGAGCTTGGCGATGGAGGTGGTCTTGCCCGAGCCGTTGACCCCAACGATGAGGATCACGGTCGGCTGCTGCGCGAAGTCAGGCTCCGGACGGCTGCAGTCCCCGAGGATCTCAAGGAGCTTGCTGCGCATGGCGGTCCGGACGTCCTCCTCACCCTTGAGCTCGCCGCGCTTGTGGAGCCGCGCGAGCTCGGCGGTGAGGTCGGACGCGATCGAGCCCAGGTCGCTCGTGTAGAGCAGCTCCTCCAGCTCGTCGAGGAGCTGCTGGTCGATGGTACGACCGCCCCTGAAGAGGCCGGAGATACCGTCCGAGATGGCGTCGCGGGTCTTGGAGAGCCGCTGCTTGAATCGATCGAGCAGCCCCATCTCAGCGCTCTGCGTCGCCCGCGCGGTTCTTGATCTTGTCGAGGATGCCGTTGATGAAGGCCCCGGAGTTCTGGGTGGAGAAGCGCTTGCCCAGCTCGATGCCCTCGTTGATGGCGACCTTGGGAGGAATCTCGTCGCAGTGCAGGATCTCGAAGGCGGCCAAGCGGAGCACGTTGCGGTCGATGACGGCCATGCGGTCCACCTGCCAGTTCTGCGCGACGAACTGGATCTCGGCGTCCAGCTCAGGGGCCGCGTCCAGGGTCCCTTCCACGAGCAGGCGCGCGTAGCGTGTTGTCTCGGCGTCGCCGCCCTCGGCCTGCTCCTGGAGGAAGCCGGTCAGGTCGTCCACCTTCTCGGGGCCGAGGAGGTCGACCTGATAGAGGAACTGGAGCGCGAGCTCTCTGGAGCGAGTGCGTTTCTTCAATGGAGGATCCGGGGGGAGATCAGAAGCCCGCGGGGCGGCGGTCGCCGGCCCCGGCGCTGGCCTGGTCGAGGGCTGCGAGGGTCAAGAGGGCCGCGCGTGCGACCTCCCGCCCCTTGTCCTCGACGCCGCCCTCATCGGCGGGGAGGGCCCTCGCCTTGGCTTGCTCGAGGTTCTGGCAGGTGAGGACGCCGAAGTGAATCGGGGTGTCGGTCTCCAGGGAGGCCATGGTGATGCCCTGTGTGGCGCCCATGGCGACCCAGTGGTCGTGGGTGGTCTCGCCGGTCAGGACCAGGCCGAAGCACAGCACGGCGTCGACATCCTCTCGGCGGGCGAGGCGTCGGGCGACGAGCGGGAGCTCGAAGGCGCCCGGGACCCAGACGACCCGCAGCCCGTCCTCCTCCATGCCCGCCGCGCGCAGCTCGGCCTCCGCCGAGCGCAGCATGGCGCCGGTGAGGTCCTCGTGGAACCGTGAGATCGCGACGCCGATGCGTACGCCGGGGCGCTGCATCAGATCGCGAGCAGCGCTCTTGGGATCGAGAGCCATCGTGAGGGGCGGGGTGGGGGAGAGAAAGAGCCGGAGGAGAGCGGTGGGAGAGTGTACGCGCGGCAGCGGCCGCCCGCACCTCGCTCCCACACTTGTCCGCGG
>CBFHHK010000435.1:0-2093 GCA_965655435.1 Planctomycetota bacterium | reverse complement strand
GACCATGGGCCTGAAGGTCTACGGCCCGGACCTCGAGACGATCGAGAAGGTCGCGCTCGACTTCGAGCAGCTCCTGCGGGACGTGGGATCGATCCGGCCGGCGACGGTGATCGCGGACCGTGTGATCGGCAAGCCTTACCTCGAGATCGACATCGATCGTCAGGCGATCGCGCGCTACGGGCTCTCCGTCCGTGCCGTCCAGGACGTGATCGAGGTCGCCATCGGCGGCCGCCAGCTGACGACGACCGTCGAGGGGCGCGAGCGCTATCCGGTCCGGGTGCGTTACCAGCGCGACCTGCGCGATCGGATCGACGAGCTGGAGAACATCCTCGTGCCCGCAATGGGTCGCACGCAGATTCCGCTCGGGCAGCTCGCAGATGTGCGCTACACGCCCGGTCCGCAGGCGATCAAGAGCGAGGACACGTTCCTCACCGCCTACGTCCTCTTCGACAAGCAGCCCGGCAACGCAGAGGTCGACGTCGTCGAGGAGGCACAGGCCTATCTCGCGGAGTTGATCTCCTCCGGCGAGTACGAGCTGCCGGCCGGAGTCTCCTACCGCTTCGCAGGCAACTACGAGAACCAGCAGCGCGCGGCCGAGAAGCTACGCGTCGTCCTCCCGCTGGCGTTGTTCGTGATCTTCCTGATCCTGTTCCTGCAGTTTCGCTCGACGGTCACCACGGGCATCGTCTTCTCGGCCGTGTTCGTCGCCTGGTCGGGCGGGTTCATCATGCTCTGGCTCTACGGCCAGGACTGGTTCATGAACGTCACGCTGGCGGGCGTCGACATGCGCGAGTTGTTCCAGGTGCATCCGCTCAATCTCAGCGTCGCCGTCTGGGTCGGGTTCCTCGCGCTCTTCGGCATCGCGACCGACGACGGCGTGATCATGGCGACCTATCTGCGTCAGACGTTCGATCGGGTCGTGCCCGGCGATCGCGCTGCGATCCACGACGCGGTCGTCGAGGCGGGTAAGCGCCGAATTCGGCCCTGCCTCATGACGACTGCGACGACGACGCTCGCTCTGATCCCGATCCTCACGTCCACGGGCCGCGGCTCGGACGTGATGGTCCCGATGGCGATCCCGTCGATCGGCGGGATGACCGTCGCGCTCGTGACGATCTTCGTCGTTCCCACCCTCTACTGCCTCGTCGAGGAGCTCAAGCTCCGGCGGGCGGTGCCCAATCCCGATTGAGACCCCTACCCCGAACCGAACGGTTCAACGAAAACCATGAGTCATCTACGCACCGCCGCGGCGGTCCTCCTTGTCGCCCTCGCCTCGACGTCGACGATCGCCCTGGCGCTGAACTCCGGCGCCGCCGAATCAAAGAGCGCTGCAACTTCGCAAGACGACGGCGACAAGAAGGCCGACAAGAAGAAGTCGGACGCCAAGGCGGAATCCGCCAGTGATCCCTACACGCTGACGACTTGCCCTGTCTCCGGCGAGGAGCTCGGATCGATGGGTGAGCCGATCGCGCTGACCGTCGAAGGGCGGGACGTCAAGCTCTGCTGCAAGAGCTGCGTCAAGCGCATGAAGGCGGACCCGGCGAAGTACTTCGAGAAGGTCGATGAGGCTCTCGTCGCCGATCAGCTGCGCGTCTACCCGTCGAAGAAGTGCATCGTGTCCGACGAGCCGCTCTTCGAGGACGGCGAGGACATCGGCGAGAACGTGATCGTCGGGAACCGCCTCTTCCGTACTTGCTGCGGCATGTGCGCGAAGAAGCTGAAGAAGGACCCCACCAAGTACTTCGCCAAGCTCGACAAGGCCGTCATCGCGGCGCAGGTCGAGCACTACCCGCTCGAGACCTGCCTCGTGGCGGGCAAGAGCAAGCTCGGTTCAATGGGGGACCCGGACCAGATCGTCGTCGCGAACCGACTCGTGCAGTTCTGCTGCGCGAGTTGCCGCAAGAAGTTCTTCGCAGAGCCCGCTGAGTACCTCGCGAAGCTCGACGCCGCCTGGCTGAAGCAACATGACGCGCACAAGAAGGCCAAGGGCGACGGCAAGGATCACGATGGAGGCGGACACTGATCACGAGTCCCGGTCCGCTGCCCCACGATCCGCTGCTCCGCCAAGTGGCAGCTTGGATCGCTTATCCACC
>CBFHHK010000434.1:0-2125 GCA_965655435.1 Planctomycetota bacterium | reverse complement strand
GAGCGGTTGGCTGAGAAGCCTCCGCGCCGCAGGACGCGAGGGTGAGCCTGGCCGCTCTGGACCAGGGCACCTCGGCGACCCGCTGCACGTCTACTGCGCGTTCCTCCGAAGGCGAGGCGACGAGCGGCCGGACGCGACGCTGCTCGCCGAAGGGCGGCGCCTGATGAGAGAGGTCCGCGACCGCGGGGTATTCCTGGCCGAGGGGCACGGCGAGACGCCCGCGGCGCTGGAGCCCGCACTCGACGCGCGCGTGCGCTCGATCTACGACGACGCGAAGCGGAGCATCTGGGCAGAGTTCACCGCGGAATTCTTGTCGTCGCTGCCGGACGCGCTGGTCGTCCGCACACAGAGCCGCGACCGCGACGAGTACATCCTCCACCCCGCGACGGGCGAGTCGCTCGCCCTCGCCTCCGAGGTCGCGATCGCCGCGCTGCGCGACGCCCAGGGCGCGGAACTGGACGTGCAGATCGTCGTCTCCGACGGGCTGAACGCCCTGGCGCTGATGGAAGGCGAGCAGCTGCGGCCACACCTCGCCGCGCTCCGCGAGGGCCTGACTGCCCAGGGCTACCGCGTGGCCGAACAAACCGTCCTGGTAGAGCGCGGCCGCGTGCGCGCCGGCTATCAGATCGGCGAGCAGCTCTTCGGCGGGCTCCCCGGCCAGCGGTCCGTCCTGCACGTTATCGGCGAACGACCAGGGACCGGGCATCACACGTTCTCGGTCTACATCACGAGCGCCGACGGGGCCGTGTGGGACACCCCAGCGACGATCGACCACGATATTACCCGGGTCGTCGCTGGGATCGCCCACACTGCCCAGCCCCCCGAGGAGGCTGCGGCGACGGTCCTGCGGATCCTCGCGGACACGCGCCGCGCAGCCCGTAAGTAGCTGCGCGGCGTCCGCGCAGGCTCGGGGGGGGCTGCGGTGGCCACCGTGCTCGGGCCACGCCTTTCCCGTAGCTTGGGTCACCATGAAGACCATCTAGCGACAGGTCCCGATGGTCGCGGTCAACGCTCGTCCCCTCTGTTCCCCTTCAACCACCCTCACCACCCTCACCACCCGCTGCTCCGCCAAGTGGCAGCCTGGATCGCATACCCACCCAGTCGACTCTCGGCGTGAAGCCCGTCGTCAAGCGCCTCCTGCTCATCGGAGCAGGCCTCACGGTCCTCCGTCTCGGCGTCCCCACGGCCCTCGCGGCCCTGCACTTCCGAACCACCCCCACGATGCGGGAGTGGGCGCGAGGGCGGCCCGCTGCAGGCACCCCCTGGGAAGTCCATGCCACCGACGCGGAAGTCATCTCGCGGGGGCCGATCCCCAAGGCTGCAGATCCAGACGGACCGGAGCGCTATGGAACGTGGAGTCCAAGCGTCAAGATCGAGCACGGCGACGACGTTCTGCTCGACCTCGGGCTCGAGGTGCGGTGGGCGGCGACCGAGGTCGACGATTGGCGCGGGCAAGACCTGCGGAGCGAGGCGTACGGGGAGGCCACCATCCACTGTACGCGCATCGAGCTGGACCAGGACTTCCACGCCACCGTCGTCCTGAGTCTCGGTGCGAGCGAGGACGGAGCTACTGGCGTCCCGCAAACGGCGCTCGACGTCTACTTGCAGGCAGGTCCCGGCGAGGTCGTGCTCGTTCGGCGTGAGGGCCAGACGAACGAACGCGGCCTTTCGATTCCCCTGACCAGCACGAGTGCTGCATCTTGGTTCCGTGCGCGCGTGCTCGGGCTACTGCACCCCTCCGGCGGTCCGCCTGAACCCGACCTCGCTTACCACGCGCACGCGGAAGTCTCCCCGTCGTGGACTCAGGTCAAGAACGGAGGGAGTCACGGCGCAAGCTTCAGTCCCTGGGAGTTCAGCACGAGCAGCCAGCAGTACTCGATCAGCATCTCCGGAGAGAGCGCCCTGATCGCACCCTACAAGACTGGAGGGGGGAGGGTCTCGTCGAGCAGTAGCCTGCTCTTCACCTGGAACGGGGACGTCTGGTAGGTTCCGACGTTGGCTCGAGGGTCAGGGGGCTACGGGCCAGCCATCGCCCAGCCCCACTGCTCTGTCAGGCGGCAGCCTGGATCGCTTACCCCCGTGGCCTCCCCTTCCGAAAGGCACGCCCATGGATTCACCTGCTTCC
>CBFHHK010000433.1:0-2125 GCA_965655435.1 Planctomycetota bacterium | reverse complement strand
ACCTCGGCGGCGGCGGCGGCAAGTGGCCCTACCGCTGAACCTGCGAAGCGCGCGGTCCCATCACCCGTCCTCGCGCGGGGGGACATGGTCATCTGTGAGCATCCGGTGCGCCGGGCCGTCGAGGTCGTCGAACTGGCCGCGCTGGACCGCCCAGAGGAACGCAGCGAGGGCACCGGCGCCCAGGGCGAGCGCCAGCGGGAGGACCACGTAGAGGACTGACATCAGCTGCGCTCCTCGCTCGCACCGAGCGGGCCGCGGACCCCCAAGGCCGCGTGACCGAGGACGACCGCCGAGCTGATGGGCATCAGGATCGCCGCCAGCAGCGGATCCACGAGCCCCGCCGCCGCGAGGCCCACGGCCACGGCGTTGTAGGCCAGCGAGAGCACCAGGCTCCGCCGTACCACCCGGAGCGTCCGCTTCGCGAGCTGCACCAGCTCCACCACGGGCCCGAGGCCGTCCCGGCTCACGAAGACGTCCGCCGCGGCCATGCTGGCCTCGGCGCTCCCGTGCACGGCGATCCCGACGTCGGCCGCTGCGAGCGCGGCGGCGTCGTTGACGCCATCCCCCACGAAGAGCGTGGCCTGCCCCGCCGCGGCGAAGGCCTGCACGCGCTCCAGCTTGTCCTCGGGGCTCAGCCTCGCGTGGGCTCGCCCCTCGGGCACTTGTACGGCGGTCGCGGTCGCGCGCACCGGCCCTGCGCCGTCGCCGGAGAGGAGGTGCGGCCTCCAGCCCGCCCTGGCCAAGGCTCCCACGCTGGAGCGGGAATCCGCGCGCAGTCGATCGGCGAGCCCCGCCGACGCCACCACCTGGAAGAGGGCCTCACCCGGCCGCCGCGCCCCCACCCACACGACGCTCCGGTCCGCGTCCTCCATGATCTTTGCGCCGCGCAGGGCGTCCAAGCAGCCCGCCTCCGGATCCAGCCCGAGGCCCTCAAGGAAGCGCGCGGTCCCCACGGCCAGCTCCACCCCGGCCACGCGGCCGAGGATCCCGCCCCCCACCGTCTCGCGGTCGTGCTCCACCCGGGCGCCGACCTCCGCGAAGCGGTCCAGGTCCCTGGCCAGCGCACGGGCGACCGGGTGGCGTGAGCCGGACTCGAGCAGGGCCACCGGCCCCCTCCACTCCGACGCGCCGAACCAGTCCACCACGCAGAGGCTCCCCTCGGTGAGGGTCCCTGTCTTGTCGAGCAGGAGGTCGCCGCCCCCGGCCAGGCGTTCGAGGGCCGCCGCGTCCTTGACGAAGCACCCGCCGCGCGCGGCCCTCGCCAACGCGAGGGCGAGGGTCAGCGGCGTCGCGAGCCCGAGGGCGCAGGGGCAGGCCACCACGAGCAAGGCCACGGTGTGATCCATGGCCGTGGCCACGGGCCCCGCCAAAGACCAGCCCACGAGCGTCGCCGCGGCGGCCGCGCAGACCACCGCCACGAAGACCCCTGCGATGCGATCGGTCAGCCGGACCAGCGCGGGCTTGGAGTCGATCCCCTCGCGGACGAGCTCGAGCAGGCGACCCAACCGAGTCCCGTCCCCCACCCCGGTCACCCTCACCGAGAGGGGCGCGAAGAGGTTGCGACTCCCGGCGTAGGCGCGGTCCCCCGGGCGGCCGGGCTCGGGCCGTGACTCCCCGGTGAGGAGGCCGTGATCGAGCTCCGAGCGCCCGCGGGCGATGACGCCGTCCGCCGGTACCAGCCCCCCCGGGGCGACCCAGACCACGTCGCCCTCCTCCAGTGACTCCACCGGGACCTCCGCGCGGCCAGCCGGTCGCTCCACCGTGCAGGTGACGGGGAACAGCGAGCGGGCCAGGTGGATCGAGTCCGAGGCCCAGCGCTGCTGCCGGGCCTGGATGAGGCGGCCCACCAGCAGCAGGAACACCAGCACCGTGAGCGAGTCGAAGTACGTCTCGCCCCGCCCCAGGAGCGTGTTCACCACCCCCGCGACGCCCCCCGCCCCGAGCGCGATGGCGATGGGGAGGTCCAGGTTCGCGCGCCGCGCCCGCACCGCAGCCGCCGCGCCCGTGAAGAACTCCCGGCCGGGCCAGGCGAGGCTGATCGCCCCGAGGACCGTGCCGACCCAGCGGAAGAGCGCGGTCTGACCGGCGCTCATGGTCCCCTCGGGCGCGGAGTAGAGCGCGAAGG
>CBFHHK010000432.1:0-2127 GCA_965655435.1 Planctomycetota bacterium | reverse complement strand
CGGTTGGCCGCCGGGATGACGTCGAGGGGGTTGGCGTAGTTGAGGTCGTAGGGGCGCGGCAGGCCGAGCAGGTCGCGGAGCTTCACCACGAGGATCCCGCAGTGCACGTAGGCCACCGCCCGGTGCTCTTCGAGCAGGTCGAGGACCGGGCGGGCGGCCTCGTCCGCGACGTGGTAGTGGTGCATCGCGGGGAACAGGAGCACCCCGCGGAACCCCTTCTGCTCGAGGAGCGGCCTCAGGCGGTCCGCGGCCCCGGGGGCGACCGGGTTGCAGACCGCGATCGGGACGAGGCGGCCGTCCGAGCCTGCGGCAGCCTCCGCGACCGCGGGGATCTCTTCGGGAGCGCTGGCGAAGGCGGCCAGGCGCTGGACGCCGTGCCGGTCCATCTCCGCCAGCCACCGGTCCCGGTGCGCCGCAACGGGGCCCTCCGGCAGCTCGAGGCCGGCCTTGGCGGCCGCCGCGGCGAGCTTCTCCTCGGGGAGGCCCGGGAGGGGGCTCTGCTGGGCCAGAGCGTCGAAGAAGGGGCGCGCGAAGAAGTGCGCGTGGAAGTCTGTGATCGGTTGGTCGGTCATTAGGATGTCGCCGCTTCCTGCGGGCCACTGGCCACATTCTAGGTCACGGACCGCCCCCTTCATCAACCGCGCTCCGGTTCGTCGGCGCGCCCGGGACGAACCCACGCATCATGAGCGAATCGGAGACAGCGCCGCGACAAAAGGTCGCCCTCATCACCGGCGGGAACCAGGGCATCGGCCTCGGGGTGGCCCGCTTGCTGCACGCGGAGGGCTGGCGCGTCCACGTGACCTCGCGGCAGGAGGGCAAGCGGGCCGAGCTCGAGGGTGTCCTCGGGCAGGGGAGCGTGCGGGTCGGCGATGTCGCGCGCCCGGAGGAGGCCGCGCGGGTCGTTGGCGAGGTGGTCGAGGCCGAGGGTCGGCTGGACGCCGTCGTGCACTCCGTCGGCCCGTACCTCACGGCGTCGCTGGACGAGACCACCCCGGCGATGTTCGAGACCATGTTCCAGGGCAACCTGATGACCGCCGTGCACGTCGTCGACGCTGCCCGCGATCACCTGCGTGCGAGCGCTGGCGCCTACGTGTTCTTCGGCTGCTCCGGGCTCGAGCGGTGGCGTGCCCGCACGGTGACCACGGCCTACATCAGCGCCAAGGCGGCGCTGCTCGTGTTCATGCGCGGGCTGGCCCTGCAGGAGGCTCCCCATGGCGTCCGCACGAACATGATCTCGCCCGGCTTCGTACCGCACGATGGGGCCGCGCCCGACACGCTCTCTCCCGAGCTCCAGGCCAAGATCCCCCAGGGACGGCCCGCCAAGATGCAGGAGGTTGCCGCGACGGCCCGCTGGCTGATCTCCGAGGAGTCGGGGCACATGATCGGCCAGAACCTCGAGGTCTCGGGCGGCTGGATGCTCTGAAGCGGTGTGCTCGACGCCGGTGTGTCCTGCGGCGGCGTGCTCCGCGGCGGCGTGCTCAGCGGCGGCGTGCTCCGCGGCGGCGTACTCCGACGCTCGGGGCGCCGCCCTCGGGGCCGGGGTCTCAGGCGACGCGGCCTCCGACGATGCCTCCTCCGACGATGCGGCGGCCGGGGGCGCTAGCTCCGGCGTCTCAGGCCAGCCCTGCGGCCAGGTCGGCCAGGGTGACCTCTGTGATGCAGTGCCGGAGGAAGGGCGCCACCTCGGCGCTCGGGATCGCCGCGTAGCGCCGGGTCTCGAGATCGGGGTGCGGGACCACGACCCGGGACCCCTCGCGGATGACCTGGCCCTGCATCAGCAAGATGTCGAGGTCGATCGCCACCGTCCCCGGAGTGGACCGGTCCCGGCCCAGTTCGGCCTCGATGTCCCCGAGGGCGGCCTTGAGCACGTCGTGCCCGTCGGACGTCCTGATGAGCACCGCGGCGTTGGAGTAGTGCCCGACGTCCTGAGGACCGCCTCGCTCGCGCTCGTCCTCCGCTGGTCCGGAGCCGTCGTCTGCGCTGAAGGCCGGGCTGACGTAGCGCGTTGAGCGGGCGAGGAGGTCGTACCGGAAGGAGATCTCGGTGATCGCCTGGTCGATCTTGGCGGGGCCGTCGTGGTTCGACCCGAGGCCAACGACGACGAGCCGGGCGTCCGGGCTCGTCTCA
>CBFHHK010000431.1:0-2135 GCA_965655435.1 Planctomycetota bacterium | reverse complement strand
ATCCAGCGCGAGCGGCTGGCGGAGGCGCGGGCGCTGCTGGTCGCGGCCCGCGGGGTCGAGGGGGTCGACCAGGGCGCCGTCGATGAGCGACTCGGCCTCCTCGATGCGGACCTCGCGCGGCTCGGCGCTGGAGCTGGGGCGGATGGCGGCCCGGAGGGCAGCGGAGTCATCGAGGTGGTGGTCCCCGCGCCCCTGGCGGCAGGTGACCTGGTAGAAGGCGCCCTCGCAGGCGACGTGGAGTCCGCCCTCGATGATGCCGCGGGCGTCCCAGGTGACGGCGCCGCGACGCCCCGCGTGGAGCTCTCGCTGGAGCTGCTGCCCCGGGTCCACCTGGCGATGCTCCGCGGTCGGCGGGCCCCGGTGCACGCCGTGCGAGTCCGCAACGTCTCCGACGCGCCGCTGGCCCCCTCGTCGCTGACGATCGCCGCCACGCCACCCTTCCTCGCGGAGGCGGTCATCGAGCTTCCCCCGCTGGCGGCGGGAGCAGACGTGGAGCTGGGCGCAGATCGTCTGGAGGGGCTCCTCCGCTACGAGCCCGCGCTGCTCGCCCGGCTGACCGAGCGTGCGGAGGGGGCCGTGGTGGCGCGCGTGCTGACGGAGGAGGGCCTCGAGGTCGGCTATACGCGGGACTCGTGGGAGCTGCACCCGGCCGACTCCTGGCCCGGTGCGTCCGCGCTCCCCGAGGTGCTCGCGGCCTTCGTCATGCCGAACGCGCCCTTCGTGACCGAGCTGCTGTCCTCGGCGGCGCAGCGGCTCGCGCGGGCGGGCCACGAGCCGGCGCTCAGCGGCTATCAGTCCCGTGACCCCATCCACGCGCTCCACATGGTGGAGGCCATCTACGGCGCTCTGCTGGACGCGCAGATCAGCTACGTCAATCACCCCGCCAGCTTCGAGAGTGAGGGGCAGCGCGTGCGCTTCCCCGCCGCGATCGAGCAGGCGCGGCTCGCCACCTGCCTGGACGTCTCGCTCCTGGCGGCAGCGGCCATGGAGCAGGCGGGGCTGCACCCGATCGTCGTCATCATCCGTGGGCACGCCTTTGTGGGCGCCTGGCTGGTGGAGCGCACCTTCTCGAACCCCCTGGTAGAGGAGCCCCTGCGCCTGTCGAAGCGGGTGGAGCTGGCCGAGATCTGCGTCTTTGACCCGACCGGCGCCTGTCACCGGCCCTCGCCTGACTTCGCGGGGGCCCGTGAGGTGGCGGAGCGGGAGCTCCTCGATCGCACCGCGTTCCGGTTCGCGGTCGACGTCGCGAGGGCGCGCCGCGGTGGCATGCTGCCGCTCCCCACCTTCGCTGAGGGCGGGGGCGGGGGCTCCAGCGCGGGGGTGGCGGCCAGCGGCGCGGCGCCCACGGCATTAGCTCGGGACCTGGAGGCTGACCTCAAGACATACCTCGAGGCGGACCGCCTGCGACGGGAGGCCGAGGAGACCCCGGAGACGCGGCTGGACCGCTGGCTCCGCCAGCTCCTGGACCTGACCATGCGGAACCGGCTCCTGAACTCCTCGAGCAAGAGCAAGCGGGTCATCCCCCTGCTCGGGAGCAAGCTCGACGCCGTGGAGGACCGGCTGGCCGCCGGGCGGACCTTCGCGGTCCTCGAGCGGCCGTCGGAGCTGCCGGGCAAGGGCGCACCGGACGACGAGGCGGTCCGCGGCCTGGACGCCCTGCTCACGGCGGGCGTCGAGGAGGGGCAGCTCCGGTCCTACCTGGACGCCGCGGAGCTCCAGGTCCGCTTGACCAACGTCTACCGCGAAGCTCGGACGGCGCGGGAGGAGGGAGGTGTCAACAGCCTCTACCTCGCCGTCGGCTTCCTCTCCTACCGGGAGACTCGACAGGCCACCCGCTCGCGCCGCGCGCCGCTCCTGCTGATCCCGCTCGAGATCAAGCGCAAGTCCGGCCGGGCAGGCTACTCGCTCGTGAAGGGCGGCGATGAGACGCGCATCAACGTGACCCTGCTGGAGTACCTGCGGCGGGATCACGACGTGGACATCACCGGGCTCGACCCGCTGCCCGAGGACGAGAACGGCGTGGACGTCGCCCTCGTGCTGCGCATCATCAAGGACGCAATCAAGGACGAGGACGGCTGGGAGGTCACCGAGGAGGGGCAGGTCGGGCTCTACTCCTTCTCGAAGTACCTGCTCTG
>CBFHHK010000430.1:0-2136 GCA_965655435.1 Planctomycetota bacterium | reverse complement strand
AGACGATCGAGAAAGGACGAGCCCGGCCGCTGGCATCACGTGATGAACCGCGCCATCGCGCGGAGGACGCTCTTCGAAGACCGGACTGACGTTCGGACCTTCCTCTCTTGGCTCGCGCGAGAGGTCAGGGCCGGTCGGTTGGAGATGAAGTAAGTACGGAGCCGTAGCAACGACCGCGCACCACTCCGTCTCCGCGCCTGCTCTCGCGACGCAACAGACAAGCCGCGACCAGGGGAGGGGATCAGCGATCCAAGCTGCGAGTTCGCGAAGCATCGGAACCTGGGAGGGGAGGAGAGCCGGAGGGACTGGCGACGAACGGCCGCTGAAGGTCCCGCACAAAGCCCGCCCAAAGCCCGCCTGATGGACGGTCGGCGACGACCCCTCGAAACGCAAGGCGCCTGGAGGGAGGGTAACTGTCGCTCCTGCCGTTCCCCTTCCGCCGGGCCGCGTCGAGTGCTCAGCAGGCCTCAGTCCCCATCCGCTCGGGAGAGGTCCCCGGTAGGGGAGGAGGAGCGACGAGCTTCGGACGGCCGCCGAGCTGGTGCCCGGGAGGCACAAGCAAGTCGGCCAGGGCCCCTGACGCTCTCGGGGATCATCGACCACGCCGCGACGAGCCGTTGGAGATCCCGATCAGAGTGAACCGCGGCAACCGGGCACGATCGGCCACCGGCACCTTCCGCCCTCAACGTGCCAAGAACGGCGGAAGTGCCGTTGCCGGAACCGGGACCTCCCTTGCGGTGCTCAAGTGGTTCTCGCGGTGGGCCGTCCTCGCATGAATCCCTGTCCGAGGCCTCGCCGCCCTCAGGCGCGGACCGCCGAGCGGAGACGAGGTCATCTCGCTCCTGACCAAGGCCGACCCAAGAGGAGCCCACGGCTCGCCTTTCGCCGTCCGTCGTCCGGCCCGGGACGGGGGTTCGATTCCCCCCGCCTCCACCATCCTCACAACGGGGAACGGGCTCCACGAACCCATGGGGCGCGTTCCGCTCTGCTTCCTGAGGCACCGAACTGCGCCCCGGAGCGTCCCGAGACGGACCATGACGCGGACCATGCGCTGCCGCAACCGGCCCGGCAGTGCCGGTTGCCTTGGCCACTGCCAACGGCGCGCTGCAGCTCGTTGAGCTCCGTGGGGCTCCCTGGGGGACACCCCACGGACAGACCCCCCTGTCCCGCTATCCGGAACCGCGGCTCTGTCAGCGCCAAGGGCAGACGCATGCCAAAGGGATCGCTCTGCTATCCCGCTGCTGTGATCAACGATACGTCACCGCCACCGCGTCCGTGAAGTGCGAGGTGGTCTGCCCGCCGCTCGCGTCCCGGTGCCAGGCCTGGAAGTGCCAGGTGTCGCCGGGTTGGACCATGACGGTCCCCACGGGCTGGGGCAGCGCGTTGAGGTTGACGCTGCCGTAGAGGAAGCCGCCGGGTCCCGAGTTGACGATCCCGCCCCCGACGCCGCGACCGACGCTGCCGAGCCACGGCCCCTCACTCTCCCTTCCAGGCGGTCATGTGGACCTCGACCTCGTCCAGGACCCAGGGCGTCTGGACCACGACCAGCTGGAGCTCCGCCGTCATGCGGATCGAGAAGGCCGGGTCCTGGTCCCAGGAGTCCCGGGCCACGTGCTGGCTCAGGTAGGCCTGGGCGATGGACGGGCTCCGACTGGGTGCTCCGGGCGTGGGGGCCAGCGCGGCGAGCTCCGGGTAGGCCGCCAGGGTGGCGGGATCGAACTCGCCGCCGTCGAGCGCCTCCCGAAGGTCCATCCACAGCACCTCCATCGCGCACGACTCCACCTCCTCCTCGGCGAGGACGCAGACGCAGCCGCCGAGGACCTCGAAGGTGAGGCCGGCGCTCGGTCCGGGGCGGCTCAGCAGGTCACGGGCGCCCGCCGTCCAGAGCACGCCGACCCCTCGCTCCTTCCCCTCGTCGGTCAACCTCGCGGTCAGCGCGCCGGTGTCCATCCTCGCCAGCGCGGCGACCCCGCCCAGGGCGCGCACGAGGGACGCGGCGCGCCGATCGGGTTCGGAGGAGGCGCTCCTCGAGGTGCCGCCCGGCACGCCTGCGCCGGGCAACGGGAGGCGGAAGGCCCGTAGCCGGTCGAGGAACGCCTGGGCCCGCCGCTGGGCGCGGGGGAGGTGCCGGACGCG
>CBFHHK010000429.1:0-2155 GCA_965655435.1 Planctomycetota bacterium | reverse complement strand
CCGCGCGGTGGGCGGCATCCTCGGCACGTTCGTGGCGCCGGTCCCCCTCGGGGCCATCCCCCAGCCCACCGGCCCCGTCGCCGCCCAGCCCGGCGAGACCTGGCACTTCCAGGCCTGGCACCGCACCACCCTCGCCGGCCAGCCCACCTCGGACTTCACCGACGCGGTGCGGGTGACGTTCCAATAGACGGGGCGACGCCGGTCGAATCAGCCGCCAGCCGGGGAAGCTCAGGGCGAACGGAGCCCGCCGCCTTGCCGCAAGCGCCGAGCCCAAGCTGCGCCTCGTGGTCCGACAGCCCGGCGCCGAGGCGCACGGTGGGGAATTTTCCCGCGCGACCCCTTGCGGGGCCACGCATGCCCCCCGATGTTCGATCGGTGGCCGCTTCAGCGGCCCAGTCCTGGGCCGGGCCGGTCATCGCCCGCCCCTCTTGCTTCCCTTCCCCCCCCGACGACCCGCTGCTCCACCAAGGGGCAGCTTGGAGCGCTTGCCCCCCCTCGAATCCCCGCCGTCCAGGCCCGCTCCCGTCCCCTTGCCCCGAAGACCATTGAACACGCCCCGGCCCCTCGCTCTCGCCGTCGCGCTCGTCGCTTCCGCCCTCCTACCCCACGCCGCGGCCCAGCGTATGGACGGCTACCTCGGCGTACCGAATGAGGGCCCCACGCCGGAGTACGGTGGCGGCTTCTCGTTGTACGTCGCCGCGTGGCCGCTGCTCGAGACGTGGCCGGGGAGCCGCTTTCAGACCGGGCTGTTCGGGACGTGGATGTTCGCGCAGAAGCCCGAGCAGGAGCCCGAGGGCAAGGTCTATTCCGACATCGAGGGCGGCCTCGGCTGGTGGCGCGACACGCGCTTCGCCACGGCGACACCGAAGTTCATCATGGGCGGCGTGACGCTGAACTTCGCGACCTGGGCCAACGGTCCGGGCGCGGGCAAGGGCCGCAGCTGGGATGAGCCGAAGGGCAAGTACGGAGTCGCCCAGCTCAGTCCCTGGGTCGTCTGGCCGCCCGACGGCCTGAACCTGGCCCAGGGGACCTGCGGCGAGCTGTTCGGCTACGGCTACCTCCCCCTGCCGCTGACGGAGGCCAAGGCGACCACCGCCGGGCACGACGTGCCGACCGGCGACCAGGCCTGGACGCTCTTCCTGAACACCGAGAACTTCAAGGGGCCGGTGGCCTTCTTCACGCCCTACTTCTTCTCGCAGCACACGATCGAGCGTCCCGACCTGGCCGGGATCTTCCTCGATGCCCGGCCGTCGGATCCACAGCGGTCCCTGCAGATGGAGACGCAGTACATCCCGGCCGTGGTGGAGAGCGATCGAAGGGACCGCCTCTTCGCGCGCTCGGCTCCGACGCGCTTCCCCGCCAACGTCAAGGAGGGGTCGATGCTGGTGCATGCGATCACCTCTTATCGTCACGACGCCCTTTGGGATTCGGTCAACGCCTGGTTCGCGGGGGGAAGCGCCGCCAATGGCCGGATCGACCCCGAGGCCGCCCACGTCCACCGGATTCCAGGGCACGGCTGGTCCACCTGGAAGTTCGATCCGGAGCAGGCCAAGGCCGACGATGAGCCTGTCGAGCTGGCCTGGTCCGACTTCGCCAAGCCCGGGGCGCTTGACGAGCACACCTTCGGTTACCGCTGGTCCAAGGACCGGGTCGCGTCGCCCGGCCGCAGGGACGCGCCGCTCTACACGCTGCCCGAGTACTACAAGCTGAAGGGTCCCAGGGGCAGCGGCGCGTCGCAGGCCACCTGGCAGCCAGTCCTCAAGCGCAAGGTGCCGCAGTCCGTGCGCCGAACCCTCGATGAGGCCGACTTCGTACCCGAGACGCCCCCTGCCCCAGAGCCCTACACCACCCCCGACGACGGCTGCTGGGCTGAGCCGGGCCCCGCGGCGGGGCCGTTCAAAGTCGAGGTCGGGGACGGCACCACGATCACCTACGCCTGGTACCGCTTCGCGGACCAGCCCGCGCTCCAGAACGCCGACCTGACGGCCGCCGAGCGTGAGGAGCTTCAGCGGCGTGTCGAGCTTCTGCACCGCGCCTGGACCATGGACCGCGATTACCTCCCCCCGCCGACGCGCGGCTCGTTGGCCTCCCTCGACCCGGCCCTGATCGTGGAGCCACCCGAGGGCCTCGAGGTGGGCTACGTACCGATCTGCAC
>CBFHHK010000428.1:0-2162 GCA_965655435.1 Planctomycetota bacterium | reverse complement strand
TCCACGGTGACGGGCATGGGGCTGCTGGAGCGGGCGCACTCCTACAAGGACAAGACGGCCAAGGGGATCAAGCCCTCAGTGGGGCTCTTCACCTATCCCATCCTGATGGCGGCGGACATCCTCGCGTACGACTCGACGGTGGTGCCGGTCGGGAAGGATCAGGTCCAGCATGTGGAGATGGCGCAGGACATGGCGACCCACTTCAACTCAAGGTTCGGCGAGGTCTTCACTCGCCCCGAGGCTCGGATCCCGGACAGGGCGGACATGGCGAAGGTCCCCGGCCTGGACGGTCAGAAGATGTCCAAGTCCTACGGCAACCACCTCTGGATCTTCGAGGAGGGGAAGAAGCTGAAGAAGGCCATCGGGCGGATCGCCACGGACAGCCGGCCGCCGGAGGAGCCGAAGGACCCGGCGGGCGTGGCGCTCTTCGACTTCCTGGCCCTCTTCCTCGACGAGGCAGAGCTGAGCGAGTGGAAGGAGCGCGTGCAGCGCGGCGGCGAGGGCGCGCCGGGCTACGGGCACCTCAAGGTCCGCCTCGTCGAGGCCATGGACGCCCACTTCGCCGAGCCCAGGGAGCGCCGCCGTGCCCTCCTCGATGACCCGGCCGAGCTGGACCGGATCCTCGCGAAGGGCGCAGAGCGCGCGCGGGAGCGCGCCACGGCGGTGAGGGACCGCGCCTACAAGGCCTGCGGGCTGCGCTGAACCGGCGGGAGGGGACGGCGATGGGAGGCCGAGCACAAGGACCTCGGCGATCCTGCCGATAGGTCCGCTGTAGGCCCCCTGACCCCCTTGACCCCATGACGATTCGCTCCATCGGCGCCCTCGCGGCGCTCCTGCTCCTCGCCCCCGGGTGCCGCTCTGCGAGCACCGCCGCCCAGGAGCCGCTCGCCGCCCCTGGCGACGGCGCCGCGTCCTCCACGGAGCCGTCCGGCGGCGCCGAGGGCTGGATCGAGCCCGAGGCCTACGTGCCGCCGCCGCCCCCGGAGTGGACCGGCGCCTTCGGTGAGACGGCGGTGCTGCTGGCGAACACGCTCCGCATCGAGGGCCCGGCGCCCCTGCTCGAGCACGTCGTCGCGAGTTCGGACAAGGAACTCTACGAGCGCAGCGTGGCCACCACGGCGCGCGGGTTCGTCCAGGTGATCAGGCGAAGGGCGACCTCCAGCCGAGAGGTCCGCGTGCAGCTGGACGCCTGGAGCCTGGCGGCGATCCAGGAGGTCGTCATCGTGGAGACGGCAGCCAAGGGCCCGGTCAAGGTCTTCGCGTCGGGGAACGTGATCTGGAGAGATCTGGACGCGCGCCTGATGCAGGGTGAACAGCTACAGTTCACGGGTGCGATCGGAGACGAATCCCCCTACACGCCGCCCCCGAGCGGCGGTGCTCGCTGAGGTTGGCCTCAAGGCTGGTCCTGAGGCTGGTCCCGACGGCGACGCTGACGGCGACCCTGCCCGGGGCGGGTCGGCAGCGACGGACTCCGCGTCCGGACCCGCCTTTGGTTCAGGCTCAGGGCGCCGCACGATCCTCCCATGGACCGCGCGGCTCGGCTTGGCGTGGACCGGCGAACGGAGAAGGCTCGCCGTGATGGCGGCGGGGCTCGCCGTCTGGGCTGCGGGGTGCGCGACCCGGACCGTGGCCTGGGAGGCGAACTGGGACGCGCCCTACGCCGCGTTCGAGCCCGTTGAGCGGGAGCACTTCACCGCGGCCCGGCGGCTGCTCGACGAGGGGCAGCGCCTCCCCGGCCTGGCGGCGCTTCGGGAGCTCGCAGGTCAGGATGGGGGCAATCTGGAGCTGGCCTGTTGGCTTCAGGACGTCGAGGCGGAGCTGCTCCTCGACGGCATGGAGCCCCGCAGGATCTTCCCGGATGAAGAGGGCGCTGCCGGACGGTCCGCCACCGGCGCCGGCGAGGGCGACCCCGCGGAGGTCCTCCGCCGCGTCTACGCGGCCCGGGCTGCGGCGCTCCCCACGGTCCAGGCGTTGATCCTGGCGGCCCGGGTCGAGACCGACGGGCTGGCCGCCGAGTCCCTGCTTCGCCGGGCGCTCGAGCTGGATCCGGTGTGCTCGTGGGCACACTACGGGCTCAGCCACGTCCTGCTTGAGAAGCGCTTGCAGCCAGACCGATGGAGCCTGGCGCGGACCTCCCTGGAGCGGGCGCTTGAGATCGAGCC
>CBFHHK010000427.1:0-2166 GCA_965655435.1 Planctomycetota bacterium | reverse complement strand
TGTCCCACCAGGCCACCTCGGGCGGCTGGGCGTACTACGACGACCCCCCCTTCACCAAGCAGCCGACCTGGGCGACGAGCTTCTGCACCGCGCTGGTGCTCCCGACCCTCTCCCGGGCTGGGGCGGTCGGGGTCGAGGTGCCCGCCGAGGTGATTCGGCGCGCGCAGCGCTATCTCGACATGTGCGTGGTCCCGGGGGGCGTCTACAGCTACGACCTCGACCCGGTCACGCGCATGGGCGGCGTGGAGCACATCAACCGTATCGAGGGCAGCCTGGGTCGGACCCAGGTCGGGAACTGGTGCCGCCGCCTGATGGGGGACAAGCGGGTGACCGACGAGGTGCTCCGGGAGGGTCTCGACGCCTTCTTCCGCGAGCACCGCTACCTCGATCACGCCCGGCTCCGACCCATTCCCCACGAGGGTTTCCACGCGAACGCGGGGTACTTCTACTTCTTCGCCCACTACTACGCGGCGAAGGTGATCGCGCTGCTCCCGGAGGAGGAGCAAGAGCCCCTGCATGGCCTCCTTCGGCCGCACCTCATCAAGACCCAGCGCGAGAACGGGTCCACCAGCGACTTCCTCGACACCCAGTACCTGATCAACGCCTCCACGGCCTTCATGGCCCTCGCCCTCCTCGAGGGGGTCCCGGCCAAGGCGGCGACCCGCGCGAGCTTCTCCGATGACTGACACCCTTCAGACCGCGGACCGCTGGATCCGCGAGGCCCTCGCCGCCGGCGGCCATGGGAAGGCCGTCGAGTGGTCCGACGCGGAGGCTGCGAAGCTCTCGAGCGGCGGCCCGAGCGACGCGCAGTTCGCCCAGACGCTCTCCCTGGCGAGCCGCTTCGCGCCACGGACAGGCCTCGCCCCCTCGCCCGAGGCCAGCGCCGCAGCGGGCGACCTCGTGCCGGGGTGGAACCCCGAGCGGTGGACGGGGCTCGAGGCGGTCCGCGTCCGGTTGATCCTCGCCCGGGCCATGGCCGACGACGAGGGCCTCCCCTCTGCCATCGAGGAGGCCTTCCGCTACGCCGACGAGGGGGAGCTCTGCGCCCTCTACCGGAGCCTGCAGTTCCTGCCCGGGCCCGAGCGCTTCGCCTGGCGCTCCGGCGAGGGGTGCCGGACCAACATGATGAGCGTGTTCGAGGCGAACGGCTGCGACACCGCCTTCCCCGCCGCCAGCCTGGACGACATTGCCTGGCGCCAGCTGTGCGTGAAGGCCCTCTTCATCGGGGCGCCCCTCTGGCGTGTGTCCGGCTTCGACGGCCGGGTGGACGCGGAGCTCGGCCGGATGGCGCTGGACCTGGTCGACGAGCGCCGGGCTGCGGGGCGGAGCATCAGCCCCGAGCTGTGGCTTTGCCTCAGCGGAGCGCCGTCGGATCGGGCGCTGGCGGCCCTGGACGCCGAGCTCGCTGGCGATGACGAGCTCTCGAGTCGCGGCGCCGCGTTGGCGCTGGGCCGGCTGGGCTGCCAGGATCGACTGAAGGAGCTCGCGGGCTCGACCGAGGGCGCCCTCCTCGAGACCGTCCAACTCGCCCTCGAAGGGCACCACGACCAGGCCGCCTTCGGCGCGGTCTCCATCCCCGAGGGCGCGACGCCCACCACCCCCACGGCCACGGCCGACTGACCCGCCGCTTCCCGCGCGCACCTCGACCCATGGACAAGGCACGCTTCTTCGATCCGCACGCGCACATGACGTCGCGGACCACCGACGACTACGAGCGCATGGCCGCCGCTGGCGTGAGAGCGCTGATCGAGCCCGCCTTCTGGCTGGGCCAGCCGCGCACCAACGTGGGGTCGTTCATCGACTACTACTCGAGCCTGGTGGGCTGGGAGCGCTTCCGGGCCTCCCAGTTCGGCATCACGCATTACTGCGCCATTGGCCTCAACTCCAAGGAGGCCAACGACGAGGGCCTCGCCCGCGAGGTCCTGGAGATCCTGCCTCGGTTCGCCCTCAAGGAGGGCGTCGTCGCCATCGGGGAGATCGGCTACGACGAGATCACCGAGGCGGAGGAGAAGGCCTACCAGTGGCAGCTCCAGTTCGCCAAGGACCACGACATGGTCGTGATGGTCCACTCCCCGCACCGGGACAAGAAGCGCGGGATCATCCGGTCCCTCGACGTGGCGAAGGAGATCGGCATCGACATGGAGAAGCTGGTCATCGACCACAACA
>CBFHHK010000426.1:0-2171 GCA_965655435.1 Planctomycetota bacterium | reverse complement strand
CATCGACGGCGGTGACAATACATCGTCGGCGGCGTCGCCCGAGGATGCGAGATACGACGAGCTACTCACGCGGGTCTCGTCACCACCCAAACCCGCTTCGAGGGGACCTGACGTGCGTGGATCCGCGAACGCCGTGGACGCCCTCATCGTCGTCGAGGGCTCCAACGACCAGAGGGCGGTGGAGCGCGCCGTCGCTCCCCGCCGCGGGTGCCGGATCCTCAAGGGTTCCTACGACGCCGCCGCGGGCCACTACGACGTCCCCGACGTCGTCATCGCCAAGCTCGCCGCCGCCGCGAACGACGGCGCGCGCGTCGTCGTGCTCACCGACTCGGACGTCGCGGGACGGCAGATGCGCGGCGTCGTCGTCCGCGAGGTGCCCAGCGCGCTTCACGCGTTTTTGGGCACGCACCTCAGCTCCGCCAAGACGGACACCGCCACGCACAAGGCTGGAAACGTGGGCGTGGAGCACGCGTCCGTGAAGGACATACGTACCGCGGTCGCCCAGGCCAGGCCCGCGGCGTCGGCGGGCGGCAGCGCGGGGGTATCCCGCCGCGAATTCGACCGAGCGGACTTGGAAAAGTGGGGACTGTGCGGTCCCCCCGTCGGGGCTCCCGATCCCAAGTGGAGCGCGTTCGGCGGGGTGACCGAGCGCAGGCGGCTGGTGGGGGAGTACCTGGGCGTGGGTGACTGCGACGCGAAGCAGCTGGTGAGGCAACTGAACCTCTTCTTCACGCGGGAGGAAGCGGACGCCGCGATTGAAGCGTTGCCGAAGGAGGGCCAGCCGATGCCGGAGAAGATGACGGACGGCGGCGCGGATCGCAAGGGCACAGCTGTGAACGAGGACGACGGGGAGGACTTTGACCTGTATACGTACTACCCGCCGGGGGTGGCGCCGCCGGGGTTCGAATAGTTTCCTTTGGATGTGAAAGTAGACGCGAGTCAAGTAGGAGCGACGCGTTCTTCGGTGACTCTTCACATAGTCTGTACATGAATTGATGGAACACCCAGTGCTAAAAATCGGGGAGAAGATATTCGACCAGCCCTAACTGCTAGTGATCAGCCGCGGGCCTAGTAGCCGGTGAGCCCGCCGCCGCGGCCGACGATCTCCCCGACGCAGAACCAGGCGTATACCTCGCCCGCGAAAAGCGCCGCGGTTCCAACCTGGGTCGAGAGGGAAGGGTTCGGTGGGGCAAGGTCAGACGTCGCTCTCCTAAGAATCGTGGATTGACCGTGATGAGGGCCATGGTCGGGGCTCCAAAAAAAGGGGGCGATCGCGCCCTCTCGGGCCTGGGTTTAGGGTCATACCTCGGTCATGGGCAGGTCCATGCGTCCCGCCCACTTCTGCTTGACGATGTTCATCTCCGCCTGCGCGCCCTCGACCATGACCGGGAGCTTGGCGAGGTTGGAGTACACGAGCTGCTTGCCCAGCTTGTCCACCGCGGCGGGATCCTTCACCACGTACTGAGCGTTCTTCGCCATGGTGGCGTTGTAGTACTCCACGGCGGGGGGAACGACCCGCTTGGAGAACACCTCCGCCGCCTGCTTGGCCACCCCCGTCGCTCTTTGAACGTACTGCGACATGATCACGCTTCGATCAGGCGCGCGTCCTGTAGTGTGAACGCAGGCGATGAACCCGGGCGCCCCAAACGGGTTTGGCCCTTTCACCATTTGGTGCGCTATTTGTGACTGTTTGCCCATACGGGCGCGCATTTTCGGGGATTTCTCGAATGTCATGATCGAGCTGTTTGTGTGTCACGTCAGCGAGCTTCGGCGAAACGAACGCTCACATCGCCGAGGCACGCCGGCACACCACCACATCCCGCGGTTTCACCCCCACCCCACGGTTCCAAGATGGTTAAGATGATCGAATCCGCCGAGGAGTTCGCCACCCTCAAGAAGGGCGACAAGCCGGTGCGTTCCCCGCGCCCCGATGCCGCTTCGCCCTTTTTTTTCACAGCGCCAGGGCTCAAAAACCTGATCGCAGTGCCCCGTGGGACGCGGTCCCAACACCCACACCACCCCGATCGAACCCGAGCGATTTCACGAGGACCATCGCATCGAGCCGAATCGAGCGTTCAAGCGCGGGGAACCCGCCGCGGCACCCGCGACCCCGCGGATCTCACGTCGCCTCGTCACCCATTTTCAAAAGCGATGCAGACGCTCGCTCGCTT
>CBFHHK010000425.1:0-2176 GCA_965655435.1 Planctomycetota bacterium | reverse complement strand
GTGGAGACCGCCACCGTCGTCCCAGGCTCACGCTCGCCGAGCCAGTGGAGGAGCTCCACGCCCTCTGCCGCTGTCGCCGCGGCGGGCGCGACCTTGACCAGGTCCCGACCCGGCTCGGCCAGGGCGTCCAGGCCTGCCGCCAGCGCGTCGAGCTCCGATCCCGTCCGGGCCGCCCGATGGGTCGAGATGATCCTCGCCACGCCAAGCTCCCCGACCTCACGTGCGAAGCGCTCGTCGACGTCCACGAAGGAGGCGCCGGCGGAGGCCGCGGTGCGGAGCAACTCCCGCCGCTCGCCGACCTTCCCGGCGAAGGCGCCGAAGCCCTCCGCCCCGTGCACCGCGGCGATGACCGGCCTGCCGGCTCGCTCCATGAGTGAGCGCAGCCCGGCCGGGTCCCGCTCGACCTCTGTGGCCAGGTGATCCAGCCGCAGCTCGACGACGTCCGCGCCGGAACATGCGCCGCCCTCGAGCGCCCGCCCGAGGGCCTCGAACGATCGAGGCACGAGGGAGACCACCAGAGGTCCGGCCGGCGGGTGCTTCTCGGCTGTGACGTCCGCGGCGGTGACGTCCGCGGCGGTGGAATCCGCGGCAGTGGAATCCGCGGCGGTGGAATCCGCACGAGGGAGTCCCGCGTCCGGGGGCCCGGCGCTCACGCGTCTCCCCCGTCTGGCCGTCCCCGATCGACCATCCCCTGCGCCGCGCGACGGACCGCGGCGTGAAGCGCCTCCACGGGCAGGCCGCCAAGGGCCCGATCGTGCAGCGCGAGGGTCGAGGCGTCTCGCCGGGCGACCGGTCCGGTGAGCACGTCTGGTCCCGGGCCGCGGCTGGCGTTGACCGCCGCCGCCACGGCGAGCCGACCGAACGCGTCCCGGAACGCAGCGCGCTGGTCCGCGTCGGCCGCGAGGGCATCCGCCGCTCGATCGACCAGGGTCACCGTCCCCGTGGCCACCATCGTCGCGAGGGCGTGGTAGCGAGCCTTGGTCGCCTCCGTCGAGTCCGGGAGCTCGATGGGCTCTCCCTCCAGCTGCTCCACCAGCGCCCTCGCCCGCTGCGCGGCCACCCTCCCGCTCGCCTCGATGACGAAGGGGGCCCTGGTGAAGAAGCCGGGAGGCGCCCCAGGGGGCACCGCGATCAGGGGGTGCAAGGAGCCCACCTCCACCGCCGGGAGCTCAAGCAGCGGCGCCAGGGAACGCGCGCCCGTCGTCGCGCCGCTGGTATGGAGCACGCATGAGGTTGCCCCCGCGGGACGCAGCTCGCGCCGCAGCTGTGCGGCGAGCGCCCCCGCGACCTCGGGGATCGCGTCGTCGCTCACGGCGATGATGATCAGCTCCCGCGACGCCACCCGCGCGAGGTCCGCGTCGAAGGCCACCTGCGGCCCGTGGGGTGAGAGCTGGGCACGCTCCGGGCGGCGCGCATGGACGGTCACGTCGAGCGCGCCTCCGAGGCAAGAGGCCAGGGCCGCGGCGACCCGGCCGCCGCCGATGATCCCCAGCTCGCGGATGGGCTCAACCAAGGTCCACCCCGGTCACCGTGGTGAGCGCTGACCCCGCAGGCCGGGTCACGAGGGAGAGCCGGGTGCCCAGCCCCTGCCCGCCCGCCCTGGCCTCGAGCCGCTCGAGGGTCTCCCGCGCGGAGGCCTCGTCCTCGAAGAGGCCGAAGAAGCTCGACCCACTGCCGGCGAGGCGGAAGTGCGCCGCGGCCTCCGCCTCGAGCAGGGCGAACCACGGCTCCAGCCCGGGAACTGCGGCACGCGCGGCAGGCTCGAGGTCGTTGACCAGCGCGGCCCGCGCCTCCAGCGCGGACAGCTCGAAGAGCGCACGCGCCTCCGACTCCGCCCTCATGCGCCAGCCCCGTGATGGGGCCGCCGCCCCGGTGTCAGGGGCCCCGGCGTCAGAGGCCCCGGCGTCAGAGGCCACGGCGTCAGGGGCCCCGGCGTAAAGGGTCCCCGCGTCCAGAGGCTCCGCCTCCAGGGCCGCATAGACCGCGGGCGTGGAGCACTCCACCTCCGGCGTGAGCAGCGCCACCCACCAGCCGCGGGGCCCCTCGAGCGGCAGGATCTCCTCCCCCCTCCCGAGGGCGAGGGCGGCGCCCGTGCGGCGCGCCGCCTGGAAGAAGGCGCAGTCCGAGCCCAGCTCCCCGAGCCGGCCGTCGAGGCACGCGTCCTGCTCGCCCAGCT
>CBFHHK010000424.1:0-2199 GCA_965655435.1 Planctomycetota bacterium | reverse complement strand
CGAAGAGGGGGGCGGTGCGCCTCTGGATCAGGTCGCCGAGGACCTCCGCTGCGCCACGGACGCCCTGGACGGGGTCGTCGGGCGGACCACGCCTGAGGACCTCCTGGACCGGATCTTCGCCCAGTTCTGCCTCGGGAAGTAGGGCGAGGCGTGAGGGTGGCCGGTCCTCGTTGACACGCCCCCCGGGGCTTGCTCCACTCGTTCACCGGGCGCAGGCCCGTCCCCTCCCTTGAAGTGCCCCCGCTGCTCCTCCGACGACGACCGCGTGGTCGACTCACGGACGTCTGCGGACGGCGTGGTCATCCGGCGGCGTCGCGAGTGCCTGGAGTGCTTCATGCGCTTCACCACGTACGAGCGCATCGAGGAGAGCCCGCTGCGGGTGATCAAGAAGAACGGTGAGCGCGTCCGCTTCGACCGCGACCGCATCCTGCACGGGATGCTCCGGGCGTGCGAGAAGCTGCCGGTGTCCATGGCGGACATCGAGGAGGCGGTCATGCGCGTCGAGGGACGCTGCCAGGGAGAGTACGACCGGGAGGTCCCCAGCTCGGTCATCGGCTCGCTGGTGATGGACGAGCTGCGCCAGCTCGACCAGGTGGCCTACGTTCGCTTCGCCAGCGTCTACCGCGAGTTCAAGGACGTGGGGCAGTTCATGTCCGAGCTGGAGACCATCCTCGACGAGGACGTGGAGGGCCTCGAGGTCCCCGGCCTCGGGAGCCAGCCCGGCGACCCCGAGGGGACCTCGCTCCCCCCCAGTTCGCCGGACCCGGGCCCACCGACCGAGGCCCGCGACGGTTCCTGACCGGAGCGCCGCATGTCAGGAAGAGGGGGGCTGTTTGGCTCCGAGGGCGCAGACGCTGCGCCCCCGGGAGCAGCGGGATCGTCGCCTGCGGGGCGCGGCCCGGCCGCGGTGTTGAGCGAGCGCGCCGGCGGTGTGCCGGCGACGACGGAGCCCTTCGAGCCGGCGCGACTCCGCGAGAGCGTCGAGCGCGCCCGGCTGGCCGCGGGGGAAGGCGACCCTGCCCTCGTGGACGAAGTGGTGGACATCGTCCTGTTCTCGCTCCCCAGCGAGGGGGAGCGCCGCCCTGCCCGCGTGGACCCCGAGGTGGTCGGACGGCTGGTGGAACGAGCGTTGGTGGAGCTCGGGCAGGCGGACGTGGCGAGGGAGTTCATCCTCGCGAGGGATCGGCGCGCCAGGGCGAGCGAGGTCCTGCGGGAGACCAAGGGGGGCGTGGCTCCGGCGGGCAAGCCCCGCCTGCCTGTGGTCGAGGGGCGGGACGGATCCCGAGCCTTCGACCCCGGGCGGGTGGCGTCCGGGCTCGTGGACGAGGCCGGGCTTGGCGCGGAGCAGGCCATGGCGGTGGCCGCGCGGGTGGAGTCCTTCCTCGGGGGCACCGCCCTCCGTCGCGTGACGGGTGGGCTGGTGCGGGAGCTGGTGAACCACGCGCTCCTCGAGGCGGGCCTGGAGGGGGCGCTCCGTCAACACGAGGCCGTCGGCGTGCCGCGCAGGGAGTTGACCGCTGCGCTTCACGGGAGCCGACCCGCTCGGCTGGACCGCCCCCCCGGTCCGTGCGCGTGGGTGGATCGGGCGAAGCAGCAGGAGTTCGACGAGGTCACGCGGGAGGCCCTGATCGAGCGCTGGGCGCTCCAGGACGTCCTCTCACCGGAGAGCGCCGAGGCCCACCGGCGCGGCGACCTGCACGTGCTGAGCGCAGGCGCCCCCCAGCGAGTCCTCTCCTGCTCCGTGTCGGCCGGGCTGCTTGGGGGTGACGAGTTCGGGTCCCGCGGCGCGGCCTTCCGGCTCGTCCGGCGGGTCGGCCTCGCGCTGCGAGACGTGCGGCGCGGTCTCTATCTCGAGGACATGGCCGGCGCCCTCGCCGCCGTGGTCGAGCCGGGCGGCGCCTCCTTCGAGCGGCGAGAGGCCCCCGCCGTGGACCTCCTCGGGAGCCTGGGCGCGGCGGCCGAAGCGTCGGGGCGCTCCCTCGGGCTCGTCCGCTTCGGCGGGAAGCGGGGGGTCGCCGCGGGTCGACTGCTGCGCTGCCTGCAACGCGCGGTGGCGGGCGGCGGCGCGGCGGTTCAGCTGTACGCCACCCTCGCGGAGGTGGAGGACGCCGTGGCGGCGGCGCCCCGGGGCGACGTCCGGGACGGGACACGGGCCGCCGTCGAGGCGCTGCTGGGCTCAGGGCACCTGGTGCCCGTGTG
>CBFHHK010000423.1:0-2203 GCA_965655435.1 Planctomycetota bacterium | reverse complement strand
CCCGCAGGAGCGGAGGCGCGGGTCGAGCACATGAGCCGCGACGGTCACCTGATCGTGGGGTCTGTGCTGGCGGGGCCCAATTTCCAGGACAAGCTCACCGTTTGGGAGGCGGGCGGCCTTCCCAGGCCCATCGACCAGCTGGGGGCCTACAGCGCGTACTGCATGGCGATCAGCCGGGACGGCAGATGGATCGCCGGCACCTGCCAAGATCCGAACGCGCAGCTTCACACCGAAGAGGGGTTTCTGACCTCGAGCCTTCAGGGCGTTGGCGTTGAGACCATTGACGCGCTCGGACCTGCCGGGTCCGTTGCCTCCCCGAGCGCAGTTTCGGATGACGGCCGGGTCGTTGCTGGGACCTCATGGTTTGGCCCCTCAGGCTCCGCGCGAGCGTTTCGGTGGACACGGAGCGGGGGCACGCTTGCTCTGAGTCCGCCGGGAAACGAGCAGGAGTACCGGGTTCTGATGAGCGCCGATGGGTCTGTCGCCGCCTGGCTTCGGACGCGGCCTTCAGGGTCGTTTGGGTTCGATGTCGTACGCTGGACCACTGCTGGTGGAGCGGTCGTGCTGGGCGGTCCATCGGGTGAATCCGTCTCTCGGATCTTCCTGAGCGACGACGGCACCACGATGTTTGGGAACAGCGAGCGGGGCGGCTTCAAATGGTCAGAGGCGAGCGGCTTCACACGCCCGTTCGGTGATCCCACGCTTCGGGTCACCGCCCTCAGCCCCGATGGGCAAGTGGCGGCGCTCGAGCAGACGGTCCCCGGCCAGATCCTCGGCAACCGCATCTTCCGCTGGAGCGCAGCGTCAGGCATCCGCGAGTTGGATCGGCTATCGACGGGCCTCTTCCCATGGCACGGAGTCACCGCCATCAGCTACGACGGCGCAGAGATGGTCGGTTCCACGGATTCAGGAGGCGTCTCTGCAATGTGGCGAGAGAATGGCACGGTCGGCACGGAGACATGCGGACCCGGCGCCCCGAACAGCACGGGCGTGCCCGGCACGCTGCAGGTGCTGGGCAGCAACGTCGTTTCAGTTGCCTCGGTATCTCTCCTGGCCACCGATCTTCCACCGGGAGCCGCCGGGTTCTTTCTTGCCTCCAACGAGTCCGTTCCTCCCATGCCAGTGGCCTCATCAGAGGGATGGCTCTGCCTCGGAGGGCGCGTGGGGCGCTACGTCGGACCGGGACAGATTCAATCCGC
This sequence comes from Planctomycetota bacterium, assembly GCA_965655435.1. Classification (GTDB taxonomy): domain Bacteria; phylum Planctomycetota; class UBA1135; order UBA1135; genus Saltatorellus. The sequence continues at coordinate 1,004 of CBFHHK010000423.1, read as the reverse complement.
AGGTGCGCTGGGAGACTTCACGCTCTCCATCGACCCCGCGGCGATTGCCACCGCGATGGGCCCGGCGCTACCGCTCTTCGGAGAGGCATGGAGTTTCCAGGCATGGCATCGAGACGCGAACCCAGGCCCGACGTCGAACTTGACGAGCGCCGTGACGGTCCGTTTCTACTGAGGGATGAGCTGAACCGCGTTGGTCGCCCGCAGCGATCTCGAACAGCCGACTCAGCGTCACATCCGTCGTTCGGGAGTCGGCGCAACGATGCGCGCACGGGGTCGTAGCCAATATCGCGCACGACTCCGCTGGCCCGCTCCCTCTCGTCACGCAACAGACGAGCCTCACTTCACCCGACCCTCCGGCCTCCCCCCAGGACACCACGCTCCGCCAAGTCGCGGCTTGGATCGCTTCCCTCCCCTGCGGCTGCCGGTCCCTCTAGGGTTGCCGCACCTTCAACCCGGGCGACCGGGCGTCCGAGCGGAGGAGCAGGGCCTCGCTCCTTGCTCGGCGACCCGGCGAAGTCACCCGGAAGGAGCAACCGTGTCGCGGATCGCATGGCCGCAACCAGACGCTGCAAGAGAACGCCCCGCTCGCCCACGGGAGCGTTGACTTGCGTCCAGCCCTGGAAGTGGCGCTCGGCCTCCGGATCGCCCACCAAGCAATAGTTGTCGTTGTACTCCCGGCTCTCGGGGTACCCGTCGTCGATGAATACTCGCGTTTCCATGGACGAAGGGTCGGCCCACGAAGTCAAGGGCTGATCGATCCCGCGCGTACGTTCTGTGAAGACCGATTGGATTCGTGCGAGTACGAACTCGCAGCACCCATCGCGCACCACTCCGCTGCGGCCTCCTTCCCTGGGCCGGCCAGCGCCCGTCCCCTTGACTCTGCTCATTCCCCCAACGAGGCGATGTGGATCAAGTGAGTCATCGCCCTTGTCGCAGATCTCCCTTTCGAGCTTGCCCTCGAGCACGCCCGCGCACGACTCCGGGCGTGTTTCCAGGAGGCTCCG
>CBFHHK010000422.1:0-2204 GCA_965655435.1 Planctomycetota bacterium | reverse complement strand
GCTCCGCTCGCTCCACCTCCAGCAGGGTCCGCTCGACGCTGCCCCCCTCGGGGTCGCCTGCGGCCCCCACCTGCCCGCCGCCAGTCAGCTGCCGCCGGGCCCAGCGCAACCCGCCGGCCAGCTGGTCACCGGTCCACCGCAGCCCGCGGCGTAGCTCCCGCTGGACCAGCGTCGGCCGCTCATCCAGCACGTCACGGAACGCCTCCAGGAAGGGGCCCATGGGCATCGCCTCGCGGGCCACCGCCCGGCCGAGCGGCGTCGCGGGCTCTCGCAACGCTACCTGCGCATCCGCCATGGCGCCGATGGCCTGGCGGCACTCGCTGCCGAGGGCGAGGAGGTCCTCCCTGAGCGCGGCCAGGGACGCCTCCATCGCGCGGGCCTTCAGGTCGCCGCGGTCCCCGAGCGCGCGCAGCCACCCCGCCAGCGCGACCCCGGGGTCTCGCAGGTCACGGGGTTCCAGCGGCGCTTCGCCGCGAGCCACCGCAGGGTCGAAGGCCGCGGCGAAGATCGCCTCCGCGGGCTGCCCCAGGTCCGCTTCGACCTTTCGGGCGTGAGCCGCCGTGGTCGCCTCGTCGATGGACTCGTTGTAGACCAGCACCCAGGGCCGCCCGTGCTCGAGCCAGCCCGACAGGAACTCGATGACGTCGTGGTTCTGGTACGTGTGCCGGGTCACCACGACCACGGCCACGTCGGCCACTGCCAGCAAGGCATCCGTCACCGCACGGTTGCCCCGCAGCACGCTGTCGAAGTCCGGGGTGTCCACGAGCAAGAGGCCGTCGGGCAGCTGGCTCGAGTCCACCAGGAACAGAGCGGCCTCCGAGCCCGGCTGCGCCGACTCCCGGGCCTCCTGCACGCCGTCCGCCCCGCAGGTGACCGGACGAAGATCAAACCGCTGCATGGTGGGCTCGGCCTCGAGGGCGGCGCGCAGCGCTGGCGACAGCGCGCCCACCAGCCGCCGGGTCGCGCCCCCCGTCGGCTCGGCCGGACTGAGGGTCCTCGGGCTGCCGCCTTCCCCGGCCACCAGGGCGTTGAAGAGCGACGACTTGCCCGCGTTGTTGGGGCCCACGATCCCCACCACGAGGTGCTGATGTCCACCGGCCGTCCTCGGGAGCAGGTCTCGCTCGAGGCGGGTGCGCACCGCCACGACCGCCTCCCATCCTGGCCCACCAGGAACAACGATCTCACCCAGCTCCCCGTGAAGGTCACGGAGGCGCTGCGTCAGGGGGCGCTGGGTCAATGGACGCGGCGTTGAAGGAGACGGCTTCAGAGGGTGCTCCGTCAAAGAGGCCGGCGTGGGGCGATACGACGGCGGGTGTGGTGCGACTCGGGACGTGAGGCTTCGGACATGGATCCATCGAGGAGAGTAAGCCCCCCGGGACTTGTTCGGAAACGGCCTCGCCGCCTTCCTCGAAATCGGGTGTGCCTGCCCCCGAGCGGGGTCCCCACCCCAGCGCCGCCCCCCTTCAAGCGGGAGGTCCAGCGGGAGCCGCCGGGCCGGCGCGCTCAACGGTCCCCTCGGGCTGCGCGGTGCACTCGGGCTGCGCGGTGCACTCAGGCTGCGCGGTGCACTCCACCGCCGAGCTCCCTGCGGCCGCCCCTGGAAGAGACTCCGCGGAGAGATCGAGGGGGCCAATGAGGAGCCCTGCCCCGATGAGCCGCGGGTCAGCCCCGGGAGGGCTCCTCGAAGGCGCCAGCTTCGCCAGGCCCGACCATCCACCGGAGCGTCCCCGCCCCGGAGCCGAGGTCCTCCCAGGCCGCGAGGTCGAAGTCCACGCACGCCACCGCGGCCGGGGCAAAGGACCGTTGGGGGCCACCGATCAGCTGGCCGAGCCACTCGGAGAGCCCGGGCTGGTGGGCCACGACCATCAGCCGCGTCACGCCTGCCGGCGCCCTCCGCGCAGCGGCCAACAGCGTCAAAGGCGGCGCGAGGTAGAGGTCCGGGTCCAGCTCGATGTTGCCTCCCCAGCTCCCCGCGGCGCGCGCACTCTCCGCCGTCTCCTGCGCACGCTGCGCGTCCGAGCAGAGCAACTGCTCCGGCCCCTGCCCCAGCCGACCGAGCATGGCGCCTAGCTCCCTGGCGCAGAGCTCACCGCGCGGCGTGAGCGGGCGGCCATGGTCCCCGGAGGCCGAGGTCATGGCGGCCTCGGCGTGGCGCACGATGTAGAGCGTCCTCATCAGCGGCCCCCCCCGGGCGCCGCGCCGTC
>CBFHHK010000421.1:0-2215 GCA_965655435.1 Planctomycetota bacterium | reverse complement strand
TCTCCCGGCCCCCGGCCCCCCGGACCCGGCCCCGGCCAACCGGCCTGTCCTTCCTTTCCTGCGCGCGATACCCTCCGGAGGAGCGCCGAGGAGGGAGCCTCATCGCCCCCGGTCGCGTGGCCCGTTGCTGCGAATCTCCCCGTGCCAACCAGCACTTGAAACGAGCGGTTCCCATGTCCCTCTTCAACGAGCTAAAGCGACGCAACGTGATCCGGGTCGCCTCGGCCTACCTGGTGGTGAGCTGGCTCGCCATCCAGCTGGCCGAGATGCTCTTCCCGGTCTACGGCCTCTCGGACGCGGCCATCCGGATCGTGGTCGGCTCGCTGGTGCTCGGCTTCATTCCCGTGGTCGTGCTGAGCTGGACGTTCCAGTTCACCTCAGAGGGGCTCGTGCGCGACGAGGACGTGGACCCAACGAGCCCGGCACTTCATGCCTCGACCCGGCGACTCGATCGGTTCCTGATCGCCTCGCTGCTGCTGGCCACCGCCTACTTCGCGCTCGACAAGTTCGTGCTCGATCCCTCTCGCGACGCGGCGCGCCAGGAGAGCGCCAAGCAGTCGGGCCGGCTTGACGCGCTCGCGGAGCTCTCCGCCCACGAGGCCGGACAACGCCTGCCCTACTCGGTGGCCATCCTGCCCTTCGACAACTTCAGCCCCGACCCCGAGGACGCCTACTTCGCGGACGGCATCCACGAGGCGGTGATCAATGACCTCGCGAAGGTCCGGGCGATGAACGTCATCGCACGCTCCACGGTGGCGCGCTTCACGGGTACGGCGCTGAACCTCCGCGAGATCGCCGAGAGCCTCAACGTCGGGAGCGTCCTGGAGGGGACAGTCCGCTACGCCGGCGACAAGGTCCGGATCGGCGTCCAGTTGGTGAACCCGGAGACCCAGCTGAGCCTCTGGGCAGAGCAATACGACCGCGACCTCGCGGACGTGTTCGCCATCCAGTCCGACATCGCCCGCCGCATCGCGCAGGCCCTTGAGGCGCGGCTCCTGCCCGGCGAGCGGGAAGAGCTGGACACGGTGGCGACGTCGTCGGGCGAGGCCTCCGCGGCCTTCTTCAAGGCCATGAGGGGCGTCCGAGGCGGGTTCCGCGTGGCAGCGTCGCCCAGCACCAGGGAGTCCATCCAGGCCTACCTGGACCTCGCCCTCGAGGCCGATCCAGACTTCGCCCTCGCCCACGCCTGGAAGGCGCGTGTCTACGTGGCCTCCCGGCTCTACGACCCCGTCGCTCCCGGCGACTGGCCCGCCTTCAGAGACGAGGTGGAGGGCCTCGTCGAACTCCACGCCGCCAGGGCGCTGGAGCTCGACCCGAACATGGGCCTCGCCTACTCCGCCCTGGCCGACCTGTACGCGCACAACTGGCGATCCGAGGACGCAGAGGTCGCTGCGGAGGAGGCGCTGCGGCTGACCCCCAACGATCCCGAGGTGCTCGTCCGCCAGGCTGGCTTCGACATCCACCGCGAGCGATTCGAGGACGCGATCCGTCACCTGACGCACGCCAGGGAGCTGGACCCGAGCAGCGGCCGGGTCTTGCACGAGCTGGGCTACGCCCTGCACGCTTCAGGGCAGGACGAGGCAGCCTGCCAGGTGCTGGAGCGAGCCCTCGAGCTGAACCCGCGCGACGCGCTGTGCGCGGTGATGCTCGCGCGCGCGCGCTTCGCTCTTGGTGACAGGAAGGGAGCGCTGGAGTCCCTCGAGTTGACCCAGCGGCTGCTCCCCTCGGACGCGGCACCCGGCATCCGCGGTGAGATCGCTTGGGGCTTCGGCCTGCTCGGTCGGCCCCGGGAGGCGAAGCGCGCCCTGGACCGGGTCATGGAGATCGCCACCCGACGATATGTGGACCCCGCCGTGCTCGCCTGGGCCTACCTGGGGGTGGGCGACGAGGAGGAGGCCGCGCGACAGCTGCAGCTCGCGGCGGAGGACCTCTCGCGGGTGCAGGACTCCTACCCCGCGCACTTCATCCGAGAGAACAGCTGGTCGGACCCGGTGCTCGAGCAGGAGCGCTTCCTCCAGCTGAGAGAGCGCCTCGCGCTGCCCTGAGGGGCCGCCGACCAGCTCCACCACCTTGGACCTCTCCTGGCCGCGCCGCAGCCCGGCCGCAGCCCAGCCGCGGCGCGCCGTGAATGCGCCCCGCGGGTCGCCGGCGATCTCGCTTGCCCCCTACCTCGATCGCCAACGCCTCCCGCGCCCGATCCCCCGGGGCCCCCCCG
>CBFHHK010000420.1:0-2232 GCA_965655435.1 Planctomycetota bacterium | reverse complement strand
ATCACCGGGCTCGACCCGCTGCCCGAGGACGAGAACGGCGTGGACGTCGCCCTCGTGCTGCGCATCATCAAGGACGCGATCAAGGACGAGGACGGCTGGGAGGTCACCGAGGAGGGGCAGGTCGGGCTCTACTCCTTCTCGAAGTACCTGCTCTGGCGGGACCTGCGCGACCGCTCCGATGTCCTGCGCGAGAACGCCCTCGTGGCGCACCTCCTCGACCGCCCCCGGGAGCCCTTCGAGGAGGAGGGGGCCGGCATCTCGCCGGAGGAGCTCGACCGAGCGGTCGGGGCCGGCGAGGTCTTCGCGCCGCTCTCCTACGACTCGACCCAGCTCAGCGCGATCCTCGCGGCGGCTCGCGGGCGCACGATGGTGCTCGAGGGGCCGCCGGGGACGGGCAAGTCCCAGACCATCACCAACCTGATCGCCCACGTCATCGCCCAGGGGCAGCGGGTGCTGTTCGTCTCGGAGAAGATGGCCGCGCTCGACGTGGTGCATCGGCGGCTGCGGGGCCTGGGGCTCGGGCCCGCCTGCCTCGAGCTGCACTCGAACAAGGCCAACAAGAAGGGCGTCCTCGAGCAGTTCAAGGAGTCCCTCGAGGAGGGGCGCGTCCGCGGGGCGCGGCGTCGGCGCTGGGAGGAGGTGACCGACGACGTGGACGCGGCGCGGGGCCGTCTCAACGGCCACGTGGACGCCCTGCACCGGGCGCGGAGCTCGGGCGAGTCGATCCACGGGGTGATCTCCGGTCCCGCCTCGGCGGCGAGGCGCGGCGTGGCGACCCTCGAGCTCGACCTCGACGACCCCACCGCGGTCTCCTCGGAGCAGCTCGTGGGCTGGAGGCGCGTCCTCGATGGGCTCGACCCCGTGGCCGAGGAGCAGCTGGTGTCACCCGAGCACCCGCTCCTCCTCGTCGGGCGCCGGGACTACTCGCCCATCATCGAGGACGAGACCCGCGCGGCGCTGACCGCCTTCGACGGAGCGGCGTCCGAGTTCTTGGCGGCCGCAGATCAGGTCATGGGTCTGCTCGCGTTGACCTCGCCCAGCTCCCGGGAGGGGTGGGATCTCCTGCTCGCGCTGATCGGCGCGCTCGAGGGAGCTCCCGAGCCCGGGGCCGAGGCCGCGGCGCTGCTCGAGGGCGGGCCCCACCTCGGCCGCGCGTCGGCCCTCCTCGACGCCGCTCCCATCGCCGCCGAAAGCTTCGACGCTCATGACAACCTTCCCCTTCACTGTGCCGTCGAGAAGGGTTGTTCCGACGTGACCGTGCTAGAAGCGCTGGTCGACGCCTGCCCCCAGAGTGCCGAGGTCCCCAGCAAGGACGGCGAGACGCCCATCATGATCAGCTTCCGGAGGGCAATGTTGCAGGCCGGTGAACCATCCTCGTCGTCGTCGCCGTCGCCGTCGTCCTTCCCGTCCGAGAGGGAGGTGGCCCTCCTCGCCCGGCTGGCTGGCGAGGCCCTTCTGTCCGAAGATGCCAAGTTGGGGGGCAATATTCTCCTGCATCAGGCCGTCCAGCGTGGTGCTCCTCTCAACATTCTTCGGTTGCTCGTCGAGGCCTGTCCCGCCTCGGCGACCGTCCCAGCCAAGAATGACACCGGTCACCATGCCCTCATGATGGCGTTTGCAAGGGAGCAAGACGACGCTGGTTTCCCCTCGGCTGCCGAAGTGAGTCTACTTGCCAGTGCCGCCGGTGGTGGTGCTGCACTGGTTGCCGACGCCAGCGGCAAAATATGTCTTCACCGGGCTGTTGAGGATGGTGTCCCCGTAGATATCCTCGAGGCCTTGGTCAAGGCATCGCCCCAGTCGATTGATGCCGTTAGCAGCACCGACACAACGCCACTGATGGCTGCAATTGAGGGCAAGGCTTCCGCCGAGACCGTGAAGGCTCTCCTTGTGGTAGCTCCTAGTCCAAGCAATACTTCCCGATGCATTCGGCATGGAATTGAGAGTGGGACCCCCGCCGACATTGTTCTGCTTCTCGCCGATGTCATGCCAGTCGGTACCGCCGTGGCCGAAAGTGAAGGCGATACGGCTCTCCATCATGCCATCCGCCACGGAGCCGCAATAGAGGTCTTGGAGGCTCTCGTAAAGGCATCGCCTGAATCTTGCCTGGCTCTGAATAAGGACGGTCAGACCCCGTTGCATCTCAAGATTAGTCAGCTTGCCATCGAGGGTAAATCCATTGATGTTTGCCAGCTCCGAGTTTTGTTCGATAACGAGGGACGGGCTCTACTTGTA
>CBFHHK010000419.1:0-2242 GCA_965655435.1 Planctomycetota bacterium | reverse complement strand
GGCGGCTACGGCGGCGGTGGCGGTGGCGGCGGCCAGAGCCAGGGTGGAGACTCCGGCGCCGCGTTCCTTGGGGACGACGACACCCCCTTCTGAGCCGATGGGCGATGGATCGGCGGCGTTCGACCTGGAGGTCCGGCTCTTTGCCGTCCTGCGGGAGCGCGCGGGTGCGGACTCTGTTCACGTGCTCGGGGTCCCTGCGGGGACCAGCACCGAGGGGCTGAAGCGGAGGATGGAGGCGCAGATTCCCGCTCTCGGGGACCTGTCCTTCGCCTCCGTGGTCATCGGCGACGAGTACGCCGCCACCGAGCGCACCCTGCACCCAGGGGACGCTGTGGCCATGCTCCCGCCCGTGAGCGGGGGCGCGCCCTCCACCGATGGCCGTGGCGAAGCGTCGCTAGAGGCGGGGATCTTCGAGCTCTCTCAGGACCCAATTGACCCTGCTCGTCTCCAGGAGCGGGTCGCCAGCCCCCGGTGCGGGGCGATCGTGCTCTTCACCGGGACCACCCGTGAGGTCAATCGGGGGCAGGAGGTCTCCCTGCTGGACTACGAGGCCTTCGAGGAGATGGCGGGGCCCGAGATGCGCCGCATCTTCCGGGACTGCCTCGAGGCCCACGGCCCCGGGCGCCCGGGCTCAAGCGAGGCCGTGTCCGAAGGGGGCCCCGACTCCGGGGTGGACCGGACCCTTCGAATGCTCTGCGTCCACCGGACCGGGATGGTCGGTGTGGGGGAGCCTAGCGTCGTCATCGCGGTGGCCAGTCCGCACCGGGATGCGGCCTTTCTCGCGGCCAGATTCCTGATCGACACCCTGAAGGAGCGCCTCCCGGTTTGGAAGAAGGAGGTCTACCGCGCAGGACACCACTGGATCGGGGATCGGTCCTGAGGCGGGAGTCCGTATACTTCTTGCCCCCATCCCCGCGCTGGGAGCTCACGAGGTGAGCTCGGCGGGAGAGCCCCAAGACCCGTCCGCGGAGCGCCAGCGCGCGTTCCTCTCTGTACTCGATGAAGCCCCGGATCACCTCCCTCAACGTCAGCGACGTGGAGCGGGAAGAACTCCCGGTCGACGTCTGCATCGTCGGCGCCGGTCCTGCGGGGCTGGCCTGCGCGGTTCACCTGTCGCGGCTGCTGAAAGCAGCGGGTGATGAGGATCGAACGATCCTCGTCCTCGACAAGGCTGAAGAGATCGGCCACCACAGCCTCTCCGGGGCGGTGATGGATCCCAAGGGGATCTCGGAGCTCTTCCCGGACTGGAAGGAGCGCGGCTTCCCTGTGCTCTCCGAGGTGAAGGACGACTGGGCGGAGATGCTTCGGCCTGGCGGCGGGAGCCTGAAGCTCAAGGGCGTGCTGTGCCCCCCGCCCCTCAAGAACCATGGCAACTACATGGTGTCGCTCAACGAGGTCACGAAGTGGATGTCGAGTCAGGCCGAGGAGCTCGGCGTCGAGATCTACGCCGGCTTCCCCGTGGCCGAGGCCCGCTTTGATGGGGACACCGATCGCGTCGTGGGCGTACAGACCCGGGACAGCGGCGTGGGCAAGGACGGCTCCCAGAAGGCCACGTTCGAGCCCGGCATGGACGTCTCCGCTGACGTCACCGTCTTCGCAGAGGGCGTGCGGGGTAACCTCGCCAAGGACCTCTTCCGTCGACTCGACGTGATGGACGGCCGTAACCCGCAGACCTACGGCACGGGCATCAAGGAGATCTGGCAGGTCTCGCCCGAGATCGGCAAGGAGATGCACGGCAAGGTGATGCACACCGGCGGCTACCCCCTCGACACCAAGAGCTACGGCGGCTCCTGGGTCTATGGCATCGCCGAGGACAAGATCTCCATCGGCTTCGTGGTCGGCCTCGACCACCCCGACGCGCGGCTGGATCCTCACGGCCTCTTCGTCAAGTGGAAGCAGCACCCCAAGATCAAGCGCCTCCTCGCGGGCGGGAAGCCGATCAACTACGGCGCCAAGTGCGTGCCTGAGGGCGGCTACTTCTCCCAGCCCCGGCTGCACGGCGACGGCTTCGTCTTCGTCGGCGACACGGGCGGGTTCCTGAACGCCGCGACGCTCAAGGGCATCCACCTCGCGATCAAGTCGGGGATGCTCGCTGCCGAGGGCATCGCCAAGAGCCTCGCGGCCGGGGACACCTCGAAGGCAGGGCTCAAGTGCTACCAGGACGCCTATGAGGCCTCGTGGGCCCATGACGAGCTGCACCAGTACCGCAACTACCGGCAGGCCTTCTCCGGCGGGCTCTTCG
>CBFHHK010000418.1:0-2256 GCA_965655435.1 Planctomycetota bacterium | reverse complement strand
ATCGCAAGCTTCTCGAGTACCGGAAGCTTCGCTCGCTTCGGTGCCGTGCGAGCCTCTGCCTTCTTCGACCGCGACGGATGGCCGGCGAATGTGACGCCATCTCTTCGATTAGGAGCACGAGAAACTCTTGATCGTGATGGGACCGCAGACGCGGCGATGCATGACGTCATGCGCGCCAGTCCTTTGACACCCCCCAAGGTGACCGAGCTGCTCTGGTTTTTTCGAGGCAGCCTCGTTGCTGGGAATGAAAAAAGTTGTCGTGCACCCCGAGACCAACTCCCGAGACCTCTCGCACAACATGGTGCGCACGATCCTGCGCCTGACGCTGCTGGCGGCATTCGTCGGTGCCGCATCTGCCGACCGGTCGCTCCAATGGGCCGAGGCGCTCGAGTTCATCAACGCCGCGCCGACCACCGCGCCTCCGCCACCACCGCCCACCACGCCCAGGGACACACTACGGAACCTGGCCCTCTCCTGGCTGGGCAGTTGGCTACGGGACAACGCCTTCTCGGTCGCGGCGCAATCCGGCGAATCATCGAGTCCGTTCCTCTCCAGTCCATTCTGGCAGACGTTCGCGGCGCCCTTCATCCAGGAGCGTCTCGGCATCGTTTCGGCAATGTCCGGCGAACCGAAGCTCGACCCGGTGGACCTCTCGCAGCTCGCCCCTTTCCAAACCAGTTCGGAAGAGTCCACTTTTGTCCAGAAGCTGCTCGGCGATGACTACCCCGTCGGAGAGTTGATCCGTACGGACGAGGGCTTCGCATATCGATTGTGCGAGTCCAGCTTCCTTCGAGGCGTCTCCGGCTCCGGTTACGACGTGAGTGAGGTAAACGACGCGTGGAACAACGCCTCACCGCTCCGAAGTGAGGGAGTGTTGCCGATGGGTTGCACTCGCGGCTGCGTGATTGGAGGAGGATGGGTCGAGCAACTCGCGAGGATTTACGGGATTGGACGCACGCTCACCACTTCGAGTTGGCGCGGCAAATGCTTCAGCGACGAGATCGTGCCCGAACCTGTGGACAGGAACTCAACCGGGCCGTATCAGCCCGGTTCAAAAGTGACAAACAGAATCAAGCTCAACTACGGTTTGACCATGAACAACTTGTTCGGTCTGACCGAGCCCGTCAACACGCTCTTCCCGGGGCGCGTGTACGTCGGCGAGAGTCTCGCGTCCCCGAGCGAGAGCGCGATGATCGTCGACTACAGCGATCACGACCACGAGTTCTCCCCGTTTCGCGATGAGATACGTGAAATATACCCCGGAGTCTACTTGGGGAAAATGTACGCCCTTCCGGGTGCTTCGCTCTGGGACGGCGCCATCGCTCTCTCGTCGGACGAGCCCACGTTCGCGATCCATTTCATCCTGTTCAAGCAACCCGGACAGAGCCTAGCTCAAGCGCACGGAAATATCGCTGCGTGATGAATACGATGATATAAATGAAACCGTCTACGCCGCAACCCCGGACTCGACGCCCGCAAAGTCGAACAAAGTTTTAGCCATGAACTTCGGTTGCTCAAGGTGCGCCACGTGCCCGCAGTCCTCCACCCACACCAGCTTGCTGTCCGGGATCTCCTCGGCGAACCTATCCGCGTACGCCGTATCCAGGATGTTATCCTGCCGTCCCCACATCACCAGAGTCTTCTGCGTGATCGTTCGCACCCGCTTCGCAACCTTGTACCCGTCGCTCTTCATAAAGGAGAGCGTCGCATCCGCCCACTGCGGCTGAAACGTGTGAAGCTGACCGACGCGCATGGCATCCTCGGTGGCGAAAGTGCCGCGATCGCAGTACGCCATCTGGTTCGCGGTGTTACGCAGGGGCTTGGACTTGAGGATGTTGACCCCCGCGAGCGCGATGGGCCGCGGGAACATCCCCATCGGTCCGAGTCCCTCGATGAACCCCTGCGCGTCAACCAACACAAGCCTCTCGACGCACTCGGGATGCGCCGTGGCAAAGTCGATGGCCGCCGCTCCTCCCAGGGACGCTCCCACGAGCGTGATGGGACGGCCGATCTCCTGCTTCCAGAACGCGTAGAGGTGCGCGCGCTTCGCCTCGGGGGAGTAGTCTCCGATGCCCGCGTCGCCCGCGTCGGTGAATCCCCATCCGAGGAGGTCCACGGCGTGGGCCTCGGCGCGCTCGTTCAGCAGCGGGAACAGGCGGCGGTACTCGAGACACGAGCTGTCGAAGCCGTGGATGAGGACGAACGGAGAGACATCCTCGCCACCCTCGGGCGCGGGGGAGCTGACGACGCTGGTCA
>CBFHHK010000417.1:0-2260 GCA_965655435.1 Planctomycetota bacterium | reverse complement strand
CGAGGCCTTCATCCAGGCTCGGATCCTCGATCCGCTGGGCATGGACGAGAGCCGCTGCTTGCTCACGCCGGAGGACCTGCTCGAGGGGCGCAGCGCGTCCAAGTACGCGGGGAGCGCCGGCCACTGGAACCGGTACTGGCAACCGAGCGACGGTCCGCTCTTCTCGGTGTTCCTCGGGTCGCAGGCGCTGTACTCGACCCTGGAGGACTACGCCCGGTTCCTGGACATGCTGATGGCCCGGGGGCGCGGGCCTGGTGGGCGACTGCTCAAGTCCAGCTCGGTCCGGCGCATCACCGCGCCCGGCCCGCACCCCATGGTGGGATCCACCGGGCTTCCCGGGGCGACGACCGGCTACGGGTCGCTCATGCAGCTCTGGACGAAGCCCGCCGAGAAGGAGGGCCGGCGAGAGCTTGTGGCCTTCGGGCACACGGGCTCGGACGGGACCTACGCGTGGGCCTTCCCTGAACAGAAGACCATCGTCCTCTACTTCACCCAGTCCCGCGCCAACGTGACGGGGCTGCGCCTGGAGGAGGTGCTCGGGGACCTGCTCCTCGGGGTGCCCTTTGACCCGATTCAGGCGGCGCCGCCCCTGGAGCCGTACCTCGGCTACTACTCCGAGGGCGAGAGGGACCGCTATCGGGCCATCATCCGCGACGGGGACGGGCTGGCGCTCGAGATCCTCGGGCGCGCGGTGGTGCCCCTCGTCTACGTGGGGGAGGACCGCTGGAAGTTCAAGCCGAACCCCGCCAACGTGATCGCCTTCGATCGGGACGAGAAGGGCGCGGTCACGGGTTACCACATCGGGGACCACCAGGAGTTCAAGTTCACGCCGTCCGAGGACCTGCCCTCCATCGAGGCGGTCTGCGAGGGCGTACAGGCATTCCATCGCATGGACTTGCTGGAGAGCGTGGGACCCCTCCGTCTGGAGCAGGCGATCTCGATGCCGAAGCTCAAGCGAGATGGGACCTCCAGCTCCTTGATGGAATGGCCGAGTCGCTGGCGCGCCGACGAGTCGATGGGCGAGGAGTTCGAGCACATTGGCTTCGACGGTGAGCAGGTGTGGACCGAGTCGAGCCGGGCACCCCGCGCCGTGGCGGACGCGGAGCGGACGGCGCAGCTCATGGGGGAGGCACCGCAGGCCAGGTTCGGGGACTGGAGGGAGGCCTTCCCTGGAGTCCATGTGGTCCAGCAGATCGTGACCGGCGCCGGTGAGGCCGTCTTGCTGATTCGAGCCGGCGACACGTCAGGGACGGCGCCCACCTTCTACGTGGAGGCCGAGAGCCTGCGGCTCGGGCGGATCGACGACTTTGCCGCGATCCCCGGCGTGGGCCGCCTCGGCCGCACGACCACCTTCCGGAGCTTCCGTGAGGTCGAGGGCATGCAGGTCCCCGACCGCGTCGAGGTCCAGCTCGCGAACCCGATGCTCGGCAAGATCATGCTGGAGCTCACCTCGGTCACCGCCGGCGCCCCCGCAGCGGACGGGGTCTTCCGCCTCGAGGGCGACCTGTCCGATCGGTAGCGGTGGGCGAAACCGGGGGCGTCGCTCCGCCAGCGGTCGAGGTGGCGAGGTCGAGGTGCCTACGGCCCGGCGTCCAGTGGAGCCTGTGGCCTGGCGTCCAGTGGAGCCTGTGGCCTGGCGTCCAGTGGGGCCTGTGGCCTCGCCCCTAATGGAGGTGGTGGCCTGGTTTCCAGGGGGGACGGTCTGGGGGCGAGCCCTGGCGAGGCGGCCTCCACTCGCCGTAGGTGAGGATCACGTCGGTGTCCGAGCTCACTCGGTGCCCGTGCCTGACGTCGGCCTCAGTGAAGCCGCGGGGTTCGCCATGGGCGGATCAGTGAGCCCCGAGACCACGTCCCGGGCCGCAGGCGATTGCCCCGGACCGCCGCTGCATGGGCGGCGAGCCGAGCTGCTTGCGGCGTCATTCTCGACGGCCGAGCCTGTGGGGGGATTCGGAGCTGGATCGCTCGCGGCACCCGCTCCAACCTCAGCTTGCTGCCGGCGTGCGTCTGGGGCGGTGCGCCGTCATGGGCAGCGAGAGGACTGACTTCCGTCCGGCCGGCATTCGTTGAGGAGGCGGGGTCGTGTTCAGCCTTCGGTCTTCAGGCCTCATCCGGAGCGCCTGGTTGCAGCCCGATGGCCACTTGTCACTGGTTGAGTTGGTGGGCGTCCCGGCCGCTTCCGTTGACTACGACGATTGGTTGAGGCGGGACGATTGGTTGAGACGGGACGATTGGTTGAGCCGGGACTGTTGGTTGAGCCGGG
>CBFHHK010000416.1:0-2260 GCA_965655435.1 Planctomycetota bacterium | reverse complement strand
CTCGCCTGGCCCGTCCGGTCCCTCGGCCCCCGGCCCGTCCGGTCCCTCCACCCCGGGTCCCGCCTCCCCTGGCGCCCCCGCGGCTGGCCCGACACAGTCCGGACCCACCTCTGGTGGCCCGGTGGTCATCGGCCAGGACTTCTCCATCTGGGACTTCTGGTGGGGCTTCAACAAGGAGCCGTACCTGAACCTGCGTTCCAAGGTTCGCAGCGGCAACGTGCAGTCCGGCGGAGACGACTTCTTCCTCGGCCGCGGCCAGGCCGAGCAGGTCAAGGACACGCTCCGCCCGACCCCGGACATGATCCGCAACGAGGTCGTCCCGGCGCTGAAGCTGGCGCTCGAGAAGGAACGTCAGAACGACATCATCACCGGCGCGCTCATCGCGCTGGCGAAGATCGGCGACACGCAGGACTCCGACGGCACCTCCGAGTTCCAGGAGATCTTCGCGGGCTTCCTGAACAACGGTGAGCAGGAGATCTCCGAGACGGCGACCCTCGCGCTCGGCATCCTCGCGGACGACCGGACGGTGCCCATGCTCGTCTCGCTGATGCGCGACGACCCCGTGGCTCGCAAGCTGGTCGGCAAGGAAGTGCCCATGCGCACGCGGTCCTTCGCGGCGTACGGCCTCGGCCTCGTTGGATACCGGACGAGCGACAACGCTGTCCGCCAGACCATCGTCGAGCACCTCGTCGACATCCTCGAGATGCCTGACTTCGCCCAGCCGGACATCAAGGTTGGCGCGATCGCCTCGCTCGGCCTGATCCCGCTCGACTGGGAAGGTGAAGCCGCCGTCGAGGAGACCGAGGGCAACGCCAAGTTCGCAGCCAACAGGGCCGCGCTGCTCCGCTACCTCATCACTCGCATGAACGCGGACACCCGCGGCGACAAGGGCGGCTTCGAGCAGTTCCGAGTGCGCTGCCAGGTCCCGATCGCTGCGGCGCGTCTTCTCGCGTCGCACGAGAGCGAGGTTCCCGAGGCGCAGATTCCGCTCCGCGGAGAGGTCATCGAGCAGCTCCTGTCGCTCGTCGCGAAGAACTCCAAGGAGAAGACCGTCGAGGTCCTGCAGTCCAGCACGGTTGCCCTCGGGATGATCGGTAACGCGGAGGCCGGCGACGGCGACGGTGCCGCGCAGAACAAGGACATCTTCGACGAGCTGAAGCGGATCGCCAAGCAGTCCGCGGACAACCAGACCGAGTACTTCGGGATGATGGCTCTCGCTCAGATGGGCAGCCGTCCGGGCGCCGCCGGCGACAAGCGTGGCCTCCAGCCCCTGGTCCAGAAGGAGCTCATGGGTGCCCTCGCCAAGGGCAAGGGCCAAAAGAAGCCCTGGGCGGCTCTGTCGCTCGGTGTCTTCGGGAACGCGCTCCTCGAGAACGACGGCACCCTGGACACCACGGTGCTGTCCGCCGTGCGTGACGCCGCCCGCAAGGGTGACCGTCCCGCCGAGGCTGGTGCCTACGCGGTCTCCCTTGGCCTGATGAAGGACACGGCCTCCGAGGACATCCTCCTCGAGCGTCTGGAGTACTTCAGCCAGGACGACACCCGCGGTTACATCGCGGTGGGCCTCGGCCTGATGGAGGCCAACAGCTCCATCGAGCGCCTCAACGAGATCATCAACAAGTCCAAGTTCCGCCCTGACCTCCTCAAGCAGGCGGCGGTCGGCCTCGGTCTGCTCGGTGACAAGTCGGCGGTGAAGGGTCTGGTCGAGATGCTCCGGACCGCGAAGGGCCTCTCGGCTCAGGCGGCCATCGCGAGCGCCCTCGGGACCATCGGTGACGCCAACTCGGTGGCTCCCCTGGTGGCGATGCTGAGCGACACGACCATCACGGACACTGCTCGCGGCTTCGCGGCGGTGGCCCTCGGGATCGTGTGCGACAAGCAGGACCTGCCGTGGAACACGCCGATCGCGAGAAACACCAACTATCGCGCGAACGTCTCCACGCTGACCAACGGCGTCGGCACGGGCATCCTGGACATCCTCTGAGCCTGGAATCCCGCTGAGTCGGTGCCGCCCTCGCAGCGGCATCGAGGACGCTCACCAACGGCCCCGGACGCTCCCAGAGCGCCCGGGGCCGTTTCTCGTTCACCGAGGACCGTCTCTCTCTCGCCGAGAACGTTTCTCTCTCGCCGAGGACAGGGGCAAGCCACCGGGTCGGGCGACGACGAGGACCCGGCCACGCGCGGTCGGCCCTCTCACCAGTGCGTGCCCCTCGCCAGTGTCTGCCCCTCGCCAGAGTCCACTCCACGCCAGCGTCCACCT
>CBFHHK010000415.1:0-2264 GCA_965655435.1 Planctomycetota bacterium | reverse complement strand
CCCGACGGTGGACCTCTTCGGTGAGCTGGGCGACCGCAGGCCGTTCGGGGCCGTGACCCTCACGGTCCCTGAGGTGGAGTTCGATCCGGACCGGGTTCGCCGTGGTCCCCGGCCGCCTGTGCTCGACGGGGTGCCGCGCGGGACCCCGCTGCTCATCGAGCTCCCGCCTCCGGCGACGGCGGTGCCCCTCCGCGCGGACGGTCCGGCCGAGGCGTTCCCCTCGCCGGACGGGGCGGGTGCCTTGACCCTTCGCAGCCTCGGCCGCAGCGCCGCGGCGCCACGACTCCCCGAACCGGTGGGGGCGGAGGACCGGGGCTGGCCCCATCCCCTGACGCCTTGGCTCCTCTGGGCGGCCATCGTCAGCCTCTTTCTCGGCGCCCTCGGGGGCCGCTCGGGCATGGCTGCGCTCACGGGGGGAAGGAACCAGCATTCTCCTGGGGGACAGGGCTCAAGGAGTGACCCGGAGCAGCCGAATGGCTCCCTGGGGCCCCGCGACGGGGCCACCTAGCCGACACGCTCACCGAGACCCCGACGCGCAAGCCACCATGCCGCTCACCACGACCCGCCGACTCCTCTCCGCTTCCCTGCTCGCCCTCGGCGCCCTCGCGTCCTGCGCGTCCAACGCCTCGACGAGCGCGAGCTTGGCGAGCGACGGGTGGATCGAGGCCTCGCCCGAGCTTCAGCGGAAGATCGTCCAGAAGGAGGCCGAGGTCACGATCTGTCCGGACCAGTTCACCTGGATCGGCCTTTCGGATTGGTACCAGTCGGTGGGGGAGCCCACCTATCCCAGCCTCCTGGAGATGATCCAGTTCGGCAACAACCGCCAGCGCAGCTTCTCCCTGTGCGTGCTCGCGGCCATGCAGGACCGTCGGCTCCTCGAGCCCATGCGTGAGGCTATGCCCACCGAGGCGCTGGGCTCCGAGGGCATCCGCCGGGAGTACGCCCGCGCTCTGGCGAAGATGGGGGACTTCTCCGAGCTCCCGATCCTGATCGAGGCCCTCCGGGACAGCAGCCCGGAGCAGTTTGGCCGAGCGGCGCGCGCCCTGGAGACGGTGACCAATTCTGACATCCCGGTCAGCGCCAGCACCTCGTATGAAGACCGCGAGAAGATCGTCGAGGACTGGCTCCAGTGGTGGAGCGCTCAGCAGGGTGACGCGCTGCTGCGTTAGGGGCCCTCGCGTCAGCCAAGCCCTTCCAGGAGCTCCACGAAGCCGGGGTGGTCGCGGAGGACCGCAAGGTCCTCGTCCTCGGCCATGAACCTGAGGTCGTCGTAGCCGAGCACCACGGCGGTGCGCAGCGAGTCCACCGCGGCAGAGGCGCGTCCGCACAGGGCCTGGCTGCAGGCCAGGTTGTAGCGGGCGGTCGGATCCTCCGGCGCCATGGCGACGATCCGTAGGTCGACCTCCAGCCCCTCCTCGTAGCGGCCGAGCTTCGTGTACACGTGTCCCAGCTCGGACAGCGCGTCGATGTTCTCGGGGCGGCGCCGCACCTCCTCCTTGTAGATCGACGCAAGGAATTCGGACCCGATCAGGTCCAGCTTCGTCGCGCAGGTCTTCGTGAGGTCCAGGCCGTCCATGGGGGGGCAGTCTATCGCAGGGGGCCGTCGAGGGCGGGTCGCCGCGTGGAGCGCCGTGGCGGGGCGCCTGGCGGCCCGAGCGGCGGAGCTAGGCGATCCAGGCGTGACCGCCCGGGATCCCGCGGGTACAAGGGCGGGTCCCCCCTCGCCCCTGTCCCTTCGCCCCAGAGAACCCCATGGACATTCGATTCTGCGATCTGTGCCAAGAGTCCGTCCCTGAAGCTGACTTCAGGAGTGGCCGGGCCAGCGCCGTCAAGGGGCGAGTGATCTGCTCGCAGTGCGAGGCGGCCATGGGGGGCGGGGCTGGAAAGGGAGCCCAGGGCCGGGGCGTCGCGCCTTCGTCTCTGGCTTCGTCGCCGGCTTCGTCGCCGGCTTCGGAGGAGGTGGCGCACTCCATGCGGCCGGCTCCCCAAGTGGCGCCGCCGGCTCCCTCGCTCCACTCCTCGACAGCCGCAGCTGGAGGCCCCGTGGCCGCTCGCGGGAGCCTCCTGCTCGCGATCGGAGCCACGGCGGCCGTCGGGTTCGGTGTTCCCATCCTGCTCGACCGCATCGAGTCCCTGGAGGCAAGGGTCGCGGCCTCTGCCCGGGCGCTCGAGGCCGCGGATCAGCGAGTTCGGAGCGAGCGATCCGCCGAGGTCGCGCCCCTGCAGGCCGACCTCGCCGCGCTCGACGCCCGGACGGAGAGCCG
>CBFHHK010000414.1:0-2289 GCA_965655435.1 Planctomycetota bacterium | reverse complement strand
GCAACCTCGCCCAGGGGAGGCCGCTCGCCGAACTGGAGGAGGTCTTCGTGCCGCTCTACCTCCACCATCGGTACCAGGTGGACGCGGCGGTCAAGATGATCGGCGGGGTGCTGTACGAGCACGAGGTCAACGGCGATCGGCCGAGGCCCATGAGGCCCGTGCCCCGCGCCGATCAACAGCGAGCACTCCTTGCCTTGATGGCGACCCTTCGCCCCGAGGCGCTCTCGATCCCACCGTCCGTGCGGCGCCTGCTGTATCCCCGGCCGCCGGGCTACGGGAGCTCCCGGGAGGTCTTCGCGCGTGGCGCCGGGGTTGCGTTCGACTGGATCGGGGCCGCCGAGGTGGCAGCGCGGATCACGGTCTCGGGCTTGCTGGACCCGGAGCGGTTGATGCGGCTCGAGCTGCAGGCGGCTGAGCCCGCCGCTGATTCTGTTGCGCAGGGCGCGCCTCCGGTGGACGCGGAGGCGATGGTCGCCGCGCTCTTCAGCTTCGCGCAGGCGCCTGTGGTCTCGATGCCGCTGTCTCCCTCGGACGCGGTCGCCCTCGAGGAGCGAGCGCTCCGGGAGGTCGTGTTGGCCGTCGTGGCCGAGGAGTGCCTGTCGACCTACCTCCGCGCGGGGGCCCTGCGGGAGGTTCGCGCCGCCCTCCGGCCGCCCCTGGCCGCCTTCGCCTCGGACCCGAAGATCGCGGAGCGCTCGGGCCTGGGAGACCTTCAGGTCGAGGTGCAGAGGGTCCTCGAGCGCTCGATCTCGGGCCCCGCGGTCTCCCCCGCGGCGACGGCCCCCGGTGCCCCTCCGGGAAGCCCCATCGGGGCAGACCCGGACGCCTGGTGCTCCATGCGTTGAGCGCCGGCTACTCAAGGCGAACAGCACGCGGGGGGGCGGCGCGGCTACGATCGGGGCGTCCAAGAAGGACCCTCCCATGAAGTTGATTGCATCTGCACTGATCATTGGCGCCTCCGTGGCGCTTCCCGCGGGCGACAGGACGAACCTGGATCGCGCGCTCGACACCATCACCGCGGATGAGATCCGCTCGGACCTGTACTTCATCGCCTCTGACGCGATGAAGGGGCGTGACTCTCCCTCGCCGCAGCTCAAGATTGCAGCGCGTTACATCCGGGCGCGGCTCATGCGCCTCGGCTTCCAGCCGGGCGCTCAGGACGAGTCCTACCTGTACGACTGGACCTATCCCCAGAGCGGGATGGACATGAGCCGCACCTCCCTCGCGATCGAGGGCAAGGATGGCGCGCAGCTCAACCTCGCCATGGGCGACGGTTACTTCATGCCCCAGTCGGCGCTCGGGATGCGCGAGGTGAGCGGCGACGCGATCTGGGGGGATGACCTGAACTCCAAGTCGCTGGACAAGCTCAAGGCCCGCGGTAAGTGGGTCGTCGGGACGAACTCCCGCGGCCTCTCCATCAAGCGCCGCCGCGCCCTTGAGGAAGGCGGCGCGCTCGGCGTGATCGTCCTCCCGGACGAGCGCAAGATGAAGAAGACCGTGGCGGAGACCTTCGGGCGCACTCTCGCGAGCGTCAAGGCGCCGCGCCTCTCACGCAACGCCTCCACCCGCGAGGGGTTCCCGGTCCTACACCTGAGCGAGGACACCGCCAAGGCGGTCCTCGGGATGATGCCCAAGAGCCGCAAGCTCGGCAGCAAGCTGCCGCTCGAGATCGCCGAGAGCTGCGGTTACGGGCAGCTCGATGACGCACAGCTGGAGAACGTGGTCGGCATCTGGCCGGGCTCGGACCCCAAGCTGAAGGATGAGCTCATCATCATCTCGGCCCACTACGACCACGTCGGCCACCGCGCGAACGGTGACATCTACAACGGCGCGGACGACAACGGCTCCGGGACCTCCGGCCTGCTCGCGATCGCCGAGGCGCTCAAGGAGTACGGCCCCATGCGCCGCTCGGTGATGCTCATCTGGGTCTCGGCGGAGGAGAAGGGTCTGCTGGGGTCCGAGGCCTGGACCAAGGACCCGTACCTGCCCGGCGACCTGAAGCCGCTGTGCAACATCAACATCGACATGATCGGTCGGAACGCCGCTGACGAGTTCATGATCACGCCGACGAGCAAGCACAAGGCGTACAGCGCGCTGACGAAGGTGGCCGAGGCCAATATGAAGAAGGAGGGCTTCAAGAAGGTTCGCTCGGCGGACTCCTACTGGGAGCGGTCCGACCACGCCAACTTCGAGAAGAACCTCGACATCCCCGTCGCCTTCCTCTTCTGCGACGTCCACGAGGACTATCACAAGGCGACCGACACGCCGGACAAGATCGACTACGACAAG
>CBFHHK010000413.1:0-2299 GCA_965655435.1 Planctomycetota bacterium | reverse complement strand
CCGCGGCGAGCGAGGGCGCCGCGGACAGCGAGGCCGCAGCGAGGGTGCTGGCGCCCTGCAGGAAGGTGCGTCGATCGAGGGGGGAGTTGGGTGTGCTCATGGGATCGTGGCGAGGTTGAGAGGCTTGGGCTCTACGGGCGGGTGGCGGGAGAGGGGTCAGCGCTCGGCGCGGCGCTGCCGATCGTAGATCTTGGTGATCGAGTCGAGGTCCGAGTCGTGGTAGCGAGCCCACTCCTCGGGGGGCGGCGGGTTGAGAGGGCGGACGACGCGGAACCCCAGCCAGGGCGCGTCCGTGTGATACCAGATGCTCTTGGGGAGCTGGGGGTCCTGGACCTTCCAGTCGTCGTTGGACCCACGCCGGGACGCGCTGCGGAGGCGCTCAGGGTCATCGTCCCAGTGGCCGCCGCGGGCCACCCGCGGATAGAGCGTCTTGGGCCAGCGGATCGGGTCGACGACCGCCCCTTCCTTGGCCTGAAGGGCGAGGTCGGCGTAGCCGTCCTTGGAGAACGCATCGAGGCACCACTCTGCAACGTTGCCGTGCATGTCGTAGAGGCCCCAGGGGTTGGGCTTGCGCGTGCCGAGCTTCATGTACTGGCCGTCGCAGTTGTCGAACCACCAGCCGTGGTCGTCGAGCTTGCCCTCCGGGAAGGAGAAGGCGCCGGTGGTCCCCGCGCGGCAGGCGTACTCCCACTCGGCCTCGGTGGGGAGGCGGTAGAAGCGGCCCGTCTTCATGGTGAGCCACTTGGTGTATTGCTTCGCCGCGAACTGGGTCATCGAGATGGCCGGGTAGCCGTCGACCCCCATGTCGAAGTCCATGGGCACGTACGGCGGCGTCGGCCGGCTGACCGCGTCGGACCAGGGGTCCTGCTCTGAGCGGCTGCTTCCCTCGGATGCCGTCCTGGCGCGCATGTCGAGGGAGTCCATGTACTGGCTGTACTCCTTCCACGCGACCTCATGGCTCCCCATCCAGAAGGGGGAGACGCGGACCTTGACCTGGGGTCCCTCGAAGTCGCTGCGACCCTCTTCGTCTGCGGGGCTGCCCATGAGGAACTCGCCCCCGGGGATGGGGATCAGCTTGAACGTGGCGTCGGTCCCAGTAATGACCTCCTCGTAGGCCTTCATGCCTGCCTGGTCCTTGGCGTCGGCGCCCTCGACCTTGGTGACCGGCGGCGGGCCCGGGGGGGCCTTGGGGTAGACCTCCTGGTCCGTCGACTGGGCGGCCGCCGGAGCGGTGAGCTGGGCGCCGAGGAGCACCCAGGCCAACGCGCAGAGGAAGGCGGCGGGCAGGGAGCGCAGGGCAGCGGTGCTGCAAGGCGCCGCGGTGGCGGAGGGGCGAATGCGAGAGCGCACGCGTCGAATCGTCATGGGGAGACTCATAGGATGGAGGGGACCGCCGTAGTCTGGGGGAGATGGTCCCCAGACGCCACGGGTCTTCCCCTCGCCGTTCTTCGGCGCTCGCCTGCGCCGTGACGCTGGCCGTGCTCGCGGCGGCGTGTCAGGGCACCGCAGGGCCCCGTGCCGTCGCGGCCCAACCGCCGGCCGGGGTCGAGGCGGCCCCTCAGTTCAAGCGGTACGAGCACCGCGCCATGGGCACCCTCTTCCGGCTGAGCCTGTGGGCCCCGGATCTCGACCTCGCAGACCGGGCCGCGGCCGCCGCCTTCCAGCGGGTGGACCGGATCGAAGCGGTCGCCACCGATTATGTCGCCACCAGCGAGGTCCGGCGGCTCCCCGCGGCGAGCAGCGGGCGGTGGGTCGATGTGTCCTCCGACCTCGGCCGCGTCCTCTCGGTCACCGCCCGCCTCGTCCCGCTCACCCAGGGGGCCTTTGACCCCACGGTGGGCGCCCTCACGCGGCGTTGGCGTCGAGCCCTGCGCCGGGGGCAATGGCCGGACCAGGCCACCTGGAATGGGGACGCCGCGCGGATCGGCTGGAGCGCGCTGGTGCAGGTGGACGTCGCCGGCGGGACGTCGCGCTGCAGGGTCCTCGACCCCGAGCTGCGCCTGGACTTCGGCGGCGTGGCCAAGGGGGTGGCCGTGGATGAAGCCCTCGCAGAGGTCGAGGCCCATGGGATCAGGAGCGCGCTGATGGACGGAGGCGGGGACCTCCGGGCCCTTGATCCGCCCCCGGGAAGCGCGGGGTGGCGGGTGGAAGTGTTGCCCTTTGGTGAAAAGTCACGGCGGCGGCTGCGCTTCCTCCTGGCCCGCGGGGCGATCGCCACATCGGGGGATGTCTACCGGTCGGGCGCGCTCGACGGCCAGCCCCTCGCGGGGCTGCCGGGAGCCGGGGCGGAGCGGGCTGC
>CBFHHK010000412.1:0-2307 GCA_965655435.1 Planctomycetota bacterium | reverse complement strand
AGTTGGCCCCGGCCCCTCCACGCTGGACCTGGCACTCCAGGCGCGCCTCGATCCCCTGGCGCCGCTCGCCAAAGCGCCGCATGTAACGGACCTCCATGGTGGAGGGGTCCGGGGCGCGCCAGGGGTCGAGGCGCCGGCCGGCCCCCGCTTCGATGCGGTGGGTCACGCGCTCGAGGCGAGTGAGCCAGCGGGGAGCCGAGCGGTCCGGGGCCTCGGGCGCCTCGTCCTCGTCGAGCGCGGCCAAGGTGGCCTCGAGCAGGGCGACCGCGTGCGGGCAGGTGCCGCGGCGGCGGAAGTCCGCGCATGGGCAGCGGGCGGTGCCCGGGTCCTCCCACCGGAGCTCGACCCGGATCGCCTCGCCCTGATCGTCGCAGACCGCTGCCGCTCCCTGCCGGTTCACGGTGACGGCGGTCAGGTGGGCGCCCGCGACCATGCGCCGAGCGCGCTCGCGGACCCGCGCCGTGGCATCTCCTCTGAACTGGGCCAGGAATCGACGCGCCTGGGTCTGGATGCTGGCCCGGTCCGAGGGGCTGAGGGAGCGGGGGTCGGGGGACGCCATTGGGAATAGTGTAGACGCAGGGCGGCTCAGTGCCGCGCGCCGGTCGGTCGCAGCCTTCCATGTGAGGATCTCGTCCGGACTGGCGAGCAACCCCGGGACCTCGTTGCCCGCTGGTGGGACCAGCCCTAGACTTGGCGTCCGAAACTCACCGCGACGGCCGAGGCGCCGCCGCGACTCCATCTTCTGACGAGCCCGGAGCTCTACCCATGGCGAACCCCGCCGCGACCTCGAGGAAGCCGATGGCCCTCGGCATGGTCGAAACCAAAGGACTGGTCGGTGCCATCGAGGCTGCCGACGCCATGGTCAAGGCCGCAATGGTCGAGCTCAGCGGACACGAGCGCGTCTCCGCAGGGCTCGTGACGTTCTTCGTCCAGGGTGAGGTCGGCGCGGTCAAGGCCGCGACCGACGCCGGCGCGGCCGCAGCGCGGCGCGTGGGCGAGCTCGTCAGCGTGCACGTCATCCCGCGTCCGCACGACCAGCTGTGCAAGATCCTCCCGGAGATGCGCACGACCTCGGGCGCCTCCAGCTGATCCACTCGGGGGGCCTCCGCGGCTCCCCCGGACGATCTTGAAGGGCCTCGATCCTGACCTGCGCGCCCTGCAAGAGGTGCGCGACGCTGTTGCCCGCGCGAAGGCCGCGCAGGCCGTGGCGGCTTCGTGGACCCAGGAGCAGACGGACCGCGTGTGCTCCGCCATGGCGGCGGCCGCGGCAGCGGCGGCGCACGACCTCGCGCGCCTCGCCGTCGACGAGACCGGCATCGGGCGGGTGCACTACAAGATCCTCAAGAACCTCTTCGGCTCGGAGGGGGTCTGGGACTCCATCCGCGACGAGCAGACCGTCGGCTTCGTCAAGCGAGACGACCGTAGCGGCCTCCACGAGGTGGCGACGCCGGTGGGCGTGGTGGCGGGTATCGTCCCGACCACGAACCCGACGTCCACGTCGATGTACAAGGCGCTGATCTCGGTGAAGGCGCGCAACGCCGTGGTGATCAGCCCGCACCCCCGCGCCAAGCGCTGCATCGCAGAGACCTGCGAGATCATGCGGCGCGCGATCGAGCGTGCGGGGGGGCCGCCCGACCTCATCGTGTGCCTCAACCACCCGACGATTGAGTCCACGGGCGCGCTGATGAAGCACCGCGACGTGGCCGTCATCCTCTCCACGGGAGGGAGCGGCTTGGTGCGCGCGGCTTACTCCAGCGGCAAGCCCGCCTACGGCGTCGGCCCCGGCAACGTCCCCTGCTACGTGGACCGCACCGCGGATCTCGGCAAGGCGGCGGAGGCGGTGGTGTCCAGCCAGAGCTTCGACAACGCGACGCTGTGCTGCTCGGAGCAAGCGCTGGTGCTCGACCGACCGATCGCCCAGCGCTTCCTCGCAGAGATGCAGGCGCGCGGGGCGCACGTGGCCACCGACGCGGAGCGGAGGCGCCTCGAGGCCTTCTGCAACCGCGGCGGTCAGATGAACGCCGACATCGTCGGCATCGATCCCTGGAGGGTCGCGGACAAGGCGGGCTTCCACGTGCCCCAGTCGACCACGGTCTTGCTCGCCTTCCAGGACGGCGTCGGTAAGGAGCACCCGCTCTCCATCGAGATCCTGTGCCCGCTGCTCTCCGTTCACGTCGTGGACGGCTGGGAGGACGGCTGCAAGGTGGCCAAGCAGATGCTCCACTTCGGCGGCCTCGGGCACACCATGAGCGTGCACGCCATGGACCAGGAGGTGCTCGACTCGTTCTTCCTCCAGAAGCCCGCGAG
>CBFHHK010000411.1:0-2316 GCA_965655435.1 Planctomycetota bacterium | reverse complement strand
CGGCCCAGGAGTCCGCAGCCGGTGACGCGGAGCTGCGCGTCGCCCTGATCGGCTGCGGCGGCCGGGGCACGGGCGCCTGCCGTCAGGCCCTGAACACCGGCAACACGCGGCTGGTGGCCATGGCCGACGCCTTTCCGGACCGGATGGAGGAGTCGCTCTCGAACATCACGGCGGCCCACCCCGAGGCTGTGGACGTCCCGAACGAGCGCAAGTTCGTCGGCTTCGACGCGTTCAAGAAGGCGATCGACGAGGACGTGGACGTCGTGATCCTGACCACCCCTCCGGGGTTCCGCCCCGAGCACTTCGACTACGCCGTCTCCAAGGGGAAGCACATCTTCATGGAGAAGCCCGTGGCCGTGGACGGCCCGGGGATCCGGATGGTGATGGAGGCCGCGGCGGTGGCCAAGGAGAAGAAGCTCTGCGTCGGCGTCGGGCTCCAGCGGCACCACAGCTTCAAGTACCAGGACACCGTCCGCGCCATCGAGGACGGCGCGATCGGCAAGCCCGTGGCCCTGCGCGTCTACTGGAACAGCGGCGGCGTCTGGGTGAAGCCCCGCAAGCCCCAGTGGAACGAGATGCAGTACCAGATGCGCAACTGGTACTACTTCAACTGGCTGTGCGGCGACCACATCGTGGAGCAGCACATCCACAACCTCGACGTCGGCAACTGGGTCATGGGCCAGACGCCGGTGAAGGCCGTCGGCATGGGCGGGCGCCAGGTACGCAAGGGCGCCGAGCACGGCGAGATCTACGACCACCACGCGGTGGAGTACATCTACGAGGACGGGACCCGCATGCACAGCCAGTGCCGGCACCAAAAGCAGGTGTGGAGCAGCGTCAGCGAGCACGTCCATGGGTCGGGCGGCACCTGCAATGTGGGCGCCGGCCGCATCGAGACCTACGGCGGCGACAAGTGGCGCTTCGAGGGCAAGGACAGCGACGCCTACCAGCGAGAGCACGACGTGCTCTTCGAGGCGATCCGCACCGGCCGTGAGCACAACGAGGCGATCCGCGGCGCCGAGGCGACGATGACCGCCATCCTCGGGAGAATGGCCACCTACACCGGCCGCTCCATTACCTGGGACGAGGCCCTCAACTCCACTCGGCTCCTGCGGCCGGACGGCGAGCTCACCTGGGACACCGTCCCGCGCTCCCTCCCCGGAAGCGACGGGCTGTATCCGATCCCGACCCCCGGGGTCTACAAGATCGATTGACCGGCGCCTGGTCGCCCGCGACAAGGCGGGCCGATCCGGCCCCGGGCGCGCCACGCCTTGGCCCTCCTCTTCCTCGCATCGCTGCTCTGGTCGGTGTCCTTTGCGCTCATCGGCGCGATGGACGTGGACCCGACGCTGCTGACGGCAGCTCGCCTGGGGTTGGCCGCCCTCGTCATCGCGCCCTTCACCCTCTCGCCCCGGGCGAAGGGGAAGCCGGGGCCGGTGCGGGCCGCCCAGCTGGCGCTGATCGGGGCGCTCCAGTACGGGCTGATGTACCTCCTGGTGCATCGGGCCTACGGCTATCTCGAGGGGTTCGAGGTCGCCCTGCTCACCATCACGACCCCGCTCTATGTGGTCCTCGTCGAGGGCTACGTCCACCGCCACCCGCCCGCACGCGCGTGGGGCGCCGCCGGCCTCGCAGTGGCTGCGGCCTTCGTGCTGCGCATGAAGGACGCCCAGGGCCTCTCGGACGGGGAGGACTACTGGGTCGGCGTCGCCTTGGTCCAGGCCGCGAACCTGGCATGGGCCTCAGGGCTCGTGCTGTACCGACGGCTGGAGTCCCCGTCCACCGCGACGCCCGGCCGGTTCGGCTGGATGCTGATGGGCGGCTTCCTCCTCGCTCTCCCCGCGGCCATCGCCACCGTCGAGCCCTCAGCCCTGCAGCTCACGGGCCGTGAGCTGGCAGGCATCACGTACCTCGGGCTCGTCCCCTCCGGCATCGCCTTCTTCCTGTGGAACCGGGGCGCCACCCAGGTGAGCGTGGGCACCCTGGCGGTCATGAACAACCTCAAGGTGCCGCTCGCCGTCGCGGTGGCCCTGATGCCCCCCTTCTCGGAGCAGGCAGACCCGTGGCCGCTCGCGACCTCCTTCGCGCTCCTCGGCGCCGCGCTGATCCTCGGGACCCGCGGGGCAAGCCAGCGAGGCGAGGACTAGTCCGGTACGCGCCCAGCAGGTCACTGGCGCCCCCCGGCTCAGCCCGCCCTCCTGACCGCGCCCGCGGAGCCCCACGGGTGAGGACGCGTGGCCCTGCCCCGGACCGCGACGGCCCCGAGGCCCAAGGCGCCCCACCCCGCTCGGCCCCCCGCCTCGACGCCTCGACGCC
>CBFHHK010000410.1:0-2344 GCA_965655435.1 Planctomycetota bacterium | reverse complement strand
GGCACCGACTCCAACGTCTTCCCGGCCGGCTGGAGGAACGAACGCTACGAACGCTGGCGCGCCATCGCCCAGGAGCTCGGCCTCTCCGCTGAGGATCAGCGGTCGATGTTCTCGGGGAACGCCGAGCGGCTGCTCGCGCCGTCCACGGCACACGCGGCGACCTGAGAGCGAGCCCCTGCCCGGCGGGGTCTCAGCGGAGGCCCAGCGGGGGATCAGCGGCCGCCCGTGACGCTCCCGATCCCGGCGACAGGATCGACCAGCTCCTCGATGGGCACCGACTGAAAGACCACGCTGCCCGAGCTGGAGCGGTACACCACGCCCACCGAGTCGGCGTCGGCCATGGCGAGCCCGGGTCCCCCCACGGCCTTGCCGTCGTCCAGGAGGACCTCCCGGTGGACTGGCCACCGCTGGCCGCCGTCGTTCGAGCCCCGTACCGTCATCCGCATGGGCGGTTTGCGGCGCACGGCGGCGTTGGCCGAGACGAGTCGCCCGTCCATGGAGCCTGTGAGCTCCCTGCCGACATGCATCAGGGCCGCCGCCCCATCCGCGCAGGGCAGGGAGGGTTCGGGCGGTCGCAGGGGAGCCCTCCATGCCCCGTCGATCTCGCGCCAGAGGCGCAGCTCCCGGGAGGCCTGGCGGAGGCTGGCCGCGGAGGCCAGGATCGCGCCGTCCCCGAGCTCCACGAAGGACGCCGCCGAGTGACCCCGAGGGCCGAGGGTGGTGAGCGAGCTCCCGCCGCGGCGGGCCTCCCGCAGCATGACGTAGCGCTTCTGGGCCGCGGCGGGGCCCCCGATCTCCAGGGGCCAGAGCCACTCACCGGTACTGGCCGCGAGTCCTCGGCCGCCCGAGGAGCGCACCATCAGCCCGGAGAGGTCATGCTGCTTCCCGGCCGCGTCGACTCCGACCCCCGGCACGTCCAGGGGGACGGGCGCCGCCCACGTACGGCCGCCATCCGCGCTGCTGAGCACCACGAGCCCGGGCTCCCCCGTCTCTGATGCCCCAGGGGCCTCGGATCCTCCGGGGGTCTTGGCCGTCCTGCAGAGCAGTCGGAAGGTGGCCGTGGGCCCGTCGAAGAGGAGCGCAGGCCCCTCGATCGGGACCCGCCACGGCTCATCGCGCCCGGCGATCCGCAGCGCCCCGATGGCCCAGCTGCGCCCGCCGTCCTCGCTCCGCGCCACCCTCGCAGGACCGGGAGCTCCAGGCTCGGCGTCCGGACCGGTGAGCGGGAGCACGGCGAGCATCCTGAACTTGTCCCCGGTGCGTCCGCCCGCGAACGCGGCGGCCCGGAGCTTCCCACCGCCGCGCGGCGCCGGGCCCGCCGGCGCGTGAAGCGGGACCGCCAGGCGGGAGACCACGTCGCTGAGCATGTCCAGCCGCCCCGTCTCCTCCGAGCCCAGCTCGAGCCGCCACTGGATCGGCCCCTCCAGGTCCAGCTCCGCCGCGTCCGGCGCGGCCTCGAGCCGGGCGTGGAGGACCATGTTGATCCGCGACGGGACAGGATCCACGGCGCCGGCCGGGAGCACGAGCGTCGAAGCCCCCAGCGGACTGCTGCCGCCCAGGCCTCCGCCCGGGTAGGAGCAGGTCACGCTGAGGGCGGCCACCTTGACGCCCTCGGGGAGCGCCACCGCGCTCAACCGCAGGCCCTGGAGGACCCTGGACTGGAGCTCGCCCCCGTCCGCGGTGTTCACGGTGGCAATGGGCACCGAGCGGCCAAGCTCCAGCGGTCGCACCAGCCACTCCACGCCCTCGGCGGGGACCTGACTCGCCCCGAATCCCGAGAACACGTAGAAGGACTCGGGCCCCTCCGCCTCGGCCACTGCCTGCCGGCAGAAGCCGACCGTGGAGAGCGCGAGCCAGAGCGCCGGGACGAGCGCCCATCCGGCGGCGCGCGGCCCGCGGCCGAGGGGCATCAGTTGGGCACCTCGCCGTCGACGCGGGCCGGCTGGCCGCGGAGGACCGAGTTGTCGCTGAAGAGCTCGCGCTGGTCCACGACGACGGCCTCCCCGAGGGCGTCCATGTCGATCTGCCCGGAGTAGCCGTAGGCCTTCGCGGCGTTGCCCCAGGTGGCCTGCTCCACGGCCTCGGGGGAGACCCCCTGGTCGAGCATCATCTTGGCGGTCTTGGGCACCGAGAGCGGATCGCTGACGCCCCAGTCGCAGGAGCTGTCCACGATGAAGCGCTCGGCGCCGTACTTCTTGGTGAGGTCCACCATCCGCTGGGAACCCATCTTGGTGTGCGGATAGATCGTGAACGCCGCCCACGCCCCCGCGTCGAGGACGTCCTCGACGGTCTCCTCGTTGTTGTGGTCGATGACCAGCTTCTCCATGTCGATGCCGATCTCCTT
>CBFHHK010000409.1:0-2379 GCA_965655435.1 Planctomycetota bacterium | reverse complement strand
ACGCGTCAAGGCGGGCCCTGGCGGCTGGAGGTAGCATCTCCAAAGGCGAGCGCACGCACGCCGGAGCGTCTGGCGAGGGGTCGGGCTGGAGAGGCGGGCGTGGAAGCCAAGGGGTGCGCAGCGGAGGCTTGACCGGCGAGAGCGCGGCATGGCTCAGTCGCTCGTCCGCAAAGTTCCAGAGCTGGTCGAGCATCTCCGGCGGGATCGCAGTCGAGTCGAGAGGTGTAATGCGCTCAAGCCAGCCGTCTAGGAGGTGGTCAAGCCGCTCAGCTCGGAGCGCGCTTTCCAGCAGCTGACCGCTGCGAATGCTGTCGGCTAGCGCGCGCCACGCCGGAGGACTGGCTAGGCTGGCGATGGGACGCCTTAACAGGCTCGTGGCGGGCGCTGCTCCGAAGCGAAAGGTGACCGCGGGAGCCGAGCCTGCTGACGCGAAGTCGACCATCTGGCTCATGGGTTTGACAAAGGACTCCACTGCAAGCAGGCTCCTGGCTGCCACGTCGCCCGAGGCCGTGTCGCCGAGCGCGGCCAAGGTGCACCATACGAAGGCCGCGCCGCCCGATAGGAGACGGCGTCGCTGGCGTGCGGAGCGGCAGATCGCCGACGGTGAGGGCAGTAGGTCCAGCGGAGAAGTGAAGAGTCGGCAGCCGCCCACGTACTCGCCGACCATGAAACTGTGATGAACAGCATCGCTGGCCAGGTCGGTCCACCCCTGCGCGTGGCGCTGGCAGTCAGGCCGGCTGAGCCGCTCCGGCATCTCGGCACCGAGGACCGTGAACCCGTTCACGTGAGCGTAGACGAGGGGGGCGCTCAACACCGAGACGAGTACGAGCACGACCGCCGCCGAGGTAGCTGCGCGCAAGTCCAGCACGGGGCCGCTCGAGTCGGTGCGCGTCTCGTCAGCTCCGGCGAGCAGAGAGGGCCGAGGTGGACGATGCGGCTGGGGAGACGGTGGTGCTGACGAGGGCTCCGGAGCGCCGTCGCCACCCGCCTCCGGCCAGCTCGGGTTAAGGAGGCTGGCGGGGACCACCGCATGGACGCTGCGTCCATCGCCCGGCCCGCGTTGGCGCTGGTATGAGCGCTCCTCGGCCGAGGGTGGCCGCGCCGCGGCGTCGAGGTAGCCGAGGGGGACCGGGTGGCCCGCGGTGTGCCACTCGACTGCGAACCACTCTGCCCACTCCGAGAAGGAGGGGCGAGGTGGGACCGGGGCCGAGGGGCGCAACGCGGCGAGGCGGTCGCACAGGCGCGGGAGGGGCCGCCACGAGCTCTTGGCTCGATCACGCTCCTCAGGATTGACATAGTGGGCGGCCGGCAATGGCGCTGTCGAAGGGTCGCGCGCGAGCGAGTGCGTGGGGGGCTCGAGCAAAGTCCCTCGTACGCCCAGCCTGATGAATTTGCTGGTCGCGTCGCCGAATGCCGACGAGCGCAGCTCTACATGGTCGTAGGGCAGGTAGTCGCAGACAATCGTATCCGGCTGCTCGACCAGCACCATATCGGCGTCAGCGCACAAGCAGAGGATGACCATCAGGCACCCCCAGAACGCGCGGCCGTCCGCGATCTTGAGGGGCAGGCAGTCCTCGTCGGCCCGCAGCTGCTGGAAGCACGGAGGGAAGAGGTAGGCGCGGCGCCAGTGCTGAAGCGCCAGCACCAGCCGAACGTCAAGGCAGATGTGCATCCCTCCCTCATCGCAGTCCCGCTCGTCGACGGAGACGGCGAGACGGCCCCGCCGCTCGAGGGCAGAGCGCATCGAGGCTGAGAACTCAAAGCCTACTAGGTCGGTGGGGGCGAGGGGGCTGCGCAAGAGGCGCTGCACTTCCGACATCTCACGCAAGGGCCAAGAAAACTGCTTCATCTCCAGCTTGCGCAAGCGGTCGATGAGGCGGAGGAGGCCGGGGCCATGTGACCGCATGAGCACGGCTTCATGTCCAGCGGTGGCCTCGATCATCCGCTCGTAGAGGGCGACCGCCTCCTTGAGCGTGACTTCCAGTGGCGCTTCATCGAAGGCAAAATGGAACCGCTCCGTGGCCGCAGGCGGCTGGAATCCAGCTGATCTCGGCTGGGAATCCCCTGGTTCCCTCGAGGGACCTTCGTCTGGTGGGCGCTCCTGGTCCCTGTCGGCGGCTCCCGTGATGCCGCCGCCGCCCACCAGACTACCGTCACAGGCCGTCGAGGCTGCCTCGGCCGTGAGGCCTTTCCTCAACCAGAGCCTCGGGTTGCCTTGGCTCGCCAGGTGGCTGCCCGTGACCTCGCACCATCGCGGGTCAGACGTCGGGTAAGGCTCCGATGTCGCGGCAATGACCTGCAATGTCCACGCCGGTGACGGCGACAAGATTGCTCCGTCGGCCGAGTACGTGCGCACCGTGGGCGCGTCCGAGAAGCGGA
>CBFHHK010000408.1:0-2395 GCA_965655435.1 Planctomycetota bacterium | reverse complement strand
TGCACCGCTGGCGTGGCCGTCCACGACGCCTCGCCGTCGACCTCGGCCGCGGCGCCCACGAGGGCCGCAGGGCGCCAGGAGGTGGACTTCCGCCAGGGGAGCCGCGCGCGCTCCCGGTAGGGGCCCGCGCGCAGGTCCCTCCCCCGCGCCCCGTCCTCGCGCACCAGGCCCTTCTCGTAGAACCACACCTCGCCGGCGAAGCCGCGAGCGCGGTTCGCGGCGATGGAGCCGACGGCGACCTTCTCGGAGATGAAGTAGTCCCGGAAGCTCGAGAGCACCCCGGGGGAGACGAGGTCGCGGCGGCGGCCCAGCCACTCGATGGCGAGGGTCGCGTCGGCCATGGAGTGGTAGCCCGCGAGGTCGCGGCTGTAGAGCTGGGGGTGCAGGGCGTCCACGAGCCCGCGCTCGACCCATGTCTTCTGGTCCTGCAGGTAGTCTCGCAGCGCCCAGCTCGGTGCGCCCGGCGCCATGGAGAACACGAGGTCCGGGCTGAGCTCCTTCACCGCGTCCCGCAGCTCCGCGAGGTAGCCCGTGAGCCGGTCGGCGCGCCACTGGGTCCAGGCGGCGTCATGGATGTCCTTTGGCGGGTCAGAGCCGGTGCGCTGGCGATAGAGAAGCGTCGTCGCCTTGTCGTAGCCCGCCTCGGCCGGGAGCGCCGGGAGCCGGTCGTCCCCCTGCACCCCGTCCACGTCGTAGCGGGTGGCGCACTCCACCACGAGGTCGGTGAGGAAGTCCTGGGGGCCCTCTGCCAGGGAGTTCATCCAGGCGAAGCCGTTCTTCACCACAGGCCCGCCGTCGCGCCCGATGGCCGCCCACTCGGGGTGGGTCACGAGGGCCTTGCCGGGGAAGGTCTCGTGGCCCGCGGCGAAGCCGTATTCGAACCACGGGATCACCTCGATCCCGTGGCGGTGGGCCTCGTGCAGCACCTCCGCCAGCGGGTCACGGTCCCCGTAGCGAGGGTCCGTACGCGCGCCAACCACCTCCTCGGCCACAGCGCTGTCGAAGAGGGTGTACCCCTTGGTCCACACCACGGGGAAGATCACGTTGATCCCAGCGTCGGCCAGCAGCGCCATCTGGTCTCGCACGTTCTCCGGCGAGTCGAAGAAGGTCGAGTGGCTGCTGGGGATCCAGACCCCGCGGACCTCCACGGGGGTCTCGGGGACGGCTTCCTGCTGGACAAGGAGGCCGGCGAACGCGACGAGGGCGAGTAGCATTCGCGCAGCATGACAGAGGTTCTTCAAAGGCGCGAGGTGGACGTTCTGGTGGTGGGGGGCGGCTGCGCCGGCGCGGCAGCCGGGATCCAGGCGGCAAGGGCGGGCGCGCGGACCCTCGTGTGCGAGGAGACCCCCTGGCTGGGGGGGATGATCACCGCCGCCGGCGTCAGCGCCATCGACGGCAACGAGGGAGCGCTGGGGGGCGGGATCTACCGCGCCTTCCGGGACGCCATGGAGGCGCACTACGGCGGCCGCGAGGCCGTCCGCACGGGCTGGGTCTCCAACACCTGCTTCGAGCCCGACCTGGCCGCGCGCTGGTTCCGGGACGAGGTGGCGGCGTCGGGGGCCGAGGTGCTCCACGGGGCGCGAATCACCGAGGTCCTTCGCGACGGGGACACGGTCCTCGGCGCGGTCCTCGAGACGGCGGAGGGCGCGCTCGAGGTGCGCGCCAAGGTGACGGTCGAGGCCACCGAGTACGGGGACGTGCTCGAGCTGGGCGGCGTGCCGTACCGGTTCGGCCGCGAGGCCCGGGCGCAGACAGGGGAGCCCCACGCGCCTGAAGCGCCGGACCTGGAGATTCAGGACCTCACGATGGTGGCGACGCTCCGGCGCTTCGACGGCGCCGCGCCCGCCGTGCCGCTGCCCGAGGGCTTCGACCTCTCGCGCTTCGACTGCTCCACCGGCGAGCGGTGCGCGGTCCCGGACCCCGAGTACTGGAACCACAAGCTCCACGACTGGGAGAGCTTCCTCGGCTACTCGCTGCTGCCAGGCGGGCTCTTCATGCTGAACTGGCCCTTCCACTCCAACGACTACCCCGCCCAGGGGCTGTTCGGGGACCGGGAGGAGCGGGCGCTCACCATCGCCGAGGCCAAGCGCCGGACGCTGGCCTACGTCCACTACATCCAGAACCAGCTCGGCCACCCCGAGTGGGGCCTCGCCACCGGCGTCTACCCCACCGAGGACCACCTGCCGCTCCTGCCCTACGTGCGCGAAAGCCGGCGCGTGGTGCCCGTGCGCTGGCTCGTGGAGCAGGACGTGGTGCCCCAGGACGGCAGCGGCGTGAACGCCGTGCTCCCCGACGGCGTGGCGGTGGGGGACTACTACCTCGACCACCACCACGACAAGGACCACCGCCCCCCCGGAGAGCGCCTCGGGGAGCAGTACCCGGACAACGCGCCGTT
>CBFHHK010000407.1:0-2402 GCA_965655435.1 Planctomycetota bacterium | reverse complement strand
ACCGCCCCCCGCCGCACCGTCCCCTCCCCCGTCCCGCGCAAGGCATCGGCGAAGCCGACCCCGAAGCCGACCCCTGGGCCAAAGCACAGCGCCAGAGCTGGGCCGAGCTCCTCCAGCGGACCTTCGCGGTCGACGTGCTGCGCTGCCCCACGTGCGGCGGCCGCCGCCACCGCGTCGCCCCTCGATCATTGATCGCTTCAGCGGCCCCTCCCTGGGCCGGGCCCTCGGCCGGGGTGGTCCACGCCCCTCCCTCCTGTTCTCCTTCAACCACCCCCACGACCCCCTGCTCCGCCAAGTGGCAGCTTGGATCGCTTATCCACGCCAAGTGGCAGCTTGGATCGCTTATCCACCTGCCTCCCCATGAAGTCTCTCCTTGTCCTTCTAGTTTCTGCTTGGGTGCTTGCGGCGAACGTCGCTGCTCAGGCACTCCCAACAACCAAGACCCTCCGAGTCCAGGTTCGAGACTCTCACACGGACGCGGTGATCGAGGCCGCCCCGGTGCTTTTCGTCGAGGGCCCATCCGCCAAGTCGACCAATGCCAACGGTCGCGTGACCTTCAGAGGCATCGCTCTCTCTGAGTCGGAGGCCACGATCTGGATCAACCCCGACGGGTATGCTCCGACGTTCCGCGTCGTCGATCTCGATACTTGGGAGACCGAGGTCGTGGTTGCGTGCGTGCCAGGTGATCAGTACAGCACAGGCGTCATCTCGATGCTCACGGGTGGCACCTACTCGTTCGCTGGGCTCGTTCATCCCGGCAGCTCGCGCGCGTTCGAGGTTGTGCTAGACGTGCCACCATTCGCGCTTCCGGAAGACGCGGAGATTACCTTCACGCCCTACCCGAACTGGGCCAATAGCCAGCACGGAATCGTTGAATCCGATCAATCGCTCGGAATGCTGTACTTCTCGCTGAAGGACGCTGGTGGCGAGACGATCAATGCTCAGTTCTCTTCTCCGATCGCCATCTCGATTCGCCCTTGGGCTCTCCCGGACGTTCCAGGCCAGGTGAGCACGGTGGCGTCTTCCGATCTGCGCTACTACCGGCTCGATCTCCGGCAGGGAGAATTTGTCCCGGAGCCGACCATCAGGGCGGTCGATCAGGTGAGTTCGCAGTTCATCTACGGGATCTCTCGATTCTCGATGCACATGGCGGCGATGGACGAGGCGGCGCTCACCGAGTGGACCTACTCGGATCCAGGCGATACTCCGCCCCCGGCGCCTGAGCCGATCCTGTCGCTCGAGGAGTCCACGGTGTGCGACCTGGACTGCGCGATTGCAGTCGAGTGTGGTGAGGCCGGCTCCAACTGCGAGTGGGGCGTTGAGAAAGGCACGACCACTAATTTCAGTGCCGAGCTCACAGGTGCATTGACCGCGAATTTCGGAGCCAAGTTCGGAAACAAGCTGGTTGGGAAAGTCGAGGCTGAGTACGGCTTCGAGCTCGGGGGGACAGTTGGTTCCAGCTATGGAACGACGACGACCAAGTCCATCAAGGGGAGCTTCACCATGGGCGAGTCCGTGTCCGGACCGAAGAGGTGCGTCTCCGGCAACGCCTTTGGCTACGTGATCTACAAGAAGTTCACGGTGAAGATTGATGGCTTTGAAGTCGGCTCGTTCCAGGTGCCGACCGCCACCGACACCCAGCGGGATCTGGACTTCGACTCTGCCTGCCCCGGATGTGCTGAGACCCCGAGCTACAGCATCAAGGACCCGAATCCCTGCAATGCTGCGCCGCCGTCTGGAGGTTGATGCACCTCGACAGATGAGACTGGACTGGCTGCGAGCCTTGCAGTCCTCAACCTGAACGGGTCGCGGGGGACGGCGTCCCCGTTCAGGTAGCTGGTTCCGAGCTTCTGTTCCCCTTCAACCACCCCCACGACCCGCTGCTCCGCCAAGTGGCAGCTTGGATCGCTTATCCACCTAGTCCAGCCGCTCTGAAGCGTGAACTATCCACCTGGGCCGGGCCCTCGGCCGGGGCGGGCATCGCCCCTCCCTCCTGTTCTCCTTCAACCACCCCCACGATCCGCTGCTCCGCCAAGTGGCAGTTTGGATCGCTTATCCACAAGATATGACCCACAAAGCTTCCCAGATCACCGCTGCTGCTGTCCTTCTGATGGTGTGCCCTCCCGCCATTGGGCAGACAAGGCCAGTCTCACTCTTGACGGGAACTGAGGAATTAGAACCCCTAGACGGGATTAGCTACCAGATCGCCAAAGCAGCCGGTTCTGACGTCTTTACGGGAATCACGACTTCCTACGGGCAGACCCCATTCCACAATCTTGTTGTGCAATCAGACTACGTAGTCACCTTCCCGGAAACGGCGGCATACGATGGTATCTGTCTCGGAATTGAGGATCTAATCCACATCCCTGACTCGCCATTCATACCGAATGAATCGCACTACT
>CBFHHK010000406.1:2085-2412 GCA_965655435.1 Planctomycetota bacterium | reverse complement strand
ACGAGGTCGAGGTCAGCCTCGTCGACGAGGACGACGAAAACCTGGAGGAGGGCTCCATGGACGACGACTCGTATCACCTCCACCGCGCCGCCAATGCGGCCGCGCAGGACGCCCCCGCCACCCCCCGGGCCGCCCAGCTCATCCTGGAGGACATTAATATTCAGGGCACCACCACCCCAGGTTCTGCCTCCAACAGCACTGACAACCTGTTCCAGATGTTCTGCGGCATGGCCGACGCCATGAACCTCCTCGAGGACAACTGCCAGAGCCAGCCGCAGCAGTCGTCGCCTCTCATCCGGCCGGTCAGCCTGGTCAACGTTGCTCGTT
>CBFHHK010000406.1:0-2075 GCA_965655435.1 Planctomycetota bacterium | reverse complement strand
AATCTGGATCTGCAGCAGACGGAAGAAGATGGTAACACTACCAAGGAGCAGGGACAACTGGAGGCTCGGCCATCGCCATCGGAGCAGGACCAGCCGAACGAAGAGGAGGAGACGGAGGAGGAAACTTCGCCATCGTCCAAGCTCAGCTGCAGCTCCCCGTGCAGGGCTCCCTGTCCGTCCAACCTCGCCCCCGGCGGAGCCGACCAGAAGCTCCACGAGCAGACCGCCATCGAGGCGACCATCGGCAACTTCCTCTCCAGTCCCGGAGAGTGGTGCGACGGGTGGCAGGCCTGGTCCCTCCACATGGCGGCCGTGTGCGACGGAGGGTCGTCCAGCTGCTGCCCCAGCGGCAACAGCGGCCCTGCCAACGGCAACGGCAATGCCAACGGTAACGCCCACCACCTCACCGCCAGGGATCAAACCGAGCTCAAGACCGTGTTGCGAAACCGGGCCGGCGACCTCAGCGCCCGGAGGAAGCGCATCCACCGCCTCCGCAGGGATCTGTCGCCCTTCGACACGGTGGGAGGCCTAAACGGACAGGACGGCCACTCCGGTCCTGCCGACGCCGGTGCCGGTGCCGGCTCGGATACGGGCGGTGGCCGCCAGCACCATTTCCGATCGATGAGCGCCGCCAACACCAGCCGGACCGCCAACTCGTCTCCCGCCGGGTCTGCTATCGGTAAGGGGGGCATGGCCACCCCGCCCCCCGTCCCGGGACGGACCGTGAAGAAATCCCGCTCCTTCACCGATGCGGCCGCCGTCCTCGCCCGGTCCAGCAACGCCGCCGCCACCACCGACGACGCCTCGAGCGTCGTGTCCATCACCAGCTCCATCGTCGATGCCATCTCCAACTGCGACGCGGACAGCGTGACCGGCAGCGGCGTCGGCAGCAAGGGCCGCAAGGGCGGCGGGCGCGGCGGCAGCAGCCACCGCCGCTCGTCCAACTCCCTGCGCAAGTCGTCCAACGGAAGCGACGCCGACGGAGGAGACGACGGGGAGGAGGATCTGTGCTACGACAGCGATCCCGAGCACGCTGCCGGCAACTGCCGCGATCTGCGCCGGCAGAGCCTTCACCGACCCCAGCCGCGCCTCCCGCCCAGCGAATCGGTCGGCCGCTTCCTGCGGCAGGGCGGGACGTGGAGCGCCGAGGAGGAGCCGGACCAGGAGCCAGCCCCCAGCACTACCGCCATCGACCCGATGAACGACGATCACATCGGCAAGGCCGTCGACGGCATCCTCCACCGCCGGATGATGCTGGTCTGGCACCAGCCCGACGGCCCCGTCGCCGTCTACGCATGGATCGAGCTGGGATCGCAGCTCCGCTCGGCCCTCATCCAGCCCAAGCTCATGTGGAAGCCCGTCCACGAAACCGAGGACGAGCGGGGAGCGCTGGGCATTACCAACCACATTAACCTGCACAGCGTCGACCTGCTGGACATCTCCCGCATCCTGGCCTCCGCCAAGGTCGATCGGAAGCGCCACCCCCTTGCCAAGAGCAAGTGCAGCCTGAGCATCGAGACGTTCGACCACAACCTCCTGTTCGAGGCAAGCTGCCAGCAGGAGCGCGATGCCCTGGTCCAGGGCCTCAAGGGTCTAGTGGCGAGGCTTGCGTCCAAGATCATCGTCGGAGACGAGCGCGTCTTTGACGAGTACTTCACCCCGTTCGGCGCCGTCGTCCCCGGCGAGGCACCGGAGTGGGCCAGGTCGTAAGTAGAAAGCAGGTATTATTTGAGAGAGAAGAACAGGGGAAGAAGAATAGGTCCAGACCATACAACGCAAAAAAAAAGGATGTAGCTATTGGGTGCTGCATCTGCGAACAGTAAAAATAGAAAGGACATAAAGAGTTACCAATTGGCGTCTTTTGATGGCCTTCCCATGCCATGCATTTGTTGTATATCCTCGTCGTTCAATGATCACATTTGGTATCTTCAGTGATTTCACGTGTGGTTCCAGCGCCGACCTCCACTAAGCTTTCAGATAGCTAACGAATCATCAAGCATGAAAGAAAATCCGCGAAACTTTTCTTTTTCTGTCGTCGTTCCATATCATATCTAAGCGATGATGATGTGTACAGG
>CBFHHK010000405.1:0-2412 GCA_965655435.1 Planctomycetota bacterium | reverse complement strand
CGCACGTGCTCGCCGCACCACAGCACCTCCGTGCGGTCGCGGGGGCTCTCCGCCAGCTCCGCGGCGAGCGCCGCCTGCGCCTGCGCGAAGCGAGTGGTCTCCCCCACGGTGCGGGCCATGCCAGCGGATGCGTCCAGGAGGAGGACGTGGCGCAGGCCCTCATGGCGGTCCGCGTCGAGGCGCCCGGCGCCGAGGAGCATCAGCCCCGCACACAGGAGCGCCATGGCGTACGCCAGCGGGTGCCGGAAGCGCTCGAAGAGCGAGCGGGCGCGGGTCTCCTCGGTGGCCTCGCGCCAGAAGAGCGAGGTCACCACCGTGCGCGACTCATGCCGTACGCGCAGGCGCTGCAGCGCGTAGAGCACGGCGGCCGTGGCGACGAGCCCGCCGAGGAGCGCGGAGCCGGAGAGCGCGGTGAAGCTCAAACCTCTCGCCTCCCGTTCTCGAAGAGGTCCGCCACCTGGGGGATCACCTCGGACTCCACGTCGAGGGCGAGCAGCCCCGCGCCGCGGCGGCGCGCGAGGTCCGCGAGCCCCTCGGCGAAGCGGTCATAGGCCGCGCGGTAGCGGTCGAGCACCTGCGGCGTGACCGACACGTCCTGGGCATCCCCGCTCTCGCAGTCCACGAGCCGTAGGTCCCCGCGCGCCCATGAGGGGTCGCGGTCAGAGCGGCGCACGAGTTGGACCAGGAGGAGCCGGTGCCGCAGCCCCGAGAGGGCCTCGGTCACCGCCTCGATCCCGCCGGGGTCGAAGAAGTCCGAGACGATCACCACCAGGCCCTCCCGCAGGCCGAGGCCCCGGAAGCGGCGCAGCGCCGTGCCGAGGTCGGTCTCGCCGCCCGGCGTGACGCTCTCCAGCCGGTGCGCCAGCTCCATCACCCGGTTCTTGCCGGAGGTGGGGCGCTGGAGGACGGTGAGGTCGTCCGCGAACGGGAACACGCCCACGCTGTCGTGCTGGCCCAGGGCCACCGCCGCGAGGGCGAGGCACGCCTGGAGGCCGGGCACGGCGCGCGGCTCGCTCTCCACCCAGGCGCTCCGCGAGACGTCCGGCAGGAGATAGAGCGGCAGGTCCTCGTGCTCCTCGAACAGGCGCAGGAAGACGCGACCGAGGCGGCGGTACACGGTCCAGTCGATGGCCCTCAGGTCATCACCCGCCACGTAGGGGCGGTAGTCCTGGAACTCGAGGCCCGCCCCGCGGTCCTTGGAGCGTTGGTCCGCGAAGCGCCCACGGGGCGCCACGCGGCGGGCGACGAGACGGAGCCGCTGCGCCGCCGCGAGGAACGCGGCGTCGAACAGCTGGCCCGACTCGAGGCCGGCGGGGTCGCGGCCCTCCTCGATCAACCGGCCGCCTCCTGCGGGACCGGAAGCTTGGCGAGGACCTCGTCCACCACCTGATCGGTGGTGACGCCCTCGGAGAGCCCCTCGAACCCGAGGAGCACGCGGTGGCGGAGCACCGGGCGCGCGACGGCGGCGATGTCCTCGGTGGCCACGGCGAAGCGGCCCGCGAGCAGCGCCTTGACCTTGGCGCCGAGCAGGAGCGCCTGGGCGCCGCGGGGGCTCGACCCGAGGGAGACGTAGCGGTTCACGAGCTCAGGTGCGTAGGCGCTGCCGGGCTGGGTCCCCATGACGAGGCGGATGGCGTAGTCCTCGGCGTGCTCAGGGACGGGGACCTGGCGCACCGTGCTGCGCATGGCGTTGATGGTCTCCGCGTTGGAGACGGAGCTGAGCTCGACCTCCTGCTCGCCGGTCGTCCGGCGGAGGATCTCCCGGTAGTCCCCCTCCTCGGGGTAGCCCACCACGAGCTTGAAGAGGAAGCGGTCCAGCTGGGCCTCGGGCAGCGGGTAGGTGCCCTCCTGCTCCACCGGGTTCTGGGTCGCCATGACGCAGAAGGGCTCCTCGAGCTTGATGGTGCGCCGCCCGATGGTGAGCTGCCGCTCCTGCATGGCCTCGAGGAGCGCCGACTGGGTCTTGGGCGTCGCCCGGTTGATCTCGTCCGCGAGCACGAGGTTCGCGACGATCGGCCCTTGCTCGAACTGCAGCTCGTGGCCGCCGCCCTCGGACTCCACCAGGACCGACGTGCCGCGCACGTCCGCCGGCATCATGTCGGGGGTGAACTGGATCCGGCTGAAGCTCAGCTTCAGGGCCTCGCCAAGCGAGGAGACTAGCATGGTCTTGCCGAGGCCAGGGACGCCCTCGAGCAGCACGTGGCCGCCCGCGAGGAGCGCGGTCAGCACGCCCTCGATCACGTCGGCCTGGCCGACCATGCGCCGGGAGACCTCGGCTCGGATGGACTCGTAGGTCTCGCGGAAACGCTGGGCATCGGCGCGCGCGGCGTCGGCGTTGGGATCAGTCATGGGAAGGGGGGCTGGCCGTGGCTCGGTGGAGACGGTGAGGGGGCGATTACGGCTTGCGTGCCG
>CBFHHK010000404.1:0-2412 GCA_965655435.1 Planctomycetota bacterium | reverse complement strand
ATCTTCAACTTTGAAATCGTGCTCCCGGCGGTTCCGACGGCGGCTTGCAACGGTGCGAGCGGGTTCAAAGTCGGCAGCTTCGGCGCGCTGACATTACCAGTGCGACCACTCACGGCGAACGCGATACCGGCGAACACGCCGAGCTTGGCCACGGCGACGACGCGGCGCTGCGCGTCCGAGACGCCGAATTGCAGCGCTGGGGGTGTCGGCGCGAAAGCCGTGACGACGGAATCGACGCTGGAAACGACGACACGCTTCGCGGCTTCGATCGCGCCTTGAATACGAATCAATACGGGAATCGAGCTCATTCGCCCGACGAAACCTTGAACGCTCGGTGTGGAAAACCATTCATCGAGGGTGGGCGTTCCACGCGCGTTTGAACCGCGGAAGAGCGGGAACGCGACGTCTACCAACCATTGATCCGCCATCGAGCACATCCCTTCCGCGATGTCTCCGCTCGGAGAACGGTCCTCGATGTATTGCAACAAACCCGGATCGACGGTATCGTCGCGCAGACCGAGCGTGTGCTCCGCCTCGTCGAGCTGGCCGAGCAAAATTTGGCACACGGCGCGTTCGACGCCGACGTCAGCAAAGTGACTGATGTCGGCGGATTCCAAAGAGGCGAGTTGGATTTGATGCAGAATCTCGTCCGCATCGGCAATCATCATCGGTTTACGATCAATCACGCCGGCGACGACGTGGGCGAGAGCGCTCTTGTACACTTCGTCGGAATCAAGGGCGATGTAATCCGGAGCGTCGATGAAGAGAGACACTTGTTCTTGCGCCGTAAGCAATTCGTTGGCTTGCTCCATGAAAGCCGCGCGCTGCTCGAGCTGTTGCGCCGGATCTTTCGTCCACAGCAATGAACGAAGAGCACGCAAGCCCAAAGCACGTTCGGATCGAGCCTCCAAAGGTGAGGCCAGCAACTCCAAGACGTATCCTGGCGCCACGTCGTGATACGACAGCGCAATGTTGCGACGAACTTCGGGAGCAAAGGAGCTGCCCGCCACGCTCGAGAGCGTCTTCGAACCCATGTCGAGCAGTTCACATCCTTCGGCAAATCGTGGCGGATTCGCCACGAGCGCCATGTGACCGTACTCGCACAATGCCAACGCCACGGTGAGCGCGACGTCGCGGCGATGCCGGCGACCGCTCACGCACTGCGCGACGACGTGCTCAAATTCCAAAACAGCCTCGTACTCGCCGGCTTCCTGGAGCAGGCAGAGCGCGGCCGCCGCGCGATGCGGCTCGACTGGGGTCAAGATCCCTTCGGCGATGTCGTCGTCGTGTTGTCTTCGAGCCTCTTCGTCCTTCAACACCGCCACGGCTTCGTCGATGAGCGAGAGACGTTGTTCGAGCATGTACGGCGAGTACCCCTCGGTGAGCTGGGCATCCATGACGGCGAGCGCCGCGCGCGGAAGCGCGTTCGGCGTCGACCGAGCCGCCGTCAAACCCAAAATTTGGTAATAAGACAAAGGAAGCGCGATGGTACCTTCGGGGGTGTCGAAGCCGCCACCCGTCCAGCCTTGCGTCGGCGACGCGTGGATTCCTGGAATCTCGTAATCCTCCTCCTCGTCGTCCACGGGCGGCTTCATCGCCGCCATCGGCGCGTACGCTTTCTGCTGTGCTTTCTCCGCGGCAGCCATTTCGGCGTAATACGGCGCGTCTTCTTCTCCCGCCTCGATCTCCGCCGCGGCTTGCGCGACGGTTTTCGGCGACTCGTAAGACGAGTTCCCATTCGTCGCGTACGCCGCCGTCGTCGACTTATCTTCGCTCGCGCCGCCGTACGCCGACATCCCACCCGCGACGAACAGTCGCGCGTTGACGTCGTCGTCGCCCTCCGCCGTCTCTTCCTCGTACGCCGCCGCGCCGCCGCGCGCCGTCTCTTCCTCGTACGCCTCGTACGCCGTGCGTTCGAGGTTGATGATTTCCCCCCCGTACGCGTTCGCCCCGACCGCGTCGTCACCGTTCACCACCCCCTCATCCCACGCGTTCGCGTTCTCCTC
Organism: Planctomycetota bacterium; assembly: GCA_965655435.1. Taxonomy (GTDB): domain Bacteria; phylum Planctomycetota; class UBA1135; order UBA1135; genus Saltatorellus. The sequence continues at coordinate 406 of CBFHHK010000404.1, read as the reverse complement.
GTCTTCGACCGCTTTCGTCGTCGTCGCGCTTCGTCTCGTCGTCTTCGTCGTCGTCGTCGCGTTTCGCGTCGTCGTCCTCCTCCTCCTCCTCGTCGTCGTCGTCGTCCGCATCGTCGTCCCGCGCGTCGTCGCCATCGCGCGCGTCCTCATCTCCCTCGACCCTTCGCCCGTCGTTCACGCGTCGCCTCGCGCGTCGCGCGTCGTTCGCGTCGTTCGCCCGCGCGTGTTCGCGCGACAGCCGGATCGCTCGCCCCTTTGTGGATCGTTCGCCTCGCCCTCGCGCGCGCGCGCGTCGCGTCCGTCGACGCCGCGCGCGCGCGATTTGACTCGAGCGCGTCGCGGGCGTCGTTCGCCCGAGCGCGTCGCGCTTCGGCGCGTCGCCGTGTTCGGTCGTCGCCGCGCGGTC
>CBFHHK010000403.1:0-2417 GCA_965655435.1 Planctomycetota bacterium | reverse complement strand
CGCGGCGGCGCTGGGCCGAGCTCCTCCAGCGGACCTCCGCAGCGGAGGCGCTGCGCCGCCCCAGGTGCGGCCATCGCCGGGTCGCCATGATCACCGACTCGCTCGTGGCGCGCAGGATCCTCCTCTGCTCGATCGCTCCCCCGAGGCCTGTAGCTCTCCCCTGAGGCCTGTAGGCCGAGCCCTTTGTCCCATGGCCAGTGGTCGGCTCGTACAGGCGCAATGGAATCGCCCCCCCCCAGGCCCCGAGTCGGGCCCGACGGGCTTCGGTACGGGGGCGCCAAGGGTTGGCTCCGCCTCCCACGGGGTTAGGTTCACGCGGAGGTATCCGCCCGATGGCCAAGACAAAGCGCACCCGTCAGAAGCCCTGCGACCGCTGCAAGGCGCCGAGCACCGCGCTGTTCCGAGTCCAGGTGTCGGCCGAGGGTCTCTGGATCTTTGTCTGCGGCCCGTGTCTCGAGCTCGTGAAGCCCGGGAACCCCGACTACCGGTACGGCGGTACCTGGAAGAGCCGCAAGCGTCACTGAGCGTGGCGACGGGGCGCTCCGCGATGGGCGCTGGACCCACTCCCGACCACCGGCGTCACGGGCGGATGAGCGATCCAAACAGCGACCTGGCGGGCAGCTGAGCGGAGGTCCGGAGCCCGGCACCCACCCACCGCTGATCGCGCGCCAGCCCCGGGATATCTCGTCCGCATTTGCGGTCGATGGGGGCCTGGCTCCGTGCCTGGGCACGACCTCTCGAACGCCCTGACGCGGTCGTTGTGGGCCTCTCGTGAGGAAGAAGAGAAATCCCTGACTTGGCCGCAACATCGGGTCGGGGATGCCACTCCTCCCGGTCCCCACGCCTCCCCTGGCCCCCTCGCTGGCCTTGCAGCTGCCCCCTGATCCAACCTCTCCGTGTTGATGCCGACCCGCTCCGCACCAGGCCGCGGCTCGGGTCGCTGGTCCGCCCCCGCGCCTGCTGGCCCTCCATCCCTCCAAGATTGGATGGGTGGATTCTGAAGCGGGCGGCGACCTTCACCCGGCGCCGGTTTCCTGGAAACTCGCCAACTGTCCCTCGATAGAGGAGTCCAAGGGCGTCGCTAGATGACCCGGTGGGGCCTTGGGGGGTGCCGAGGAGGCCAGCAGCGGCCGCGAACCCCGTTTCCCGGAAACTGCTCTCGCCCGGACTCTGGTCGCTCCTTATCTTTCTCAAGCTGCCTGCCGGACTCAATTTCGATGCGCTGATGCCGATCCCCCCTGCGCCTGGTTGCAGGTTGGATCGCCCAGGCGCAGCGGAGCCTTCTCCCTGCTCGTATCCATGTCCAGAACCCTCATTGGCGAAGGTGCCCACCTGTGGCGCTCCCGAACCCACTCTCTTCGCATCGACGGCGTTGCCACGAGCCTCCGCTTGGAGGAGTTCTTCTGGTCGGTGCTCAGCCGAATCGCGACCCGCGACAAGCTGACGCTCAACCAGCTCATCACAAGGCTGTATTACGAATCCCTCCAGGCCGACCGTGACGTGACCAACTTCACCTCCTTCCTGCGTGTCTCCTGCGGCCGATATCTCGACCTGATCGCCCGAATCTGAGCGTAACGCCCATCGAAGCGCGGCAACGAGCGGCGCCTGGTCCACGACGACCAGGCGCCGCCTGTTCGCTCAAGCGGCAGGGTCTCGGACCTGCCAGCGACCTACGGCCCAGATGAAGCCGTCGGATCCGAAGTGCATCCCGGAGACGACCAGCGCGAGCGTCCAGAGCGCCGTGAAGCTCGTATCAGTGACCTCAACGCCGAGGCCGTGGGTGCACGAGAGCGCTCACCCATCGCCCGTGCCTCCCGCCCCCCACCCCCCCCGTGGCGAAGAGTCGCAACCTAACTCGATCCCTCGCATCCAGCGTCACCCTGCCGCGAACACTCTTTGCCTGCCGCCAGTCGTAACCCCCTCCTCGCTTGGCCCTCAGCTTGGCACCTGAAATGAAACTGACCCTCCGCCTCCTCATCCCCGTCGCGCTCTGCTCGATCGGATCCGCCCAGACCGTCACCGAGACCTACCGGCTGATGCCCTCGGTCCCGCCCCCCTCGGGCAGCGATGTCTTCGGCGTCCGCCTCGAGATGGACGGGGATCGCGCGATCGTCTCCGACCCCGGCCGAGCCGCTGTCATCTTCGCGGTGGGCTCCAACACGGAGCTCCTCGAGCTCGCCGCCCAGGGTGAACCGGACGACAACTTCGGGGCCTCCGTGGCCCTCTCCGGTGACCTCGCCGTCGTCGGGGCGACCAACGTCGACGGGAACGGGCCTCTCTTCGGCTCCAACTGGGGCGGGGCATGGGTCTTCGATGCGGCGACCGGCGCGGTCCTCGACTTCATTCAGGGTTCGGACGCGTTCTCGGGGGACCGCGCCGGGAACGCCGTGGCCGTCAACGACGACTACATCATCCTC
>CBFHHK010000402.1:0-2444 GCA_965655435.1 Planctomycetota bacterium | reverse complement strand
GGCCAGCTCTGGCGCGACATCGACGGGCGGACGGCCCTCGAGCTCTTTGGCGACGCGGGCGCGCACATCGTTGATGTGCGGACCCCCTCCGAGATGGCCGCGGGGGTGATCAAGGGCTCGCTCCTGATCCCGATGGACGAGATCGGGCAGCGGAGCAACGAGCTCCCAACGGACGGCAGGCCCATCCTCATCTACTGCGCCGCCGGCGGCCGCTCCGCCGCGGTGTGCGAGCACCTCTCGACCGAAGGGGTCGGCGGCCTCCACAACCTCGAGGGTGGCTTCAGCGCCTGGCCAGGTGAGACTCAGACTCCCTGAGCGGCGCTCGCCCCCGGCGCCCGCCAGGCCCCGCCGCTGATCCGCCCTCCCCCACCGCGAGCCTGCCTTCAGCCGTTCCGCGTGGGAAACATCAAAGACCCGCGACTGAAGCGTCAAGGAGAGGGGCGGCCTGACCCGATCCAGGACCCTGTGCGGCGGGTCGAACTTCGCCCTCCCGCGCCCACCGGCCATCCCTTTCAATACCCGGCCGATGCCCTCACCGGGGCCCCACCAGGGCTCTTATCAAGGCTTCCTCCGAGGCCTCCAGCACCCCTGACCCGATGCTCGACTCCGCCACCATCGAACGTGACCTCGCCTTCGCCATCGCCGCCGCCCGCGACGCCGGAGACCGCGGCCTCGCCCTGCGCGCGCTCGACCGCTGGGAGGGCAAGACCCTCGGCGATGTGTGCGACCAGGCCTGCGACGGCCTGCTTCACGGGCTGCTCGCCGGCCGCTATCCCGACGACGGCGTGCTGAGCGAGGAGACGGTCGACACCCCCGAGCGTCTCTCCAAGTCGAGGGTCTGGATCGTGGACCCGCTGGACGGCACCAAGGAATACGCGCAGCTCCGGGACGACTGGGCCGTGCACGTGGCCCTCGCTGTCGACGGCCGCTGCGTCCTCGGGGCCGTGGCCCTGCCGTCCCAGGGCAAGGTCCTCTACGGCGTCTCGGCGGACGGCGCCGAACGCGCTGGATGCCAGGGCGAGGACAGCGGCGAGCTCGTCTCCGGCACAAGCCCGCAGCAGGGCCGCCCCCGGATCGCCGTCAGCCGCTCCCACACCCCCGAGTGGGTGGACCGCTTCGCCGCCGCCATCGAGGGAGACCTCGTCCCCGCCGGCTCCGCGGGACACAAGGCGGGCATGCTCCTCACCGGAGACGCAGACATGTACGTGCACAAGATCGGGCTCAAGGAGTGGGACACCTGCGCCCCGGAGACCATCGCGCGCAGCCTCGGCTGGCACGTCTGCCGCCTCGACGGTTCCGAGCACGTCTACAACCAGGCCGATCCGCGCAACCACGAGCTCGTCATGTGCCGCCCGGCCGCCCGCGACGCTGTCCTGGCCGCGCTCTCCGAGTCCGGCGCCCTCGAGGACCGGAAGGTCTGAGGGCCCGCCAAGGCCGGCGCCGCGCTCAGCGAGGCGGCTGGCAGGGCACGCACAGGTAGAGGCGCCGCGACCCCACGTCGATCTTCTCTACCGGGGTGCCACACTCGGGGCAGGGGCGACCTGCCCGCGCGAACGCGGCGTGACGGTAGTGGCGGAAGGGAACGCCCCGTCCCTTCGCGTCCTCCACGCGCTCGAGACAGTCCGTGATCCCGCCGGTCTCGTAGCTCTGGCGGGTGACATCCAGGATCCACCGCGCGAGGTCCTCTCGGTCCTCGTCGTCGAGCTCCTTGGGCCGCCAGCTGGGATGGAGGCCCGCCCACCAGAGGATCTCACTCCTCAAGTAGTTCCCGAGGCCACTGACGAAGCTTTGGTCCAGCAGCAACGCCCCGAGATTTCGACCGCGAAAGCGCGGATCCTCCAGCTGCGCCAGCACCTGCTCCCGCGTGACGTCGGGGTCCACGGCGTCGGGGCCGAGCTTGCCCAGGTAGGGGTGATCCGGCTCCTCCTCGGGGCGCAGGATCTCGATCTCCGACGCGCTGTAGAGCAACGCCGAACGCTTCTCACCCCGGAGCTCCATGCGCAGCGAGCGGCCGGTCTTCGGGTAGTTGCCCGCCTTCCGGAAGTACCACTTCCCGTAGAGCTGGTTGTGGGAGTAGACCGCGAGGCCCACGTCGAAGCGCGTCAGGATCGCCTTCCCGCGGGCCTCGATCTCGGTCACCGTGGCCCCCGTGAGCTGCTCCTCCCAGGGCTTCAGCCTGGATAACCCGAAGCTTACCTCGCGCATGGCCTCCCCCTCAATCGCGTCCGCGATCTGGTCAGCTGCGCGATGAATCTCGGGTCCCTCCGGCATGACGCCATGTTCGATCCTTCGCTGCGCCTGGAGTCAGCCGAACGGAATTGATGACCATACGCGGCGGCTTGGTTATGGTCCCCGTTCCCCGCCGGGCCTGACGCGACGTCAGCGCCTGCGCGGATGTGCCCCGCCACCCGCCCCCCCATGCCCGCGAGCCTGCCCCAACGCCG
>CBFHHK010000401.1:0-2457 GCA_965655435.1 Planctomycetota bacterium | reverse complement strand
CCCCGCATGCCCGCCCCCTCCAGCCTTCCCTCGCGGAGGTTTCCCCAGGCTATGAGGCTCCGGGGTGATGGACTCGAGCTGGCCTCGGCGGTCCGAGCCCGCGGCCCCTGGGGCCGATGCCGGCTCAGCCCCCCCCTGGGAGTCCGGACGACCTCAGTCCTCCAGGCGCTCCAGCTTGCTGACGCGTCCGTTCCGGTTCCAGTCCAGCACGTAGAGGTTCCCGTCGGCGTCCGCCCCGATCCCGTGGGGCGAGAGGAACTCCCCGTCCGCCCACTGCTCCCGGGGCACCCCGTTCACCCCACGCCGCGAAGGCTCGGGGTTGTCGCCGAGGTGCGCGACCACGTAGCGCTCGCCCTTCTCATCGAGGCCGAGCAGCGTCACGCGCCCCATGAGATCGGCGACGGCGAGCACGTCCCCGGTGAACACCCCGTTGCAGGGCCGGCGCAGGCCCGGCGTCTCTACCCGAACCAAGTTGCCGTCCAGGTCGAAGCGCTGGAGCCGGTGGTTCTCCCGGTCACAAACCACGACGTAGACCTCTTCCCCCACGCGCTCGATGATCATGCCGTGCGGAGTGCGCATCTTGCCGGGCTCGGTCCCGGGGCCGCCGAACGACCCCTGATACTCGCCGCTCGCCGAGAACGAGTGGCACCAGCTCTGGCCGTAGCCGTCGCCCACGTAGATGTCGCCGTTGGGCGCCACCGCGATGCCGGTCGGCCGGTACTGCCCGGCGCCCTTGTAGACCCCGGACGCGGCGGGGTACCCGCTCTTCCAGACGAGCTCACCGTCGAGGGTCACCTTCGCGATCTCGTGCCGGCCGATGTGCGAGAGGTAGCAGAACTCCCCCTCGGCCTCCTTCACGATCGTCATCCCGTGCAGGCCGCCGGCCCACTCGGAGCCCCAGGTGTCAACGACGTTCCCATCGGCGTCCGCCACCACCACCGCGTGCTTCGCGTCGGTGTTGAAGTACACGCGCCCCTTGGAGTCCACCGCCACGCAGCCGTGCGTGTTGCCGAGGACCATGCCTTCGGGGAGCTTGAGCCAGTCCGAGACCCAGCGATAGCGGTGGCCCTCGGGGCCGAGGATGACCTCGGCGGACGCCGCGGGCTCCGCGACAGCGTCGTCCTGGTGCGGCTCAACGGCGGCGGGAACGGAGAGAGCGAGGGGCGCGACGAGGGGCAGCAGGATCAGCATCGGGGACGTTGGGGTCGGGGAGAGGTGCCCCCTCATTCTCTGCCGTGCAAGCGGCGCCGCCAAGCCTGGTCCGCCAACTCCACCCGGCGCAGGCTGCCCAGCAGGGCCTCGAGCCGCTCGGACGGCGCCTCAATCGCCCGGCCCGCGGCGGCGCCGACCCGTTGCTCGATGTCTCCGCGGACCTGCGCGAGGAGCGCCGCGCTCCGCCCTGCGAAGCGGGCCCGCACGAGGACCCGCGCCCCGAACAGCCATGCGAGCGCGATGAGGGTCGCGCTGACGAGGAAGTCGACCCCCACGTACTGCTCGGCGATGAAGCCTTCGACGGTCCGGTAGAGGACCCACGCGCCCAGCCCGAACACGGGCAGGTCCACGACGGCACGGAGGAGACCCGGGACGCCGCGGCGGGCCTCCCGTGGCAGGTCCACCCGGAGCAGGCGATCCCAGGCCTCATCCACCGCGCCTGCGGCGCTGGCGGAGAGCTCACTCCCCACAGGCGACAGGCTGGGCGAGGCCTCCTCCTCGGCGAGCTCGGACGCAGCGACCCGCGCGTCCACAAAGGCTCCGCGCTGCAGCTCCTCGAGCTCGCTGCCCCCTGGCAGGAGCCCAGAGGTGGACTCGAAGGCGCGGTCGCGGACCGCCCCCTGGACCCGCGACGCGGCGAGGCTGCCCGCCGCGAGGCCTGCGGCCAGGAGTGGGTTCCGCCGCGCGACCGCGGCGCCAGCCCCCAGCCCCAGGGTCCCGAGACCTCCGACCCGCAGGGCATAGCCGCCAGGGCCATCCCAGACCTTGGCCGCGTCGTTCCAGAGCATCCGCGAGAGGTCCGCCTTGCGCTGTTCGAGCCGCTCGTTCACCAGCGCCACGGTCCGACCGCACCAGCCGGCGGCGCCGCCCTCAAGGCCCTCGCGCAAGCGGCTCGCCGCCGCCTCGATCTCCGGCCGCACCTCCGCGATCTCCGCCCCGATGCGCGCCACGTTGCCCACCGCGTTCTGTCGCCGCACGCTCCCGAGGCGCTCCTCCGAGATCAGGTCACCGAGCGCCCGCCGGAGCTCAGGGAGGCCGCCGGCGTCGGCTCCGCCCTTTCCGCGCCGCGCGCTCACCGAGAGGACCGGCGCCCCCTCCGCGCCCCAGCGCTCACGCGCGAGGACCTCGAGCTGAGCCCGCAGGTCCGCGTCCGCGGCGGCCTCGAGCTCATCTCGCCGACCGAGGACGAAGACCATCCCGCGGCGTCCGGCGAAGAGGTCCACGAAGGCCGCAGAGCTGAGCTCT
>CBFHHK010000400.1:0-2484 GCA_965655435.1 Planctomycetota bacterium | reverse complement strand
GGGCTGGGCGGCCTCGCCCTGGGCGGGCTCCTGGGCCGCGAGGCCGCGGCCCAGGAGTCGCTCCCTGCCCTGCCCCACTTCGCGCCCAAGGCCAAGCGGGTGATCTACCTGTTCCAGAACGGCGCCCCGTCCCACGTGGACCTGTTCGACTGGAAGCCGATCCTGCGCCAGCGCCACGGGGAGCCGATCCCCGACTCCGTGGCCGGGGGCAAGCGCTTCAGCACCATGCTCGACGGGCAGACCTCCCGGGCCATGCTCGGGGAGCTGCCCGACTTCGCGCGCCACGGGGAGAGCGGCGCCACGGTCTCGAGCTTCCTGCCCCGCACCGCCGCCATCGCGGACCGGCTGTGCTTCGTGAAGTCGATGCACACCACGCAGGTGAACCACGCCCCGGCCATCACCTACTTCATGACCGGCGCGGAGCAGGCGGGTCGGCCCACCATGGGCGCCTGGCTCTCCTACGGGCTCGGGCGCATGTCCGACGACGTGCCCGCCTTCGTGGCCATGACCTCCCGGGACAAGGAGGCCTCCTGCGGCCAGATCTTCTACGACTTCTACTGGGGCAGCGGCTTCCTCCCCACGGTGCACCAGGGCGTGAAGTTCCGGGGCACCGGCGATCCCGTCCTGTACCTGCAGGATCCCAAGGGCATCGACCGCGGCCTGCGCCGCCGCATGCTCGACGACCTCGCCGCGCTCAACGAGAAGCGCGCCCGGGAGGTGGGCGACCCCGAGATCCGCACCCGCATCGCGCAGTACGAGATGGCGTACCGCATGCAGACCTCGGTGCCGGAGCTCACCGACCTCTCCACCGAGCCCGAACACGTCCTGGAGTCCTACGGACCCGACGTCCGCCGCAAGGGGTCCTTCGCCTACAACTGCCTCATGGCGCGGCGCCTCGTGGAGCGCGGCACGCGCTTCGTCCAGGTCATGCACGCCGGCTGGGACCAGCACCGCAACCTCAACACCCAGCTCGAGATCCAGTGCCGCGACACGGACGCGCCCTCCGCCGCCCTCGTCGAGGACCTGGCCCAGCGCGGCCTCCTGGAGGACACCCTCGTGGTCTGGGGCGGCGAGTTCGGCCGCACCCCCTTCTGCCAGGGGATCCTCGGCGCGCCCAATCAGGGCCGCGACCACCACCCCTACGGCTTCACCCTCTGGATGGCCGGGGGCGGCATCAAGCCCGGCACCACCTGGGGCGCCACCGACGAGTTCGGCTTCAGCGCCGTCAAGGACCGGGTCAGCGTCCACGACCTGCAGGCCACCATCCTCCACCTGCTCGGGATCGACCACGAGCGCCTCACCTACCGCTTCCAGGGCCGCCGCTACCGCCTCACCGACGTGGAGGGCGAGGTGGTCCGCGGCGTGCTCGGCTGAGAGGGACCCCCTTCCCCGCCAGCGCCGCCTCCCCCCCACCCGCCTGGACCTCTCTCCGGCTCGGGAGGCTGCCTGACCGGGCCGCAGGTGATGGGAGCGGCGAGGACTGGACCCAGCTCTCGCTCCGATGGGCTTCAGCGCAAGTGAGATTTGCCGCAATGTCCGTGGCAACAGATACTGACATCGACGATAAACGCGCCATGCCCCAACGGTCGAAGCCCACCCTTGCCCGCGACGTCTACCTCGCGATCATGCGCGCCCACGAGCGCCTCTCCGGGGACTCCGCAGCGCTCTTCAAGGCCAACGGGCTCTCCCAGCCCCAGTTCAACGTGCTTCGGATCCTGCGCGGGGGCCCGAAGGACGGCCTCCCCTGTCAGATGGTCGGCCAGCGGCTCGTGAACCGCGTCCCCGACGTGACCCGCCTCCTTGACCGCATGGAGGCGGCTGGGCTCGTCTCCCGGAGCCGCTGCACCGAGGATCGTCGCGTCGTCCGGGCGACCCTCACCGCGGAGGGCCGCCGCCGGGTCGACGCCCTCGACGATCCGATCCTCGAGGTCCACGCTGCCCAGACCACGGGGCTCAAAGTCTCCGAGCTCCAGACCCTCGAGGGCCTTCTCGAGCGCCTCGCCCCCCCGAGTTGATCTCGCCCCCCCACGCGACGGCGGGAAGGCCTCGGCCCACTACCTGTTGACACATCCATGCTGCGCGCTCCGCTTCGCGCGGCTCATCGAGGCGCCGCGCGCGCGGACCCCAATTCCGGACTCTGCGCCTCAGCGAACAGGCCAGCGCAGGATCGTGCTGTCCGGCTGACAGGCCGCGAAGACCTCGCCGTGGTCCGTGATGCACATCTGATAGATCGCCTGCATGCCGCCGAATGGACCGATGTACGGATTGCCGAGCGAGACCCAGGTCTTGCCGTAGTTCGACGACCGGAACAGCTGCATCTTGCGCTCGTTACTCGTGGCTTCGACGCAACAAGCGGAGGCATAGAGCACGCCGTTCGTCCCCGTGATGTCTCGCCAATACGTCATCGTCGGCCGCTGGAGCTTGGCCGCCGCGACGGCGCTCCACGTCCGGCCTTGGTCATGGCTTCGGTGCAGCCGGATGACC
>CBFHHK010000399.1:0-2518 GCA_965655435.1 Planctomycetota bacterium | reverse complement strand
ACCTACACCGGCGCCATGCCGGTGGTGGTGGACACCTCGGACTCCGAGGTCGTGCGCAATGTGCTGAGCGACCTCCCCATGCACTTCGCCTTCAAGTCCGGCGAGACGCGCCTGTTCGACGGGCTCGAGGAGGCGGCGCGCATCGCGGCTCCCTGGGAGCCGGGGAGCACGACCCTCATCGTGGCCAGCGACGGCGACACCCTGCCGCCCACCGGCATGCCGAAGATGCCGCCCGCCATCGGCGGCGTCCTCGTGGTTGGGATCGGCGACCCCACGAAGGGCAGCTTCATCAACGGGCGGAACTCCCGCCAGGATGTGTCCGCCTTGCGGCAGATGGCCCTGCGGCTGGGCGGTCAGTACCACGACGGGAACAAGCGCCAGGTGGCCAGCGAGGTGCTCCGGACCGTGACCGCAGGGGCGGACCGTGAGGCGGCGCTCAAGCTCGGTCGCCGCGAGTACGCCCTCCTGGCGATGGCCCTGGGCGCCCTGCTGCTCGCGCTGCTGCCGCCGCTGCTCCGGGCGCTCGGGAGCCCCTGGGCCCACCGCCGGACCTCCTGGCGAGGCCCCCAGGGCGAACTCCCCCGCACTTGACGGTCGATTGAGTCACCGACTCCGGATCTGCCGATAGACTCCAACAGGACCCCCTCCTGCTCCGTTCGGAGCGCATCACGAGGAACGACACGATGAGACGATTCATGATCGCCGGCTGGCTCCTGCTCCCCGTGGGAGCGTGGGCCTACCACGAAGGTCCGGGCCAGGACGGCGTCCAGCTCGACCTCGTGGACGCCGAGCTCTCGGCCGCGCGCGAGGCCGCCGAGGCCAAGGACTGGGCGCTCGCCGTGGAGCACTACGACGCGGCGCTGAAGAGCCTGCCGGGCCTCGACACCCCGGCGCTCGAGCGCAGCGCGCGGCGCATCCGCCTGAGCGCGGCCAAGGCCAAGCTGGCGTCCTCCGATCTCATCGCGGCGCGCTCCGAGCTCTCGGGGCTCGTCGACGAGCTGTCTCCGCTCGAGGCCTCCGAGGGGGCGATGCTGGACGAGGCCCGCGAGGGGCTCGCCAACGCCCAGTACTACTACACCTGGCTGATGCGCCTCGAGGGCTACTCCCGCGAGGAGTGGGAGCCTGAGGCCGAGGTCGCCCGCCAGAGCTACCGGCTGCTCGCCGAGCGCGCCGAGGCGCGTGGCGACGAGCAAGCGGCTCGAACCCACATGGAGGACCTCGAGTCCTCCATCAAGCTCGCCAGGCTCGACCTGGAAGAGCTGCAGGGCCTGCCCCTGCCCAACCAATGAAGCGGCAACGGGACCTGAAACGGTTCCGGAAAGCGCCCCGGTCGGGGCAAGCCCAAGTCTGGAAAGAAGCCCTCCGATTCCCGTGGTGCGAGCGGTGGTCCGCCGCCCGACGGCTCGGGGTCCTGAGCCGTCCTGCTCGACGGAGCTTGCTCGGCGGTGACGCCGGGCAGGCGCCGTGAATTGAGGAGACGCTCGCCCGTAGGGGGAGCCGAGGGGGAAGCGTGTCCGCTCTTTCTCCCGCCACGAAGCTCCTCCCGCTACACCGCTCCTTCCGCGGTATTGGGCGCCAGGGGCGCCGATGTTCGAACCCGATCTACCCGCCCGTGACCTTCCCGATCGCCATGTCCCGTTCCACCCTCGCGGCCCTCGCCGCCGCATCGGTCGCCCTCGCCCCGCTCTCTCTCGCCCAGCAGAGCGCGGTCCAGGGCTTCACCCTCTCCCGGACCGGGTCCTCCAAGGTGATCGTCAGCGGCTCCACGAGCGCCGCGCCGATCTTGGTCACCACGGCGCCGGTGCAGATGATGCCAGCGATGACCGTGGGGTCGGCCACCGGCGGCGTCGTCGTCCTGGAGGACGTCGAGTTCCCCGAGCCCCCCCCGGAGATGCTGGGAGCCGCACCGGGAGGCCCAGGGGCCAAGGCGAGTCCGAAGGAGGAGAAGCCCGTCGACCCCAAGCGCGTCCAGAAGTTCCAGCAGGCCATCCTCGACCGCACGCCCTCCAAGATCCTCGCCGAATGGTCCAAGGCCGCTCCGCTGACCTCGGCGGAGGACCCCGAGCTCCAGGACCCGCCCATGCCGGAGGAGCCGGCGCCCAAACCGAAGAAGCCGAAGGCGCCCAAGCTGCAGGCCCTCGAGCGTCCCGTGCCTCCCTCGGAGCTGGTGGCCCCGGTGGGGTCCGTGGCGGACCTGGTGGCGCTCGCCAAGGCCAAGCAGGAGGCTGAAGAGGACCACGACGCGGAGGACTACGCCGAGGCCCTCGCGGCCTATCAGGCGGCGGAGGTGTCGGACGCCGAGCTGCAGTCGGCATATGACGCGGACCTCGCCGCGTACAACGCGTCGGACGAGGCCCACAAGGCCTACAAGAAGGAGAAGTCTCGGGTGGAGAAGGAGCGCAAGGCGCTCGCCACCAAGCGGCTCGCGAGGGACGTGCAGATCTTCCAGCGCGACGTGACCCTCGGACGCTGGGAGGCCGTGGATGCGGTCCTGGATTCCCTGGGCAAGAGCGGTCGC
>CBFHHK010000398.1:0-2529 GCA_965655435.1 Planctomycetota bacterium | reverse complement strand
AGTAGCCCAGCGCCCCCATCGGGCGCTGCCCCAGCGGCGCCAACCGCGGGCCCATCCGGGCTGCTCCCGAGCGCGGGCGGCCCCCCCGCCGGCTCGGCGCTCACCGCCGCCGCCTCCGAGTGAAGCTCGGAGGCGTCGACCTCGGCAGCGCTCTCCTCCGCCTCGGCATCCCCGCCGTCGCCCTCGGCGACCGGCACGGGGTCCCAGCCGTCCTCGCTGTCCCACTCGGAGCTCTCCTCCGAAGCACCCCCGACCGGAGGCAGGTCGTCGTCAGAGGACCAACGACCAGGATTGAAGCCGCTCCCGGCGAACGCGTCTCCGTGGTCCGGCACGTCGTCAACGTCCCGCGTCGGGTCAGGCCCCGCCCCCTCATCCGGTCCAGGTCCCATACCGCTCTGCTCGTGCTGCTGATCCAAGGTTGACGGCGTGGCGCGGCGCGCGCGGGCCTGGCTGGAGGATAACGAGCGGAGCCCGGAGGGTCGTCCCCCCGGGCTCCACAGTTCGATCGTTCGTGGGCCCCATGGCCCGGGGGCCCCTCAGGGGCACCCTGGGCAGGGTCACGTTGATCAGTCTTCGGACGGCGGGCCGCTGGGGCCCTCGGCGCTGGCCTCGGCATCGAGAGCGGCCTCGGCGGCCGCCTCGGCGTCGAGGACCTCCTGCGACTTGCCTTCGGCCTCGACGTCCACGAGGACCTCACCGAACTCGTCGTCCTTCACGTGGACCTTCACCCGGTGTTGGCCGACGGTCTTGATGGGAGCCTCGAGGCGGATGTCCTTCTCGGCGAGGGTCACGCCCTGCTCACCGGCCAGCTCGACGATCTTCGCGCTGTTGACTGAGCCGTAGAGGTTTCCGTTCGGGTCGGACTTCATGGTGATCTTGAACTCGAGGCCCTCAAGGCGCCCGACGAGCTCGGCGATCTCCTGGAGGCGCAGGGCCTCTGCCTCGCGCACCTTGGCGGCGCGGCGGGCGATCTGGCGCTTGGCGTCTTCCGTTGCCGGAATGCCGAGGCGCTTGGGATAGAGGTAGTTCCGGGCGTAGCCGGGCTTGACCTTGACCACGTCACCGACGAGGCCGAGGTGCTTCACGCTCTGTTGCAGTAGGACTTCTATGTCGCTCATATCTGTGCTCCTGTCGTCGGAACGACGATCAGCCCACGAAGGGGAGAAGTCCGACGTGGCGTGCACGCTTGATGGCCGACTTGAGCTGCTTCTGGCACTGCGTGCAGAAGCCCGTGCGGCGGCGCGAGAGGATCTGGCCCTGGGGGGTCAGGAACTTCTCGAGGTACTCGGTGCTCTTGTAATCGATGACGGGATCGTCGCAGTTCTTCGATCCGATCATGGTCTTGACGCGTCGCTTCATTGGATCAGCCCTCCTTGGCGGGTTCAGGGGCCGTGGCGGAAGCCTCGGCGGGAATGTCCACCGGGATGTCGACGTCCATGAGGGGATCGGTCTCCTCCTCTTCCGGGAGCTCGATCAGGTCGTCGTCGGGCGGCTCAGGCACGGTGTACTCCGCGCCGTCCTCCTCGGCGGCGAGCTTGCGCTCCTCCTCGGGGGTCTCGTCGACCCGGACCATCAGGTACCGGAGCACGGACTCGTTGAGCTCGAGGTCCCGAAGGAACCCCGGGATCTTGTCGCCCGGCATGTCGTGGTACGCGAGGTAGAACGTCGCGCGGTTCTTGCGGTTCATGGGGTAGGCGAGCCTGCGCTCATCCCACCGGCGGCAGCTCTCGAGGCCGCCGTCGTACTTCGCAACCGTATCGGTCACGATGGCTTTCGCCTTCTTCCAGTCCTGTCGCACGACATCGTTGTCGAGCAGGACCATGGTCTCGTAAATCTGAGTCAAGGGTCTTCTCCGGGGTTAGGTGACGTCGTGCGCGATCAAAGATCACGCTGGTTCCAGCGGCTGTGGAACCGCGTCATGACATCGGCGAACGCCTCGCCATCGAGCCAGGCCTCGATGGCCTCGGTCGCTTCCGCGATCGAGACCTCGATCTCCTGCCTCTCCGGTTCGGAGAACGCACTCAGCACATGACGCGCCGCGTCGGTGCCCGCACGACCGATCCCGACCCTGAGTCGAGAAAACCTGTCGGTCGCCAGGCGGTGGATAATGGAACGCATCCCGTTCTGCCCCCCGTGTCCCCCATGTGGGCGGAGACGGAGCCTGCCCACGTCGAGGTCCATGTCGTCATAGACCACGAGGAGGGAGTCCGGTGAGGGCTGGGGGGGCTCGTCCTTGACCGCGCCGGCGTCCTCGTCTCCCGGTTCGGGCGAGGGCGGCTGCGAGGGGAGTTCCCCACGCTTCACCAGCCAACGCGCGATCGGGGCGACGATGTCACCTGAGCGATTCATGAACGTTCCGGGCTTGAGAAGGAACGCCTCCCCGCCATCAGCGGAGCAGCGCGCCCAGTCGAAGCCGCGGGGCCCCGTCCAGCCATCAAGGCGAGACGGTCCGCGAAAGAGCGATCCGCGCTTCTCCGCCAGGTGGTCGAGCACGGCGAACCCGACGTTGTGTCGGGTGCCGTCGTACTC
>CBFHHK010000397.1:0-2532 GCA_965655435.1 Planctomycetota bacterium | reverse complement strand
GGCTCACCCCCCGCCTCGACGAGTCCGAACAGCAGCTCGCCTCCCGGCTCGCGGGACAGCTGGGGAAGCGCATGGCCGCGGCGGTCCGATGGGTCGCCTACAGCGTCACCGGCGCGGACCTGCCGCGGAAGCCGTCCGGCGCGCGGGCCGCCCGAGGACACGAGCGCCTCCTCGAGCCGCTGCCGAGCGAACGCTGACCTGTTGATTACCCTGGCGCGCTTCTTCCGCCGCTTCTTGCGGTACCGCGGCCCCCTGCTCATGGGGCTCGTGTGCATCCCGCTCGCGCAGCTGGCGGACGTGGCGATCACGTTGCTCGTGGGCGACGCGCTCGACCGTGCCCAGGACGCCTCTGACGCCGAGTGGATGGGCCACGTGCTCACCTGGATGGCGGTCTACGCCGTCGGGCACAGCGTCCTGCGCTTCTACCAGCGCTGGCTGATCGTCGTGGTGTCGCGCCGGGTCGAGGTCGACCTCAAGCGAGAGCTGCTCGACAAGCTCGCCTCCCTGCCGTTCGCGTTCCACGATCGCAGCCGTTCAGGGGACGTGGTCTCGCGGCTGACGAGCGACGTGGAGGCGGTCCGGATGACCCTCGGTCCGGGGCTCATGTACACCCTCGGAGCGGTGGTCATCGTCCCCATCAGCCTGGCGATCCTCTTCACCATCAAGCCGGCTCTCGCCCTCGCGATGGTGCTGCCCATGGTCGGCATGGGGGTCACCATGAAGCTGCTGACCGGTCGGCTCCACTCCTTCTCCGTGGCGGTCCAGGAGTCCATCGCGAGCATCAGTCACCGGGCCCAGGAGAACTTCGGCGGCATCCGCATCGTGAAGGGCTACGCCCGCGAGGATCAGCAGGCCCGGCTCTTCGAGGCCACGAGCGCCGAGAACCGGGACAACCAGGTCGAGCTGGGTAAGGCGCGCGGCCTCACCCACGCCGCGGTCAACGCCTCCTTTGACCTGACCTTCGCGGTGATCCTGCTCATCGGCGGGCTCGCTGCAGTGGACCGCACCCTGCCGATCGGCGACCTCTTCAAGTTCATCGACCTGACGATGAAGGTCTTCTGGCCGCTCATCGCCATCGGCTGGGTCCTGGGCATGCTCCCCCGGGCCATCGCCAGCGCCGAGCGAGTCCAAGAGCTGCTCGACGAGGAGAACCCGATCGAGGACGGCGACTCGCCCGTGTCCCTCGCGGACGTCCGCGGGGGCCTGGAGTTCGAGGACGTCTCCTTCTCCTACGAGCGCGGCCCGGAGCCCGCGCTCAGGGGGATCCGGTTCGCCGCCGCCGCCGGCTCGACCGTGGGCGTCGTGGGGCCGACCGGCGCGGGGAAGTCGACGCTGCTCAACCTCGTGGGCCGGCTCTTCGAGGCGTCCGAGGGCGACATCCGCCTGGACGGCACCCCCATCCGGGACCTCCCCCTGGCGGTCCTGCGGGGCGCCATCGGCTACGTCCCCCAGGACTCGTTCCTCTTCAGCGAACCCTACGCCGACAACATCCGCTTCGGCGCCGATGAGCCCCTGGACGACGCCGCCGTGGCGGCGCTCATCGAGCGGGTCTCCATGAAGGACGAGGTCGCGGAGTTCCCCGAGGGGATGGCGACCCTCGTAGGCGAGCGGGGCGTCACGCTCTCCGGGGGACAGCGACAGCGGACCTGCATCGCGCGCGCCCTCGCCCGGGACCCGCGGATCCTCATCCTTGACGACTGCCTCTCGGCGGTGGACACGGAAACCGAGAAGGCCCTGCTCGGGAGCCTCAGGAGCGCCGGCGCCGGGCGCACCGTGCTGGTGGCCGCGCACCGCCTCAGCTCCGTCCGCGACGCGGACCAGATCGTGGTGCTCGACACCACGGGGGCCATGGAGGCCACGGGCACCCACGCCGAGCTGCTCAAGCAAGAGGGCTGGTATCGAACGACCTGGGAGCAGCAGCAGCGCACGGAGTCGCTCTCGGCCGAGATGGAGAGCGAGATCGGGAGGACCGGATGAGCGTCAGCGAAGTGGACCCCTCCGAGCTCGTCGTCACCAAGGCTTGGGACACGTCGCTGTTCCGTCGCCTCCTGGAGTTCATCCGCCCCCACCGGCGGCTGTTCCTGGCGAGCTTCTCCGTGCTCATGTGCCTCTTCGCGGGGGAGCTCTTCGGCACGTGGATCTGGCGCGGCGCCATCGACGGGCCCGTGGCCGGGGCCGCCGGGGCAGCGGACCGCGCCCCCTTCGTCCGTGAGCTGCTGGGCTGGGTCGGCCTCTACCTCGGGCTCGTCGTGTTCATGACCGGCATGCGCTACCTGGAGACCTCCGTGCTGACGCGGACGGGCCAGGCAGTGGTCCACGACCTACGGGCGCGGGTCTTCCGCCACCTCCAGCACCTCGACCTCGGCTTCTTCGACCGCCGCCCCACGGGAGCCCTGGTGACGCGCGTCACCACGGACATCGAGAACCTCTCCGAGATGTTCACCTCCGGGGTGGTGGTGCTCTTCTTCGACGCGCTCAAGGTCTCGGTGGTGCTCGGGATCCTGTTCTCGATCAACGCCCAGCTGGCGCTCA
>CBFHHK010000396.1:833-2532 GCA_965655435.1 Planctomycetota bacterium | reverse complement strand
GACGGCGCGGGGACGGCGCGCAGGGGGCGGCCCGAGCACTTGCTCGGACCACCTGCTGGTGCCGGTGGAGGTCCGCTGAAGGGGGCCTCTACCGTCTACTTTCCGAGCCGCAGGTAGAGGTGTCCGACGTGCCGGAAGTCCTTGCCGGTGTAGGGCGTCGGGTTGTACTGAAGCGCACCGTCTTTCCCTGGGCCGAAGAAGCTACCGAACTCGTCCTCGTAGCCCTCGTTGAGCTCCGCGGCGTAGACGCCGTCGATCGTCACGATGCTCGTGCCCACGAGGAGGTCCAGCTTGCCGTCCTCGTTCCAGTCGGTGACGTGGACCAGGGGCGCCGAGCCGCACAGCCACTTCCCCTCGAAGACCGGGACGCCGCGGGCGAAGTGTCCGCCGCCAAGCCCCTTGAAGAAGGTGAGCCCCACGTCGCCGGGGGAGATGAAGTAGTCGGTCACGAGCAGGTCGAGGGTCCCGTCGCCATCCCAGTCGACGACGCTGGGGCTGGTCTTGGCGTTGGGCTCGCCTGAAGCCCCTGGCGCGCGGGCGATCGTGAGGGGCGTGCCGGCAGGATCGGTCAAGGGGACGCGGCGGCCGAAGCGTGGCGCGGTCGGCTCTCCGGTGTTCCAGTTGACCCTCAGCCCTGTCTCGCCTGCCACGACCATGTCGAGGTCGCCATCGCCATCGAGGTCTCCGAAGGACGGCGCGATGAAGGCCGACTCGTCCGGATCATCAGTCTCCTCCAGCACCACCGGGTCGTGGAAGCCCTCCGGAGAGCCCCGCCAGAAGCGGATGATTCCGGGCGAGTATTGGCCGCTCAAGAGATCGGTGTGCCCGTCTCCGTCAAGGTCCACAAACTGTGGACCGAAGGGCTGGCATCACCAGGTGTCGACGAAGATGTGCTTTCCGCTCAGGGTCTGGGCGTACGTCCACTGACCGCTGAAGCTCGGCGCCTTGTTCGTTCCTTCATTCCGATAGACGCGAACGAGGGATGGCCGGCCCTCGAATTCACCGACCCAGAGGT
This sequence comes from Planctomycetota bacterium, assembly GCA_965655435.1. Classification (GTDB taxonomy): domain Bacteria; phylum Planctomycetota; class UBA1135; order UBA1135; genus Saltatorellus. Next base: position 1,517 of record CBFHHK010000396.1, on the reverse strand, counting down.
CCTTCTTACCGTCCCCGTCGTGGTCGAAGAGGGCGGGCGCTGCCAGCCCGTGATGGCCGATCCGAATGGGCCCTTCGGTCCCCGAGAGGAGCTCGAATTCCCCGAAGGTCGCCGGGGGGAGGGCTTCGGGGCCGAGGGGGGGAGGGACGAGGTGCGCGGTGCCTTCGCTATGAATGGCCTCTTCGCTTCGGATCTCGCCGGCCATGACCCGCCGGATCAACCCAGCCGTCAACTCCTTCGGCTTGATGTCCAGGACCCAGGTGCCGCTCGGGTTGATGACGATGGTGCGGGGCCGCGCCTTGACATCAAAGGTCTTGAGGGTGCTCTCGTCCTCGTCCACAACCACCCAGCCGGGCATCTTGAAGCCCTCGACGAAGGTCTCGATCTTCTCCGCCTCCTCGTCGGTGATCATCAGCAGGGTGACGGGCTCCCCGGCGAGCTCCTTCATGACTTCGGTCAGGTGCGGCACGGCACCCAGACAAGGGCGTCACCAGGTGCCCCAGAACTCGAGGATCACCGTCTGTCCCCGAAGCGACTCGACGCTGATGGAGCTGGCGTCCTCGGGTGCGCCGTCGCCGAAGGCGTGCTCGAAGTCAAGGGCGGAGACCTTGCCGCCCTGCTGCGCCGAGACGGCGCGGCGGGGGTCATCCTGAGCTGGGGCGGCAGCGGTCAGGGACAGGAGGA